>JBDTKP010000056.1:0-5808 GCA_039935255.1 Gelidibacter sp. | reverse complement strand
AAAAATTAAAAACAAAAATACAATGGGACTATTTAATAAGTTATTTGGTGCTTCAACCGATTCAGGCGAATCTAAACAGGAAGACGCAACACCTTGGATTAATTTGACCACAATTGAGCAATTGGATGAGATTGTGGAACGATCAAAAACCAAAACACAAATCATTTTTAAACATTCGACGCGTTGCGGGGTAAGCAGAATGGTTATGAATCAATTTAAAAAAAGCTATCGACTTTCAGAAAGTGAAGCAGATCTTTATTATTTAGATTTGTTGAACTATAGAGCTATTTCTGGCGAAATTGCGGAAAAATTTCAGGTAATGCATGAATCGCCACAGTTGTTAGTGATTAAAAATGGGGTAGTAGTGGCTTATGCCAGTCATAGTGGAATTAATAATATGGAGTTAGGAAAGTTCATTTTATAAGCTACCTTTAAGTAGTAAAACTAAAAGGTTATGAACATGAATGTTTACCAAAGCAAAAGTTCTGCGTTTGTCAAAATTGCTACGTTAAGCGTGGTGGCTTTGCTAATATTGGTTATGATTGGTTTAATTGCAATTGATACGGATTTCGGAATATTTGGTCGTGTTATTTTGCCCATGTTGTTTGTGGGAATCATGACCTATTTTTATTCAAACTCATTGGATGAGATCATTCTAGAAGAAGACGGTATTGTTTTAAAGAAAAATATCGGACAGATAAAAATCCCTAAGTCAGATATCCTTGAAGTTCATGAATTGGCATACTCCAATTTGACCTTGACCTACGGAAGTAAAGGTGTTTTTGGTTTCATCGGAAATACGATGGATGATTCTGTGAGCCTTGTCAAAGACAGAAAGCAGATGTTAAGAATTACAACCAAAGAAAAAAAGTATATCTTAAGTTCGGAAAATTCCGTAGAACTTGTCAAAAAGATGAAAACATTTTACAATATTTAAAAAAAGAATTAGTTGAATGAAATACTTCTGAAGTGTACAATTGCATTAAAAATAAATTAATTCAATGTCGATATTGCATTATTAACGAAAGTTTCAAAAAAAACTCCCAAATGCTGTTTGGGATTTTTTCATTTTAATTCCGCATTGTATAAGAACTAATTATCTGTTTTAACTTCATTTTTAAGTCTTCGCCAGTGTCATAAACCATGTCTTCATTAGATGGGAAACGGATGCGCCTGTTGCGTAATAAATTAAGGTCTGCTTCATTCAACGCTCGTTCGTCACCTTTTACTGTTGCATAAATGTGTTCAAAGACAAACTCGCTGTTAATTGGAAACACATCTAAAGTTTGATTGGTTTTCAGATCGACATAAACCACATCGGCAAGCACTTGGGTAGATTTGAACTGGTGGTATTCAAAATAGCGTGCTTTTACCTCAATGATGTTATCAATTTTTATGTCGTTACCCAAACTGTCCTTTGCCACGTTTCCTTTTCTATCCTTTTGATATTTCCAGCCATCAACAATTTGTTTTTCTCTCAACAATTGTTTTTCATTTGATTTTTCTGGGGAAATATTAATGCGTTTTAACTGTAAGGACATTGCGTAATCATATTTTATCCTAGCATTAGGTTTCGCATGATAGACCATCCAAAACTGATCCAATCCGTAAGTGTCAAAATTCAATAAATCATCTTCCAGGCGCCTTGGGATCACTTGTTTCGTTTGGTTTTCGATAGTTACAATCACATAGTCAGTCCCACGATTATGGGCTTCCTGCATTAAATTCCGAACGTCTTTATACTTAGGACTAATCTGATCAACATACTGAAACGTGTGATATGCCTCTTTTATATCTTGTTTGTAATTGGATTTCAAAAGCTGCAATGAGTTACGATACATATAATCAGAAACTGCGTTGCGTGACTCAACAATGGCATTTGTATAATCTTTAAAGTCTAAACGCATTGGTTTATTTCCGATTTTTAATGGCAACACAGGTTTAATGGCTTCTTGACGAGCATTTAAGTTGAGATAAATCTCGTAAATATTTTTGTAGTGCTCTGGATTACCATCTTTTTTGAGATGCTCGATGTCTCTCAAATCACGATCTACTGCTTTTTCATAAGCGTTTTGAAGCATGATAACATAATCCTGCTTGCGCTCTTTGTTTTTGTTGGTTTCTAGTTTCCTTAATGCATCTTCAATAGCTTGATCGTAATTACCAGAATGAAGCGATTTCTCAATGCTCTTTTTACCGCTGCACGAAACAAGCATTAAAATAAATACTGTGAAGAGTAATTTTATTTTCATAATTTCAAGGTTAAGTTGTTAAAGTTAAGGATTCCAAAATAGATGCCAATCATGAAAAGTAGAGCTTATGAAACATGTATTTTAAGGGAGATAGGTCTATAAAAAAAGAAAAGTACGAAAATTAGTGAACACCATCTTCGTACTTTCAACTTCAAGCTTCTAGTGCTCAAATTTTATTTTTTTGGTTATAAATCGGTAGCAACTGCGTTGACACTTCACCAAACCCAATTCTAGTCCCATCTTTTTCACAATGGCCGCGCATGATCACGGTGTCATAATCGTTGATGAATTTACGTTCTGTACCATCTTTCATTTTTATAGGATTCTTGCCCCCCCAAGTCAATTCCAACATCGATCCGTAAGAATCTTCAGTAGGTCCAGAAATGGTGCCACTTCCCATCATATCGCCAGAGTTTATAGGACATCCATTAACGGTATGGTGTGCCAGCTGTTGTGACATATTCCAATACATGTACTTAAAGTTGGACCTGCTTACAATAGTTTCTTTGGCGTCTTTTGGACGTATCGCCACTTCTAAACTGATATCATAACCCTTTTTTCCTTTCGATTGTAAATAGGGTAAAAGTGGTTTTATAGGTTTTGGGCTGGCTACTTTAAAAGGTTCCAAAGCATCAAGAGTTACAATCCAAGGTGACATCGAAGACGCAAAACTTTTTGCTAAGAAGGGGCCTAAAGGCACATATTCCCATTTTTGAATGTCACGAGCAGACCAATCATTAAAAAGAACCAACCCAAAAATATATTCTTCTGCTTCGTTTACTGGGATTGACTCTCCCAAATCGTTGGCATCCGTGGTAATAAAGGCCATCTCCAATTCAAAGTCGAGCAATTTGGAAGGTCCAAAAACAGGTTCCGTTGCCCCATTTGGTAAGGTTTGACCTTGAGGTCTGTGGATAGGAATACCTGATGGGATAATGGAAGAACTGCGACCGTGGTATCCAACTGGAATGTGTAGCCAATTGGGCATGAGCGCATTTTCTGGATCTCTAAACATGGTGCCAACATTAGTGGCATGTTCCCTGCTTGAGTAAAAATCAGTGTAATCGCCAATATGAATAGGCAATTGCATTTCTATTTCATCCAATCTAAAACAGACAATTTCCTTGTCTTTGATATTGTTTTTTAAGGTGGTGTTTTTACTGTCAAATATTTCAGCAATTCTATTCCTTACGGCGCGCCATGTTTTGCGGCCGTCAGCGATAAAATCATTTAAAGTGTCTTGGAGAAAGATATCGTCAGTGAGTGGAATGCCATCAAAATACCCTAATTGATGAAGGGCGCCAAGATCGATTGCTGTGTCGCCAATTCGTGTGCCAATAGTAATGATGTCATCACGGGTTAAAAAAACACCAAAAGGGATGTTTTGTATTGGAAAGTCAGAGTTCTTCCCCACGTGAAGCCACGATGTTCTATCGGGATTATTTGCTGATAAGGACATACTGTTTTTATTAATTAGTTTTTATTAAATGTATTCAAACCTACATATTATTTTTAAGTTAAAACGAAAAATACACTTAAAATTATATTGCTCTTGATCAAGTTCAGAATCAAACTTCTTGGGATGAAAAAATCGATTTTTAAGCTAAATAACTATTGTATTTAGTATTTTTGGGAAAAACTTATATTAATCAATAGATTCCTTTATTAGAGGGAATGAAAATGTACTCTTTATGAAACGCGACCAACAAATATTTGAGCTTATAGAAGCTGAGAAAGAAAGACAATTAAATGGTTTAGAACTTATTGCCTCCGAAAACTTTGTGAGCAATCAAGTAATGGAAGCCGCAGGATCAGTTTTAACAAATAAATACGCCGAAGGTTATCCCGGAAGACGTTATTATGGCGGTTGTGAAGTAGTAGATGAGGTTGAAAAAATTGCCATTGACAATGCGAAAGCTTTGTTTGGTGCAGACTACGTCAACGTACAGCCCCATTCAGGAAGTCAGGCCAATACTGCAGTCTATTCTATGTGTTTAAAACCTGGAGATAAAATTCTTGGATTTGATTTGTCTCATGGTGGGCATTTAACTCATGGTTCTCCAGTGAATTTTTCAGGGAAATTGTATGATCCTTCTTTTTACGGGGTGGATAAGGCTACAGGGTTGATTGATTATGATAAGTTAGAAGATACCGCTAAAAAGGAAAAACCTAAAATGATCATTGCTGGTGCTTCAGCCTATTCGCGTGATATGGACTTTAAGGCATTCAGAGAAGTTGCTGATAAAGTTGGCGCTGTGTTGATGGCTGATATTTCGCATCCCGCAGGATTGATTGCTAAGGGCATTCTAAATGACCCAATACCGCATTGTCATATCGTAACTACAACAACACATAAAACTTTAAGAGGTCCGAGAGGAGGAATGATTATGATGGGCGAAGATTTTGAAAACCCATTCGGACTGAAAACTCCAAAAGGGAGTTTAAGAATGATGTCTTCTGTTCTAGATTCCGGTGTTTTTCCGGGGAATCAAGGTGGTCCATTGATGCATATTATTGCTGCTAAGGCCATTGCATTTGGTGAGGCTTTGACCGATGAATTTATGCATTATATGTTGCAGGTTAAAAATAACGCTGCTGCTATGGCGAAAGCGTTTGTAGCTAGAGATTATCATATTATTTCTGGTGGAACGGATAATCATATGATGTTGATTGATTTGAGAAATAAAAATATCACCGGTAAAGAAGCTGAAGAAGCTTTAGGGAAAGCAGATATTACGGTTAATAAAAATATGGTGCCTTTCGATGATAAATCACCATTTGTAACTTCGGGTATCAGAATCGGAACTCCTGCTGTTACAACAAGAGGTTTAAAAGAAGCTGATATGGATACCATTGTTGGGTTAATCGATGAGGTTCTTAACAATCGTGATGATGAAACCAAATTAGAGGCTATTGGCGAAAAAGTGAATGAGATGATGAAAGGGAAGCCTTTGTTTTCTTAATTGACTTAAAATATAATTTTATATCAGACCTCACAGGTTTTTAAATCTGTGAGGTCTTTTTTTTTCTTATTATTTTCTTTTAGTTGTCTGATGAAAGCATCATTATTGGTGGGGAAAGCATCGGATTTTTTCATTTTTAAAAATGAAAAAGTTCTGATTCAGATGTGACCTTTCAGGATTTATAAAACTGAAAGATCCTTCGTCCTCATGAGATTGATAAGCTTATTCGGCTATAATTATTTATTGGTCAAAAAGAACATGCTGATAAGCTCCTAAGTCTGGTGAAGCTGATCGCGAAACATTTAAAATATCAAAAGGTAATTGGTTTGAAAAGGGGTTGTTTCCAATCACATTAATAGCTGCAGATTTGTTTCCTATGATTAACTTACTTTTTTTCGTATCCGCGAAATCAGGATCTTCATTAAATACCACATTGGTGTATAAAGTGGAGTTGTCGAAATTATAATTAGGATCAGCGGCGTATTTATTATTACTGTCCTTAAATTTAATCAAACAGTTTGTAAACTTAAAGTTGAAATCTGCGCCTTCCTCTTCCTCTAGAAGAAACTCGGGATTGTCGTTGCCATAAATGA
>JBDTKP010000055.1:0-13475 GCA_039935255.1 Gelidibacter sp. | reverse complement strand
CTCATCTTTCCCCCAATCTTGAACGGTAATCAAATCATCCAACACACCAAGCTCAAACAAATCGATGGTGGGTTTCATTTTATGTGCGGCCTGATAAGTTGTATAATAATCTGCTTCTGCCACGGCTTTTTTAAGACGTGCCGCATCTTCAGGAACTTCTTCCAAGAATGCTGCCGCGATAGCATTGACAAAATCTTCGTCGCCATCCGCCAATTCACGAACGCGATAAAGCTTATAATTTTCTTCCATTTACTTGATTGTTAAATTAAACATTTCGTTATTTTCAATCAATCCCTTAAGCTTATCATTAGCTTCTACTTTAGCAACCCCTGATGGGGTTCCCGTAAAGATAATATCTCCGATCTTCAAAGTGAAATATTTTGACACATATTCTATAAGTTCGTCAATCTTCCACAACATATGGCTCGTATTACCCTGCTGGACCAGAATTCCATTTTTTTCTAAGGAGAAATTAATGGCATCTACGGACTCAAAATTAGATTTTGGCAGCCATTCCCCCACAACAGCTGCACCATCAAAAGCTTTCGCTTTCTCCCAAGGTAGGCCTTTTGCTTTTAATTGCTGTTGCAAATCGCGTGCAGTAAAGTCGATACCAAGACCGATTTCATCATAATATTTATGGGCGAATTTTTTATCGATATGTTTTCCAACCTTAGAAATCTTGACCAAAATTTCCACCTCATGATGCACATCATTAGAAAAATCAGGAATAAAAAAAGGCTGTTTTTTCAATAAAATGGCGGTATCAGGTTTTAAAAACACGACGGGTTCTGTCGGTTTTTCATTGGCCAATTCCTTGATATGCTCCGTGTAATTACGGCCTATGCAGATGATTTTCACGCTTTATTAATTATTTTTTATTATTATTTTTTATTTTGTTTGCTGGACAAAATTAATCTAAAAGAAAATGTAGATGTCGAATTATAACACAGAGATTCGCGGAGAATCACGGAGTTACACATAGAAAAACCATACAAACTTCATCTCTCAAAAGCCGACTGCTGAGTCCTGACTCAATTAAGCCAGTTTATTATTGAAAGCTCTCAATTTAATGGCGGTCAATACTTTTTTTGTATACAGTGGAAAATCAGCATTGAGCAACCATCCAAAATAGCCTGGTTCTTCATTTAACACGTCCTCTACCCTTTTAGTTTTATGCTTCCCGAAAGAAAAACACTCTTCATTATATTTATTAAAAACAATAAAGCCTGCAAAATCAGCAAACTTTTTGCGCGAACTGAATTCGGCTAAAAACTTGGTGTCATTTTCTAACTCCTCATATCTTGCTATTTGTGCTTTTAAAACCTCATAGGTAGCTTCAGTATCTGCGGCAGCACTGTGGGCATCTTCCAAGTTTTTACCGCAATAAAATTTATAAGCCGCAGCTAAAGTCCGTTGTTCCATCTTATGGAAAATAGTTTGCACATCAACAGCGACGCGACCTTTCATATCAAAATCAACACCGGCACGCAACATTTCTTCAGCTAACAATGGAATGTCAAATCTGTTGGAATTAAATCCTGCCAAGTCTGAATCCTTGACCATCGTATTGATCTCTTTTGCCAATTCCTTGAAGACTGGCTTATCCGCAACATCAGCATCAGAAATCCCATGAATTTCAGTGACCTCAGCAGGGATTGGCATTTCCGGATTTACTAACCATGTTTTACGTTCTTCTTTGCCATCAGGATATATTTTTAACACGGCAATTTCCACAATACGATCCGTCGTTATATTAATACCTGTGGTTTCAAGATCAAAAAAGCAGATGGATTTGGTAAGATTGAGAGTCATCGTTGTATGTAATTGAATTGTTTATTGTATGAATGCAAAAATATAAAAAACCTAACTATGTTAAGGTTAGGTTTAAGATTTGTTTAGGTTTTGAATGTTAGACCTGACAGGTTATAAAAACCTGTCAGGTCTGTCCATATATAATATATTATATCTCTCGGTTCATATCCCAAGCTTCCAAGTAATCTTTGACCGCTTTTACAAATTGTCCGCCTAACGCTCCATTGACCACACGATGATCATAAGAGTGAGACAAGAACATTCTATAACGAATGCCTATAAAATCACCTTGAGGCGTTTCTACAACCGCTGGAACTTTCCGTATCGCACCAAGCGCTAAAATTCCCACTTGTGGTTGATTGATAATTGGTGTGCCCATAATACTTCCAAAAGTACCAACATTAGTCACTGTATATGTTCCACCTTGGATATCGTCTGGCTTTAACTGACCCAAACGTGCTCTGTTGGCCAAATCATTAACATTTTTAGTCATCCCTAAGAGGTTTAACTGATCGGCATCCTTAATAACTGGCACAATAAGGTTGCCGTCAGGAAGCGCCGCAGCCATCCCTAAATTAATATGTTTCTTTTTGATGATCTTATCGTCTTGAAGCGAAACATTCATCATTGGGAAATCACGAAGTGCCTTTGCAACAGCTTCCATGAAAATTGGTGTAAATGTCAAATTTTCGCCTTCGCGTTTCGCAAATTCATTTTTAACTTTATTGCGCCAGTTCCAGATATTGGTCACGTCGGCCTCAATAAAACTTTGTACGTGGGCTGATTTTTGTACTGATTCGACCATATGATGCGCAATCAATTTGCCCATTCTGGTCATCTCTATAATCTCATCGCCATTACTTGCCAACACCGTCGCAGCCTTTGGCTTTTCAGATGTTTTACTAGACACTGATGGGGCTGATGTTGCTATTTCTTTTGCAGACTCAGACACAGTAGACTGTGAAGAAGAAACAGGTGCTGATTTCTTATTTTCGAGATATACAAAAATATCATTCTTGGTCACGCGTCCATCTTTACCAGTGCCAGAAATATGGTCCAATTCAGATTGCGAAATCCCTTCTTGTTTAGCGATATTTTTAACTAATGGAGAATAGAAACGATCTTCAGTAGATAGTACCGGTGCTGCCACAGCCGTTTTCGCTGCTTCAACAGTTTGTATTACCTGTGCGACTTCTGAAGTCTCAACAACAGGCGCTGACGTTTGTTCTTGCCTTGTTGTAGCTGGTGCTTGAGTGACACTTGCGTCAGTTTCAATGATAGCAATCACTTCACCAACTTTTACCACATCATCCACTTTAAAAAGAATCTCAGTTAAGACGCCATTTACTTCACTTGGCACTTCACTATCTACCTTATCAGTTGCAATTTCCAACACTGCTTCATCTGCTTCAATAGTGTCGCCAACGTTTTTCAACCAAGACGTAATAGTTGCTTCTGCTACGCTTTCACCCATTTTCGGGAGTTTCAGTTCAAATTTTGCCATATTATTATTCTAATGCTAAAATTTTTATTTGCTGTTGCAAAATTAGTTAAAATTGCCATACTTCATTACATAATCCTTTATAATTTCCGAATTCATGATGCCTATATTCATTTGGAATTTTACAATAAAACCACTTCTCCCGGTTGTTGTGAGCAATCACTTCCGATTATAAAACGGGCGTTTTGAGGTAAAATCCTATAGGTTAATCTTTTGACAAGACTTGTAGACCTCATTTTTTCGATAATCCCGGTAAAACTCAATGTATTGCCATCAAAAACAACTTGAGAACTGGCAGCAACCTCAACAAAACCCTCAACCATTGTGACCTCAAAAGGAAGTTCTATATTGAACTCCAGATCTTTAGTCATTAATACATAAGCATTTGATTTCTTGGTAGTTTTCAGAGGAATTTTCATCAACAATCGTGAAACCAGTATCCCAATCCATACCATAACATTATAAACAGAATTGGATTTAAAATGCTTATTGTAAAAAATTTGCATGGCTCCATAGAAGCGTTTGGCGTAGGTTTTATCTTTTAAAGTGCTTTCGCCTTTAAAATGAATAATTGTGGTTTTACCATAATATATATTCTGATATCCTGCCTTGAGTACTTTATAGGAAAGATCAATATCCTCACCATACATAAAATAATCTTCATCAAAACCGTGCACTTCATGATAGATTTCTTTTTTAAGAAACATAAATGCACCAACAAGAATATCAACTTCCCCAATGCTGAAACACGATAAGTGATGAGCATAATAGGTGTTTGAAAAACCCAATATCTTTTTAATAGATACCAATGGTGTTGGAATATTTCGTTTGCTTTCAGGGAGGAATTGACCACGTCCATCAATAAGCTGGCATCCCAGAATACCCATTTGAGGCATATCTTCAACGTAATCTAAAATCTTTTTAAACGTATCCTCAGCGACCACGGTGTCGGGATTCAAAATACACAGATACTCACCTTTTGCTTGTGCAACACCAATATTGTTTCCTTTGGAGAATCCAAAATTATCTTTATTTTCTATTAAAATAACCTTTGGAAAAAGTCGCTTCACCATCGCGCAACTCTCATCTGAAGAATGGTTGTCCACCACGATAATTTCTGCGTCCAAACCGTCGATTGCCGCTTGTACACTTTTGATGCACAACTCTAAAAAGTAGCGCACATTATAGTTTAATATGACGACCGATAACTTCACTAAAACATCAAGATTTTAAAGAGGATTCAAAAGGGATTCTATTCAAGATACTTCTTCCAAGGGTGACTTCATCTGTATATTCCAACTCGTTGCCCACTGAAATACCTCTTGCAATTGTTGATGTCACAACACCTAAATCTTGAACTTGCCTAAAGATATAAAAGTTGGTTGTATCCCCTTCCATCGTAGAACTTAATGCGAAAATCAACTCCTTAACCCGACCTTCTTTTACTTTTTCTACAAGCGAAGCGATATTAAGATCATTGGGACCAATACCATCCATAGGTGATATTTTCCCTCCCAACACATGGTACAACCCTTTAAAAGAGCTTGTGTTTTCAATAGCCATCACATCTCTAACATCTTCAACCACACAAATGATTTCATCCGTTCGACGCGGATTTGAACAAATCTCACAAAGCTGAGTATCACTGATATTATGGCAGCTTGAGCAAAACTTAATATCATTCCGCATATGTTGTAATGCGGACGCCAATAACGCAGTTTGTTCTTTTGGCTGCCGTAGTAAATGCAACACCAACCGCAATGCCGTACGCTTCCCTATTCCCGGGAGCTGCGACATCTCATTAACCGCTTTTTCGAGTAGTTTTGAAGAAAATTCCATGGGTGCGAATTTACGATTTTAGAACAAAGTTTTGATGCTTTAACACATTCTTATTTCACATTAAAACCCGACATTTGAAAACTGAAATTTTTAATAAGTAATTTAGCGCAATTATTTTTTATTTATGAATTCTACAACCATTATCCTACTTATCCTTTCCTATTTCGCTATTCTCATTTTAATCTCTTTTCTAACAGGTAAAAACTCAGACAACAGCACATTCTTTAATGCGAACAAACAAGCGCCATGGTATGTTGTGGCCTTTGGGATGATAGGCGCATCGCTATCTGGAGTAACTTTTATTTCCATTCCCGGAGTCATTGAGGACAATCATTTTAGCTATATGCAAGTCGTGTTGGGTTACATTGTTGGGTATTTGGTTATTGGTACCGTGCTTCTGCCACTCTATTATAAACTGAATTTAACTTCCATCTACACTTATTTGGAGGAGCGCTTTGGCAATGTGTCTTATAAAACAGGTGCTACACTTTTTCTGATCTCCAGGATTGTTGGCTCAAGTTTCAGACTATTTTTAGTAGCCAATGTACTGCAGGTCATTCTATTTGATGATTTAGGAATCAGCTTTTGGCAAACTGTGACGATCACCGTGTTTTTGATCTGGTTATACACCTTTAGATCCGGGATTAAGACGATAGTCTGGACGGACACCTTACAAACCCTATTTATGCTGATTGCAATTGGCGTTGCCATCTATGCCGTTAGCGATGATTTGGGGATTAGTGGCGGAAATATATTGGGTTTTGTGTTAGATAGCGACCTCTCTAAAACTTTCTTTTTCGATGATTTTAACTCAAGTGATTATTTCTGGAAACAATTCATATCTGGCGCCTTTATTGCAATTGTAATGACAGGATTGGATCAGGATATGATGCAAAAAAATCTGGCCTGTAAAAGCTTGAAAGATGCGCAAAAGAACATGTTTTGGTTCACCATTATTTTAACCATTGTGAATTTTGTCATTTTGAGCTTAGGATTGCTTTTAACTGTTTATGCCCAGCAAAATGGCATAGATGCGCACAAAGATGAACTCTTCCCTATTTTGGCAAAAGAACATTTAGGTATTGGCGTTTTTATATTTTTCCTTATCGGATTGATTGCTGCAGCCTACAGCAGTGCCGATAGTACTTTAACCGCTTTGACGACTTCTTTTAGTATTGATATTTTAGATATTGAAAAAAAGTATGATGCCGCCAAACAAATTACGATCAGAAAACGCGTTCACATCATGATTTCCTTGGTATTGATTGTTGTTATCGTCGCTTTTAAATATGTCATTAAAGATGAAAGTGTCATTGCAAAACTCCTTGTTTTTGCTGGCTATACCTATGGACCATTATTGGGTCTTTATGCCTTTGGACTTTTTACAAAATGGCAAGTAAAAGACAAGTTGGTGCCTATTATCGCCATCTTGTCTCCAATTTTATCCTATGTCATCAGTGTCAATAGCTTAAAATGGTTTGGATTTGAGTTCGGATTTTTTATTCTCATCTTAAATGGGCTATTAACTTATTTAGGATTAATATTGATTCGTACCAAGCATCACTAACGTACAAGCCATTTCAAATTCAATCTTCGCATCACGTAAGCGCTTAAACAAATCGGGGTTTTCTGTTCCAGGATTGAAAATCACCCGCTTGGGATTTAAAGATATAAGGTAGTCATAAAAGGGTTCCTGCCTTGTGCCATTCATATATAAAGTTATGGTATCAATACCATTGTAAGACTTCAGTTCCGTATCAATTTCAACACCTTCAACAGCACCTTCCCTTAATCCAAAGGCCACGACTTCATGATTATGGGCTACGAGTTTGTGCATCGCTATATTGGAATAACGACTCGGATTTAATGATGCTCCAAACACCAGTGTTTTCTTACTTGTTTTCATGATTTCAAATATTATAATTTACTAAAAATTAATAAATAGCGTAACAAGAAACAAAAGTAGTCGTCTCTATTATAACAATCAAATCAAAATTCATCAATCAAATCAAAAAATCATTCACCAATGAAATCATTATTCTTATTATGCATTTTAATGTGTTCTACATTAACTGCGCAACCGTCGGCTTCGTATGAAATAAAAGAAGGATCAATTTCCGGAACTATCATCGATGCACATCTCAACCAACCGCTTCCATACGTTACCATTATTATCAAAAACGGCAGTAATGAAACCGTCACAGGTGCCATTACTCAAGATGATGGCAGTTTTAAAATCTCAAAATTACCGGAAGGCAAATGGTCCGTATCCGTTCAGTATATAGGCTACAAGACTGTTAAACGACCTTTCCAAATTGGAAAAGAAACCTATGATATACAGATGGGCAAAATCCTTTTAGAAGAAGATATCGCCTCCTTGGATGAAGTTACGGTGGTTGCAGAAGTATCCAGCATTCAACAGAAAGTGGACCGCAAGGTGATTACGGTTGGAAAAGACCTAGCTACATCGGGCGCAACGGCTTCAGATATTATGAACAATATTCCGTCAGTTAGCATCGACCAGCAAACTGGGACCTTGAGTTTAAGAGGTAACGAAAATGTACGTGTTATGGTGGACGGAAAATTATCCAACGTTCCAGTTGACCAACTCTTGAAACAAATTCCTTCGACCTCCATCAAACAAATTGAACTGATCACGAACCCTTCTGCAAAATATAATCCTGAAGGCATGAGTGGTATCATCAATATCATTCTTCATAAGAACACCAACATCGGTTTTAATGGAAATCTCAACGTTGGCCTAACCAAAGATATTAATGCAAACTTTGATAGCGCTATCGATTTAAATTACAGAAATGGAAAATTCAATCTATATGGCAATTATGGCAACAATATTGGTAAAAGCACCAACTACGGCACCATCGATCGACCAGACGACAATTCTCAACAAGCTTTTAATTTCTTCGATAACGACAAGTCTCATCTCTATAAATTCGGTCTCGATTTTTATGCAGATGACAACAATACCATCTCTGTATTTACCAACCAAAACACCTATGATGGCAAAGGAATAGGCACCATTACTATTTTTAGACCAAATTTGATTACCCAAGGACAAGTCTTTGATAATTTATCTGACAATCTATCGTCACAATACAATTTCGCTTTTAAGCACAATTTTGCGAAAGAAGGCGAAAAAATTGATTTGGAGGTTGACTACAATACCTTTAATGCAAATGAAACCTCTGATTTCAGATACTCTAACATCTCATTTCCTCCAAATTATACAGATTTTGTCGATACCAATCGTGAACAAATCACCATCAACTTGGACTATGTCAATCCACTAAGTGAGAAAGCAAAGCTAGAAGTTGGTCTTGAAACTCGCTTGTTCAATACTGATGTATATTATGATTCCACCGGACAATCTTTTGATGAAACAGGATCGATCAGCACTACGCCAAGCACAGACTTTAATTATAAAAGAGGCATTTATTCTGCCTATATAACCTACGGAAAAACCTTTGAAAAGTGGAGCTATCAAGTTGGCGCTCGAGCAGAAGCCGTTAACGACGACGCAGAAGCCTTAAACTACACGAAAAGCTCAAGAGAAACCATTCCTTTTAAAAATGATTATTTTCAAGTGTATCCCTCGGCGTTTTTGACGTTTACGCCTACAGATAAAAACTCTTATCAGGCAAGCGTGAGCAGACGTGTGGATAGACCAGGATTACGACAAGTCAACCCCATTAGAGAATGGAGCTCTCCATTAACCTCTTCTTTCGGGAATACAGAATTACAGCCTCAATTCACCAATTCTATTGAAGTAAATTATACACGAAAATTAGAAAAAGGCTCATTTACTGGCGGCGTTTTTTATCGCATTATTGAGGATGAAATCAATCGTGCAGCATTCATTGACCGTTTAGATTTGAACAAATTCATCCTCACCTATGACAATTTTGACACAACCTCTGCTTACGGCATTGAGCTTTCAAGCACTATAAAGCCCACAACTTGGTGGAGTTTCAATAGTAGTTTCGATCTATTTGCACAAACCCAAAAAGGCATTTCAGAAATTTTAAATACACCCTTAGGGCAATCACCAACAGTAGATGACATTGCGCTTACGGAACTTAAAGTAGACAACATGGCCTATAGCTTTAGAATGAGCAACAATTTTAAGGCTACTAAAAAGCTCACACTTTCTCTTTTTGGCATGTACAGATCAGAAAGAGAGGGATTACAGTTTACAAACAAGCATATGTACTTTGTCAACACAGGTTTACGATATTCCCTTTTAGACGATGCTGCAACATTCAGTTTTAATTACAATGATATATTCAACACAATGAAGGCTGGGTTTGAAGCCAACGCTCCTTATCGACAAATTGGTCAATTCAATTGGGAAAGCAATACTTGGAACATAGGGTTCTCCTACCGTTTTGGAGGCGGAAAATACCGCGCTTTACAAAGAAAAAATAGAGATAAAAACGAAAAAGCCGGAGGTGGCGGCATCATGTAGCCATTTGTCGTTCAAATCGGCTGATGAACGGATAAAAAAAATTTGCTGTGGTTTGCAGAGCAAAACAATACTATAACGGAAGAATCTGTTAAATTATGTGTTAAAATTATGTTAAACTACCTCATTGACTTGGCGAATCGCTTTCTTAAACGTTGATTTACCATACCTAACAAACTATACTTATTTTTAAATTTATTTGAATTAGCCTTCTACTTTTTTTAGAAAAAGTATTTGGGAATTGGGTATAATATTAAATCCGAAGTTTCGACTTCGGATTTTTTTTTTCATCGTTTAATACTTTTTTTTTCAAAATCTCACACATCAGATTTCAATAGCTTTAGGGTAAGTCATTTATTATCTTATTTCAAATATTTCATGATATGAGAAAGTTGGTCTTCGCATTTTAGTGCTTTCTGTTAATTGATAGTTAAAATGTAAATCTGATGAAATAAAACAGGTGTTTCACCGTCTACTTATATAGTGCTAAGTTTTTTAGTTTAATCAAAGTGTTAGTTAAGTTGATTAATAGCAGAAAAACCCGAGACAGAAATGTTTCGGGTTTTTTAATTCATACGAAATCCAAGATTTACGAATTCAATTATAAAGAATAAATAAGTAAAGCAGGAAATCTTTAGGTTCAGTTCGCTAAATAACCAGGATATCCTTTTCCTCATGAGATCTCTGCCTGCGCAGGGATTGAACTACCACTTCATAATCACACTTCCCCAGGTAAATCCACTACCAAAAGCAGCTAATACAACCACATCACCGTCCTTTATTTTGCCTTCCTGCCACGCTTCTGATAACGCGATAGGAATTGAGGCCGCTGTAGTGTTACCATATTTTTGAATATTGTTGAATACTTGATCATCACTTAGTCCAAATTTTTTCTGTATAAATTGTGAAATCCTCAAATTGGCCTGATGCGGAATAAGCAGGTCAATCGATTCCTTTTGCAGATTATTTTTCACCAAAGCTTCCGTAATCACTTCACTAAATCGGACCACCGCATTTTTAAATACGAATTGGCCGTTCATGTATGGAAAATAGCTTAAATCGTCCGGATTGGCATCATCAATGATGTCCGTTACCCAACGCGTCCCCATTCCTGGCGCTTCAGTGGCCAATTCCAGAGCATGCTTACCTTCGGAATGTAAATGAGTAGACAAAATACCTTTGGTTACATCTTCTTCACGTGTCAACACAGCAGCTCCCGCACCATCTCCAAAAATCACGGAAATATTTCGACCTCTATCCGTTTTATCAATACCGTGCGATTGTAATTCGGAACCGATCACCAAAATGTTTTTATACATCCCAGTTTTTATAAACTGATCTGCCACAGAAATTCCATACACAAATCCTGAACACTGATTCCGCACATCTAAAGCACCAATAGTCCTGATATCCAACGCTTCCTGAACTTGAACTCCTGGACCAGGAAAATAGTAATCCGGACTTAAAGTCGCAAATACAATAAAATCGATGTCATCTTTATCCAAACCAGAGCTTTTAATCGCTCTTTTAGCAGCTTCTAACCCCATCGTAAAGGTAGTTTCCTTATCTTCTGGTCTTGCCCAACGGCGTTCCTTTATGCCCGTACGTTCTTGAATCCACTCATCATTAGTGTCCATCATCTTGGATAGATCGTCATTAGTCACTACATTATCAGGAACATAATGTCCTAAACCAATTATTTTGGAGTTATACATACATCAATTTGTTTAGCATTATTAGTCTCGCAATTTAAACAATATCTACAGTATTCATAAAATTACCGATTACTAAATAGCACATCGGGATTAATTTGTGACTATTTAACATTTATTTGATAATTCCCTATCCGCGTTTGAGTATTTTTAGAACCTTAATCAAATCGTATACAATGAGAATATTACTACTGAGTATCTTCATGGCATTGTCCTTCCTCAGCTTCGGACAAGTCAATTTATCTTATCAAAAACCGGATCAAAGCATCCTTAATCTTGCAGAAGCGCCTTTGGCACCGCGCATCAGCATGGATCGCAAAGGTGAAAACATTATTTTTCTCTATAGAAGCAATTACAAAACCATCGATGAACTTTCCGAAACTGAGATGCGCCTTGGCGGACTGAGAATAAATCCGGTAACAAATATCGGAAGCAGGACCACCTATTATACCGATTTTAAAATGAGAAAAGGTAAAGAAGGCGATCCGCAAGATATTTCTGGAATGCCTGACAACGGTCGTTTGGCATACCTATCTTGGTCCCCAAATCAAGAATTCGCTGCTTTCACAAATACCACATCAAAGGGCGTTGAGTTATGGTATGTAGATATTAAGACGGGACAAGCAAAAAAATTAACCAAGGACAACCTGAACGCCAACATGGGCAGACCTTATACATGGTCTAAAGACAGTAAGTCGTTATTGGTACAAACACTTCCATCATCAAAAAAACAGTTGATTGACCCAAAAGAAGCCATACCAGCAGGACCAACAATATCTGTGAGTGAGGCGGGCGTTAAAGCCCAAAACCGAACCTATCAAGATTTACTTACAAATCCAAATGACGAATACAACTTTGAACAATTGGCCTTGTCGGATATTCAAAAAGTAGATCTTAACGGCAACGCTAGCAATTGGAAATCGACGGACATTTATCAAAATCTAAATTTTTCTCCTGATGGCAAGTATGTAATGGTAACGACCATAAACAAGCCATTTTCCTATTTAGTGCCTTACACCCGATTTCCATCAACCACTACAATTTACGACGCGAATGGCACCTTGGTCAAAAAAGTATTGGAAGTACCTCTTATTGAAGATTTACCACAAGGTTTTATGGCAGAACGCACAGGAATGCGCGGTTTAAACTGGCGTAACGACCATCCAGCCACTTTAGTATGGACCGAGGCTTTGGATGGTGGCGATCCTGCGAAGGACGTTCCTTTTAGAGATGAAGTTTTCCAACAAAAAGCACCATTTACTGCTGATAAACAATCCCTTTTAAAAACAAAAGATCGTTTTGCGGGCATCCGTTGGGGCGATGAAAATACCGCCATTGCTTTTGACAGATGGTGGAACAGTAGAAACACACGAACGTACGTGTTTGACCCTTCCAATTCTAGCCAAGCACCAAAAGTACTCTCTGATAGAAGTTACCAAGATGTTTACAGTGATCCCGGAAATTTTGTAACCACATTGAATGATTATGATGAGGCTGTTTTAGATCTTAATAAGGGCAATGCCTATCTCATTGGTGATGGCTATAGTGATAAGGGTAAATTCCCTTTTATAGATGAATTGAACCTCAAGTCACAAAAAAAAGAGCGTTTATACCAATCAAAGGAGACGGATAGAGTCGAGAATATATCCTTTGCCTTGGACGCAAAAGCAGGAGAATTCGTAGTCCAAATCGAATCGAAAAACGAATATCCTAACTATTACATTAGAAACATTAAAAAACGCATCGCACTTCAATCTTTAACACAATTTGAAAATCCGTTCAAAGGTTTGCAAGACGTGCATAAAGAAGTCATTACTTACAAACGCGACGATGGGTTGCCACTTACCGGAACTTTATATCTGCCAACCGATTATAAAAAAGGAGAAAAATACCCGATGATTATGTGGGCCTACCCTCGTGAGTATAAAGATAAAAATAGCGCTGCCCAAAGCACTTCGAATTCAAATGAATTCACTTACCCTTCCTATGGCTCACCATTGTATTGGGTAACCAGAGGCTACGTGGTGTTGGACGATGCAGCTTTTCCAATTGTAGGCGAAGGTGATGATCAACCCAACGATACTTTTGTAAAGCAATTGGTTGGTAACGCCAAAGCTGCGATTGA
>JBDTKP010000054.1:0-7360 GCA_039935255.1 Gelidibacter sp. | reverse complement strand
TCAACAATTACAACTTCACCTTTTCTGCTGCCTAAATAGATCTTATTGTTTATTTCGAGTATTGGTGCAGGATTGTGTTCATATCCAATTTGTAGATCCAGGAGTTGACTATGATTTGCCAAATTCTCCTCTGTGAGTTCCAAGGTGTCATCGAGCGGTAATTTCAGTAGTTCTCCATCCATTGTTTTGGCATAAAACCACTTTCCGTCTTGGCTTGTGCCCATAGATTCTCTTACTCTCCATTTGTTGGTTCGGAAAAGTGTTTGACCATTTTCAATATCTAAAATTGTCAAATAGCGATCAGGAGTGACAGTATAAAGTCTGCTTTTAGATGCCGCTACATTGACGTTGCCTGGAGAATATAGAATTTGTTTATTATTGTCATTGTTCCACTTCCAGATCAGTTCACCCGTGTTTTTATTTAGGCAATAAAGATGGGTGTCCCATGCGCCAAAAATAATTTTATCGCCTTGAATCAAAGGAGTTCCTTGTGAGTAAGACGTTGGTAGGGTGTTTTTCCAAAGGGTCTTCCCACTTATCGCATCAATCCCAATCAATGCCGTAGAACTGGCCGTATAAACTATATCATTTTCAACAACCGGCGAACCGACCAAAATGCCACCTACAGGAACGCTCCAATTTTTTTTGCCCGATTGTTTATCAAAAGCGAGTATATCCCCTTTAATTGTGCCAACAATAAGATTGCTTTTTACAATTTTAGGAGAAAAATAAATTGAATTTCCTGTTTCGATTTTCCAATGGGGAGTTTTGTTTTTTAAGTTGGCCGACTGTATTTCTCCGAGAGAATTTGCGAAAAACAGCGCTGTTTTATCAAAAGCAGGAACACTATATAGCGAGGCGATGTCTTTTTTAAAAGGTGGGAATTCAGTCTGAAAGTCATCATTTTCAAATTCAATTTTTGAAGGTTGTGAAGGCACTGAGAATCTGAAAACACCGTCTTTTGCGATTTCTTTTTGGTAAATACGGATACTGTCATTACTTATTACTGCTTCGTTATAACTTTGTGTTTTTCCATCTCTCGTAGTTATAGATACGCCCATAACACCACTTAAGCCAGAGAAATCATACTTCTTTAAGGTATGCCCATGACCGCAAAAAGCAGCGACCGTTGGGTACTTTTGTAATACGGAAAGCACCTCTTTATAATTGCTAACACTATTGTCCAATGGGTAATGTGAGAAGCTTAAAACCTTTTTATTACTATTCTGAAGACTGTCTTTTAAAGTTTTATCAAGCAAAAGGATGTCTTCATGTTTTACAAAGCCATCGCCCATCTTCATATATGGGCCACAAGGGAAGCCTACAAAAAGATAATCTCCTTTTGAAAATACAAAGCGATCCTCGCCCCACAATTTTTTATAAGTCAAGCCCGCACTTTCGCTCCAAGTCGTTTCATGATTTCCAGAAACTACATAATAAGGAATTTTCAATTTAGAAAGAATTGAATGCACTTGCATGAGTTCATCATCATCACCACGATTTGTTAAATCACCGGTTATTACAACGAATTCATTAGCTGAACCATTAATTTCTTTTACAATATCTTGTAATAAAAAATCATTATCATTCCCTACCGAAACGTGCAAGTCTGTAAGATGGGCAAACTTAATTATTTCGTCATTCCCATTATTTTGAGAAAAACCACAAGTCATTAAGAAAACAAACAAGATGATAGAATATAGATATTTCATAAATAATTAATTTAGCCGATGAGGCGGGATTATTATAATTTCTAAATTTATGATCAAGGCGATTTTTAGTAAAAACAAATCATCGAGAAAAATTAAATTAGAACACTTATTGAAATAAAGACTTTGCTCATTTGAAGGTGCTCTTGCTCCAGTTTACAATTTTTAAATATTCTTAAAAGACCCTTGAAATGATAGTGCTATTCTTATGTGATAGAGGATTGGTATGGGTTATAAATATGATTAAGCCAAAAAAATGTTTTAAAAATTCCCATATTATTTGAGCATTTTATTAAAATGTAAAATACTTGCTTGTCATGTTTATAAGCCATTAAACTGAACAACGCAGAATAGCGCATATAAATCAATGGATGTCAAATTACAATACAAAAACACCAGATTTTCTGTAGTCTTCCAATCTATAGTCATCAGGGTCTAATTCTGTAACAATCGTATCTAACTGGCTGAGGTCGCATACGCTATGAGGCATTTTAGTGTTTAATTTATTGGAAGCGAACATGGAGACCACTCTATCGGAAGATTCTATCATTGCTTTCTTTACTATTGAAACCTCATAGCCCGTCTCTGTTAAGCCCTGCTTCAGGTTAATACTGCTGGCACCGATAAAACAAATGTCTGCTTTAATTTTTGATAAAACCTGTATGACATCAATTCCTATAGTGACCATTGCGTTTTTTTGCATTTTTCCTCCAATCAAGATTAAATCTATATTTGGATGTTGGGACAACTGCATCGCAATTGTTAAACTATAGGTATAGATGGTGGCCTGCAAATCTTCTGGAATTAACTTGGCAAAAACGAGGTTTGTGGTTCCGCCACTCATTATAATTACCTGGCCATCATGCAATAGTGTTAAAGCCTTTGTGACAATTTTTTTCTTCTGCTCCTCAGCATTAATATGGATATTGAAAACATCAACAGATTTTTCTGGAATTAATATTCCTCCTCCGTAGACCTTTTTTAGTAGTTTCTTATGGTCTAACTCATTTAAATCTCTTCGTACTGTATCTTCCGATACATCAAGAGCTGAAGCCAAATTAGTTGTTATTACTTTTTTCTCTTCAAAAAGCTTATTGAGAATATAATTTTGTCTTTCGGCCTTAAGCATGTCGCGCGGATTTAAATTAAGCACAAATATATCAAATAATTACACGCATAAGCTGATAATTCCGTAATAATTGCAAGAGTTTGCGTTATTCGTCTTAGTTTTTATACATATTAACGCTGAAATCGCATTTATTTGCAATATTTAAATATATTTGTTAATTGTTGTTAATTAACTATGTAAAGACTTAATAATTATGAAGAAATTTCTCTTTATTTCATTATTGTTTTTTTTGATTCAAGCTACATTTGGGCAAACCCAAACATTGACTGGAATTGTAAAAAACAAAGCAGACGGCATTCCCATTCCTGGAGTTAATGTGCTTATTAAAGGAACCTCTAAGGGGGGTGCAACAGATTTTGATGGAAATTATAGCATTGCTATAGCATCTGGTGAAACTTTAAGTTTCAGTTATATTGGGTATGATACTCAAGAAGTAAAATTCACAGGACAGCAAACGCTCGATATCGATCTTGAAGAAAGTTCTTCACTATTAGAAGAAGTCGTTATTGTGGGGTTTTCTTCCCAGAAAAAAGTAAATCTTACAGGTGCAGTTGCTAGTGTTGATGTGGGCAGAGCTCTTGGAAGTAAACCAATAACAGATATTAGCAAAGGGTTGCAAGGTACAACGCCAGGTTTAAACGTTTCTTTTAAATCTGGAAATATCGGTAAATCTTCTAATATAAATATACGAGGAGCGGGAACAATTGTCAATGGCGAAGTGTCCGGTTCTCCCTTAGTATTGGTTGACGGCGTTCCTTCAGACATGTCCCTTATTAATCCTGAAGATGTTGCTTCGATATCCGTGCTTAAAGATGCCGCCTCAGCGTCTATTTATGGTGCGCGAGCTGCGTTTGGAGTAATACTAATAACTACAAAAGATGGTAAAGGTGCCAAAGGCAAGGTCAAATTTTCATATAGTAGCAGTTATGGTTGGAGCAATCCTATTTCATTAGTTGACTTCAATGATCCTACGGTTGAGCTTCCTGCGATGATAGAGGCGCAAGCGCGTGCAGGAAACGCGAATCCAGAGTCGTTCGGAATGAATTACAAAACATTGCTTCCTGGTATCATAAATTGGAAACAACAATACGCTTCGACAAGAAATAGTGATGATAGAAATATGATCTTAGGAGAAGATTTTGAGGTCATTGGCGGTAAGCAATATTTTTATAGGATTTGGGATCCGCATCAAGAAATGTTAAAGAAAAATGCGGTTCAAGCCTTTCATAATTTATCGGCGCAAGGTTCTTTAGGAGAAAAAAGTTCGTTTATTGTTTCTCTCGGAATTTCTACTCAAGATGGTGTCATGAAAATTAATACAGAGACCAATGAAAGAATAAATTTGAACATGGGAATGAGCACTGAATTCACAGATTGGCTTTCTGCAGATTTCAAGGTGTTATCCTCTTTCCAAGAATACAAATCCCCTTTTAACTATTATAACAGCGGATTAGACACTGCTGGAAATGGTTATTTTGGATATTACATGCGTTGGGGTTCTTATTTTCCTTATGGTACCTACAATGACGTAGAGTTCCGTCATGCACCTGGGTATATGCACAATGCCTCCATGAATAAAAGAATTGAAAATAATACGCGTTTAAGTACAAAATTGACAGCGCAGGTGACCAAGGATTTTAACATCATTGGAGAATATAGCATCAATAACAATTTTATGAGTAACAAACAGAATGGTGGACAAGTACCATTGTGGGATTGGTGGTCAGGTGCGGGCGATTTAGTTGCCGGAAAGCCGACAATGATGGAATCGGGCAATGATTTTGTGGCCCAGGCTAAATCGTCCAATGTGACGAACGTTGCTAATATTTATGGAAACTACTCTAAAACACTTAATGATATCCACAACTTTAAAGTTTTAGGTGGATTAAATACAGAATGGCAATCCTTTGAAAGAACGTATGCCCGTAGAAATACGCTTTTGGATAAAAACAAACCAGAATTTAACTTAGCCATTGGCGACCAGTTTACATCGCCGCTTAGTTCAAATTCAACTCTTAATCCGGGTTTATCTGAGTATGCTATCGCTGGAGTTTTTGCTCGTGTCAATTATGATTACAACGGAATCTATCTATTGGAATTGAATGCGCGCTATGACGGTTCTTCAAAATTTCCAACTAATGAGCAATGGGGGTTCTTCCCATCCGCTTCCGCTGGCTATAGAATTTCCAATGAAAAATTTATGGAAAGCACTCGCAATTGGCTGAATGATTTAAAAGTGCGCGCTTCTGTTGGCTCCATCGGAAATCAAAATATCGCAAACAACGCTTTTTTACCTATTATGTCACGATCTAATCCATGGTGGTTAGGAAGCGGCATGTCAATTCCTCCTTCTGTATCTCTACCAAACAACGTGGATCCTTATTTGACCTGGGAAAAGGTAACGACACAAGATATAGGTTTAGATTTAAGAGTTTTTAATATGTTGGGAATGACGTTTGATTACTATCAACGTGATACTAAAGGCATGTTGTCTCCGGGCAAAACCCTTCCAGGATCTTTTGGACAATCTGCCGCAAATACAAATTCAGGAAATCTTAGAACCACAGGTTGGGAATTAGGACTTAATTTCGATAAAAATATCACAAATGATGTGAGTGTTTATGCAGATTTTACACTTTCTGATTATACAACGGAAGTAACCGAATGGAATAACACGTCAAGATTATTAGGATCTTATTATACGGGCCAAAAAATTGGTGAAATATGGGGCTTGACTACGGACAGACTTATACAATCTTCAGATGTTGTTGATCCATCAGGATTGGTAGTCAATGGCGTAGATTATAAAAATATACGTTCAGGAGCTTTTAAATATGGCGCAGGAGATGTCATGTATAAAGATTTAGATGGCGATGGCATGATATCAAGAGGCAAAGGAACCGCAGATGATTCAGGAGATTTAAGTGTTATTGGTAATACAACTCCTAGATATCAATACGGGATGCGTTTTGGAGGAACTTTTTATGGATTTGACCTGGATGCTTTCTTCCAAGGCGTTGGTGAGCGTCAATACTGGGCAACTTCCGATTTAGTATTGCCTTTTTACAACAGAACAGATGCCATGTACGAACACATGAATGACTATTGGACGCCTGACAATACTGACGCTTATTATCCTAACCCATATCCTAATCACGCTGCCAATGCTTTTGGGGTCTACGCACCAGGATCTAACAATTTCGTCGCCCAATCAAGATATTTGTTAAACATGTCTTACTTAAGATTAAAAAGTCTAACAGTGGGTTATACACTTCCTCAGGAGGTTACAAGAAAAATCGGTATAGATAAAATAAGACCTTATATATCTGGTTTGAATTTAGTGACTTTTAAAAGCGGTAATCTACCAGTAGATCCTGAAATTAACGAGACTGAAGCTGCTTGGGGTAGAACATTCCCTTATACTAAAACATGGTCTCTTGGGATACAAGTTTCATTTTAAGAACTAATTTAAAAATTTAAAAAAAATGAGAAAATTAATAATTAACTATAAGTTAAAGCTCGTTGTGCTTGTGCTATCAATAGCAACGCTAACTTTTAACTGCTCGGATTATTTAGACACTCCTCCTCAAGATATCTTCACAAATGATAACTTTTGGACTTCTGAAAATAATGTCAGAACATTTTCTTGGTTAAACTATGATACTTTTTATGGTTATGGAAATAATGCAAGTACAACGGCCGATTTTTATTTTCATAATTCATCTAATATAGATGACAATTTAGCCATGAATGTTTTTACTAATTTTAGTACCACAGCAAACGCAACCAATAAAAATTGGAATGATTATTACACGTTGATTCGTCGCTCCAACTTAATGTTAGAAAGAGTTCCAACGGTTCCAATGGATGATACCAAGAAAAAACATTTTTTAGGGGTGGCGAAATTCTTTAGAGCATACACCTATTTTAGATTGGCTCAAGAGTTTGGCGATGTTCCTTATACTGATATGTATTTATCTCAAAATGATCCCAATGTCTATAAACCCGCTTTGGCTAGAGCAGAAGTTATTGACAATGTGATTAAAGACTTAGAGGAAGCCACTGGTTTGTTATTAGATGTTGACGACAAAAATGGAACGGTAAATAAATTTACTGCTTATGCTTTATTGAGTAGAGTGTGTCTTTATGAAGGCACAAACAGAAAATACAATACAGGTGAAAATGGGAATGACTATCTTCAAAAAGCAAAAGTAGCAGCTTTAGCGGTGATGGATAATCCTGCGTATTCCTTGCAACCTGATTGGCAATCACTTTATAATTCGGTAGAATTATTGGATAATCCTGAAGTGATTTTGGCAAAAAGATACGTCCAAGGTGTTTTAGCGAATTCTATTCAAGCTTACACCAACACATCGACCGTTCAAAACGGATTGACGAAGTTTGCGGCAGAAAGCTATGTAACTACCAATGGTTTGCCGATTAAGCAAGTGGGTGGAAATGCACAATATTTAGGTGATGATAATATCGAAGATACCTTTGAAAATAGAGATCCACGTTTTGC
>JBDTKP010000053.1:0-14615 GCA_039935255.1 Gelidibacter sp. | reverse complement strand
GACGGGCAAGGACTAAAATTAAGAATTGTGAAAGCTTCAGATTTGGTGATTTTAATTAGTAATCAAGCTGTAGGTGATGTTTCTTAAAAATAAAAAAACAATCCTCTCATTGTGTGGGTGATAGGTCTGGAATTACAAAAAAAATCGCTCTTTGGGTAAGTAGGGGATTTGATGGATTTTTAGACTTAGAGGTTAATAGAAACAACCTCAGATAGCTATAGTTATAAATTATTTTACGACATTATTAGTAAGGTTTTAACGCATAAATTGAGAATAAATCAAAAAATCAGATAAAAGTTTTGATATTCCTGATGATGACTTATATTTGTCTAAACACCTTTGGCTCTTTATGAAACGATTTTTATTGGTTATGGGATTAATGCTCAGTATTTTTTTTAATTCCTGTATCCCACATAAAAATATCGTATATCTCCAAAATCAAAATAATGCTACCGATTCATTACAGATGATGGTAGAGCAGCAAAAACCATATCGCGTTCAGATTAATGACATTTTGAATGTCCGGATTAAGGTTTTAGATCAAGAAAATGTCAGTATTTTTAATCCGATAGGTGAGGGGAATTTGAATGCAAGTGCTTCTGAGCGTGCCTATTTTGATGGTTTTACGGTAGATAATCATGGTAATATAAGAATACCTGAACTGGGACTCACCAATGTGCTTGGCTATACCACTACCGAGATCGAAGAACTTATTAAAAGCAAACTTCTTGAGGATCAGTTTAAAGAAACAGCGAATATGTTTATAACCGTGAAACTTTCTGGATTGCGGTACACAGCGATGGGAGAAGTTGGCTCGCCTGGCTCTCAAATATTGTTTCAGGAACGTGTTAATATTTTTCAAGCGATCGCTAATGTGGGTGAGATTCCCATTACAGGCGAAAGAAAGGATGTTTTAATCATTCGGCAATATCCGCAAGGCCAACAAATCCATCATTTGGATTTAACAGATATCAAGGTCATGAATTCGCCTTATTATTATATCCAGCCCAACGATATGATCTATGTTAAACCATTGAAGCAAAAAACTTGGGGTACAGGAACGACGGGTAGAGATACCTTAACCACGATAGTTTCTGTTGTTAGTCTTCTCACAACAACCATTTTATTAATTACAAGATTGTAGTTTCTTATGGAAGATCACGATTTAGATTATTTAGAACCTAGAGGTACTTATTTTGATTTTAGGGGCTATTTGTTTAAAGCGCTCAATTTGTGGAAATTCGTTCTTCTCAGTGTCGCATTTGCTCTATTCGTGGCCTATCTTATCAATGTGCGAAAACAAAATATTTATAAGTTGGATTCTCTTATTTCGGTAGAAAGTGACCAAAATCCTTTTTTTACCGCCAATACCAGTATTTCTTTCAATTGGGGTGGTGTTTCTGGTAAAGTCGGTAAGGTCTTGACATCCGTAAAAACCCGTACACATAATGAACTTGTTGTGGATTCCTTGCAATATTATATGGAATACTTGGAGCAAGGGAAATATCGCATGGAGGATATCTATAAAAATGCGCCGTTTATAGCCACTTTGGATAAAACTAAAGGACAGATTTTGGAGAAAACCATCGGTATTAAATTTATAGATGACACGAAATTTGAGATGACTGCTAATTTCGAAAAGAGCAGCTTTACGGTTCAACGTTATTCCGATAAGGAAAAATACAACGAGAACTTTAAGGCGGGAGAATTTGCACAAACCTATAACTTTGGTCAAGTCATTAATCTGCCGTTTTTTAATGGTACTATTACGAAGCGCACCAATGCCACTATCATGTCAGGTTCCCAGTATTTCCTGCAATTCATAAATTTTGATGCGGTCGTAAATGAATATAAAAACAGCGTGATGATTGCGCCATTTTCAGGAAGTTCATCCTCTGTTTTAACCTTGTCGTTGGCAGGTAGTAACAAAGCAAAAATTGTGGATTACTTGAATGCCACAACGTCAATTTTGAGTAAAACGGAACTGGAGCGAAAAAACTTATATGCTACCAATACCATCAAATTTATTGATAGCAGTTTGAATTCTGTAAATGATAATCTGAAAGATGTCACCGACGAGATGAACAAATTCAGGAAAGAAAATAAGCTTTTTGATATCACTGAAGAAATGAATATCGTTTCTGGAAAACTAAGAGCCTTAGATTTAATTCGAGAAGAAGAGCGTACAAAATTAAACTATCTCAATGCACTTGAAAACTATCTGCGTACCAAAACAGATTATACACAAATAGCCGCGCCTACATCCGTAGGAATTAATGAAAGTAACATCTTATCCAGCGTTGCCAAAATTACCGCGCTTGCTATTGAGCGTCAAACGAAGGAATATACGGTCAAAGAAGGCAATCTTATTTTTAAGGACATTGATCGTCAAATTGATGCCGAAAAGAATGTGCTTTTAGAAACCATTGGCAACACCAAAAGAACCATAGGGATTAATTTAGATGGCATTAACGGCAACATCGCCAAATTTTAGGCGCAATTGAGCAATTTACCTGAAGATCAGCAGGAATTCTTGAAAATTCAACGCAAGATGAATATCAGTCAAGAAGCTTATAATATCTATTTAACCAAGCGCGGAGAAGCAGCCATCGTAAAGGCTGCGAACGTGTCGGATATCAGCACCATTGATGAAGCTAAGGATATTGGTGAAGGCCGTATTGGTCCTAATAAAAGCTTGAACTATATGATGGCACTTATGTTAGGCTTTTTTATACCGATGTTTCTCATATTCGTGATGTTCTTATTGGATAATACCATTCATGGATCTGATGAGGTAGAGCGATTGTCGAGCATTCCTATTTTAGGATTGATTGGTAAATACAATTACAAAAATAATTTAGTGGTGTATGAAAAGCCGAAATCGGCAGTTTCAGAGTCTTTCCGTTCCATTCGATCCAGTTTGCAGTTTATCTATAAAAAGCAAGGTGAAGAGGAGGGCCGTGGGAAAACCATCATGATTACCTCTTCGGTGAGTGGTGAAGGAAAAACGTTTTGTTCCATAAATATTGCCACTGTATATGCGCTATCGGGAAAAAAGACCTTACTGCTTGGTCTTGACTTAAGAAAGCCTAAAATTTTTGACGATTTCGAGATTATAAACGAAAAAGGCGTGGTGAATTATTTAATTGGCGAGAATACTTTTGATGAGATTAATCATACCTCGCATGTTGAAAATCTTGATGTCATTCCATCCGGACCAGTGCCACCCAACCCGTCAGAGCTATTGATGGGTGATAGAATGAAAGAACTCATTGAGCTTGTGCGCGGCCGCTATGATATGATCGTTTTGGATACGCCACCTTTGGGATTAGTCACCGATGCATTAGAGCTCACACAATATGCCGATGCTACTTTATTTATGGTCCGCTTGGATTACACTAAAAAGGGGATGTTAGCCTTGATTAACGCAAAGTATAAAATGGGCGAGGTGAAAAACATCAGTTTTATACTCAACTTTTATAAGCATAAAAGCAATAATAATTACGGCTATAGCTATACCTATGGTTACGGAACATATGGTAATGCTTATCATGAAGGCAACGGTAAACGTTCGTTATTGAAACGGATGAAGAAGTTTCTAAAAATAAATACCTAATAGATTTCTTTTGATCTCTCCAAAGCAAGCCTTTGTAAAACATTTATTCGATGTGATGCGAAGGCTTTTTTACAGTCTTTTATTGTGGTTCCCATAGTGTTGCTGTTTAAAATGGCCGCTAATGATATCTTCCAAAGGGCTTTATTTTAGCAACTTTGTATTGGTCAGTTTGTAAAACTTTTTAAAATATATGGGACTCGGAAATTAAATAAACTGGTGCAACGCTTTGGGCATTTGGAATCCAGTTTAACTGCTTTGGGAAAATTTTTAAGACAGCATAAATTAGACCAATTGCCGCAGTTCTTCAACCTACTCAAAGTTAAGAGGCGATTTGTGAGCAGACGACAAGATATTATGGGATTTGCAGACGCCCTTAAAAAGGACGATCGGATCATTTTGAGTATCAGACCCAGCATCAGGACCAGCCATATTAAAATACAAGGATGAAGAATCTATCTTGGCACAACAGTTTGACCTTGAAAGCTACAATAGAACGATAATATGGAAAGATAAGGTTGAAATCAACGAAATATACGTTCAGAATTGGAGTTTTTCTTTAGATTTGCGATTCATTTTAAAATCCATAAAAAACAGATCATGACAAATCAGCCCAAAATTGCGGTATTAGGATTAGGATATGTAGGTTTACCACTTGCTGTAGAATTTGCTAAAAAGTTCCTCGTTGTCGGTTTTGACATCAATCAAAAACGAATCGACGAATTAAGGCAAGGTATCGATAGGACCTTAGAAGTTGATAATGCAATTCTTAAGTCCATTTTGGTAACAGATCCAAAGGCCAAAAGTGGTCTTCTGGTTTCAAACTTACCTTCAGACATTGAAAATTCTGATTTTTATATTGTTACTGTCCCGACTCCAACAGATGCGCTCAATAAGCCAATTTTCACCCCTTTGGTAAAGGCTAGTGAAACGGTTGGTAAAGTTTTAAAAAAGGGAGCTGTTGTTATTTATGAATCTACTGTATATCCTGGAGTTACAGAAGATATCTGTGTGCCTATATTAGAGCAGGAAAGTGGATTGACATTTAATGTTGATTTCTTTGCAGGCTATTCGCCAGAGCGTATCAACCCAGGCGATAAAACGCGTACCATAACTAAAATTTTGAAAGTGACTTCAGGTTCTACGCCAGAAATTGCTGTAAAAGTTGACAACCTTTATAAAACAATTATTACTGCTGGTACACATATGGCACCTAGCATAAAAGTGGCCGAGGCTGCCAAAGTGATTGAAAACTCACAACGAGATATTAATATTGCTTTTGTGAATGAACTTTCTAAAATCTTCAGATTGCTTGATATCGATACCAAAGCAGTTTTAGAAGCTGCGGGTACCAAATGGAATTTTATTAAGATGGCGCCAGGTTTGGTCGGTGGGCATTGTATCGGAGTTGATCCGTATTATTTGGCACAAAAAGCTATTGAGTCTGGATACAATCCTGAAATTATATTAGCAGGACGTAAAATGAATGACAGTATGGGCGGTTATGTGGCTCAGGAAACTGTTAAAATGATGATCAAAAAGGGAGCGAAAGTGAAAGGCGCCAAAGCTCTAGTTTTGGGAATTACCTTTAAAGAAAATTGTCCTGATATCAGAAACTCAAGAGTGATTGATATCGTCAAGGAATTTGAAAGTTATGACGCTGATGTTGACGTGTTTGATCCATGGGCTTCTGCTGATGAGGTGAAACATGAATACGGTTTGGATTTGATTTGTTCAGATACTAAATTGGCTTCATCTTACGACGCTATTGTACTCGCCGTTTCCCATAACGAATTTTTAGAGTTGGACATCCAAAAATTGAAATCAGATATAGGCGTTATTTTTGACGTTAAATCCTTATTACCGAAAGAATCAGTAGACGCCAGATTATAATGTACACACACGCTTATCATACCGAAGATTTATCAAAATATAGTTTTTTAATTACTGGAGGAGCAGGCTTTATAGGTTCCAATTTGGTGCAATATCTCCTGCAGCACAATGCGAAAAAAGTACGTGTGCTCGATAACTTCTCAAATGGCTATAGAGAAAACCTTACCGAATTTATGGCCAATCCTGCTTTTGAATTGTTGGAAGGCGATATCAGAGATGTGGATACCTGCCATAGAGCGGTGAAAGATATGGACTATGTCTCTCATCAAGCTGCATTAGGTTCTGTTCCACGATCCATCAATGATCCTGCAACTACAAACGATGTGAATATTTCTGGATTCTTGAATATGATGATTGCCATCAAAGAGAATCCTCAAGTGAAACGCATGGTTTATGCTGCATCAAGTTCTACCTATGGCGATAGTAAGGCTTTGCCAAAAGTGGAAGACAACATCGGAAGACCTTTGTCGCCTTATGCCGTTACAAAATATGTGAACGAATTATATGCCGATGTGTTTGGTAAAACCTATGGAACTGATGTTATTGGTTTCCGTTACTTTAACGTATTTGGACCAAAGCAGAGCCCAAATGGGGCATATGCCGCGGTCATTCCTTTGTTTATGCAATCTTTAAAGGATAACGTGTCGCCTAAGATTAATGGTGATGGTGGCCAAACCAGAGATTTCACTTTTATTGATAATGTGATCCAAGCCAATGTGAAAGGCATGTTTGCTTCAAAAGATGCAGCTAACCAAGTATTTAATGTGGCTTGTGGCGAACGTATCGATATTAATTATTTATGGGAATCTTTAAAAGTAGCCGCTGATTCTCAGCTAGAACCAGAATACGGTCCAGAACGTCAAGGTGATGTGCGGGATTCTTTAGCTGATATTTCAAAGGCTCAAAACCTGTTGGGGTATCAACCAAGATATACAGTCCGTGAAGGATTGAAAATCACTTGGGATGCTTTTAGTTAAGTTATATTGCAGACTGCTGGTTCAAACTCCCCTTTCTTTACCTCCTTTGCACTGCGGTAAATTCATTCCCATCTTCGAATGAAGAGGGGAGCCAGGTAGAACTTTGGAATATTTTTATAAATACTTCCTTTTTTGAAAAGTTAAAGTTAAAACTTGCTCAAGGTTCTTAAAAACATATATTAAGCTACTAAAAACACCTCCCTTTATTCAAAGGGAGGTGTCTATATCGACGTAGGAGCTCTAGACTTTGGGTTTGTATTAACTATTGTTCTTAATTGTCAAAGAAAGGTAACTATATTGACATTAGGAGATGCAGAGGCAGGGCTTGAAGATAACTTGATTCTATTATTCAAAAGGAGATGTTGCGGAGGGTTTCCACATATAAAATTTAAAAAACTACCTCATTTATTCCAAAACATAAATTCCGCTTCTCCATGGAATTACTATATTAGCTCTATCCAATAAAAAGCTATTACATTGAATACTAAAGATGAAGCATGGTTATATACCATATCTTCCAGGAATAAACTGATCGATCTTAATTTCAAGGAGATTTGGCGCTACCGTGATTTATTGATGTTGTTTGTAAAGCGTGATATCGTAACGGTTTACAAACAAACTATTTTAGGGCCGTTATGGTATGTGATTCAACCTTTGTTTACTTCGGTTATTTTTACCCTCATTTTTAATAATTTGGGAAATATCAGTACCGGTGGAATACCTCCGTTTTTATTCAACTTGGCAAGCATTACTGCTTGGAATTATTTCAACAATTGCTTGACCGGAACGAGCGATACTTTTAAAAAGAACGAGAATATCTTTGGGAAGGTCTATTTTCCTAGGGTTATTATGCCCATGTCAGTGACCATTTCCAATTTGTTGAAGTTTTTTATACAATTGGCCATTTTTGCTGGATTTTATATTTATTATTGGAGCTCAGGGAGCGCGCTTTCGGTCAATATAAATTTACTGTTATTTCCTCTTTATATTTTCATGATGGCAATGCTTGGCTTGGGACTTGGGATGATTCTGTCCTCCATGACCACTAAATATCGGGATATGAACGTCGTGATTGGATTTGGCGTGAGTTTATTGATGTATATGTCGGCCGTACCTTATCCTTTATCTGAAGCGCATAAAAAATTCCCAGAATGGGTGGCCACCTTTGTAGAATATAACCCATTGACACAAATTATTGAAGGATTTAGATATATGCTTCTCGATACGGGTACATTTAGTTGGTTTGGATTTAGCTACACGTTAGTGATTAGCATCGTATTATTCTTGATCGGGATTGTGGTTTTTAATCACACGGAGAAGGCGTTTATTGACACGGTATAATAGGGATGAGGTGTGACACCAGCTGTCATTGCGAGGGAGGAACGACCGTGGCAATCTCATTAAGCAACGGGGCGATTTAATAATTAGATTGCTTCACTGCATTCAAAATGACCAAAAGTACAATACTGTGTTTCACTCAATAACAGCATCTAAAAGTGTTCGCAGCTAAAGAATGACAAATAAGCAATAACAAACAGCTATGGTGATACTCAAAGCCGAAAACATCAGCAAACAATACCGCCTCGGACTCGTGGGGACTGGCACCATCAGTCATGATTTGAATCGATGGTGGGCTGGAATTCGTGGCAAAGCCGATCCGTTCTTGAAAGTGGGTTCCGTGAATGACCGCAGTACAAAAGGAGATAGCGATTATGTTTGGGCGCTAAGTGATATCAATTTCGAAGTTAAAAAAGGTGAGGTTTTAGGAATTATTGGTAAAAATGGTGCAGGAAAATCGACTTTACTTAAAATTCTATCGCGTGTTACTGGGCCAACCTCGGGCGAGATTAAGGCTAAAGGACGCATTGCTTCTTTATTGGAAGTAGGGACAGGCTTTCACCCAGAATTGACAGGTCGTGAAAACATCTATTTAAATGGTGCCATTTTAGGCATGAGCAAAGCTGAAATTAAGGACAAAGAGCATCAGATTATTGAATTTAGTGGTTGTGAACGCTATATAGAAACTCCTGTTAAACGTTACTCTTCCGGGATGCGGGTGCGATTAGCTTTTGCGGTAGCCGCATTTTTAGAGCCCGATATTTTGGTGATTGATGAGGTGCTTGCGGTGGGGGATGCAGAGTTTCAGAAAAAAGCGATGGGCAAGATTCAAGAAATTAGCAGAGGCAAGGGGCGAACAGTTTTGTTTGTGAGTCATAATATGGCGGCGGTGAAGAGTTTGTGTACACGAGCCATTGTTTTGGAACATGGGAAGACGGTTTTTGAGGGGGAAACAGATGCTGCCATTAGTTATTATTTAAATACTTCCGAAAGTGCTATTAATATAGCGGAGATAAAAAATAGAAAAGGTGATGGCTCGGTAAGAGTGACTGATGCTTTCGTTTATAGTATAGATAAAGGTAAAAGTGCCCAAACGGGACAGCCTTTTAATTTAGAGTTTTTATTAGAAAATAAACGCTCAGTAAATTCTAATAATATTCGATTTGATTTAAGAATAGACGATTACATCGGACAACGTATTATCTGGATGAGCAATTCAGTGCTTGAAAGAAAAAATAGTTTGGATGAAGTTAATAAACTCGTTTTTCATATGGACAAATTAAACTTAAACAAGGGTAAATATTATATAACCATCCATATAACGGTAAACAATATATTATCTGATTGGATTCAAAATGCATTTTCTTTTGAAGTGATAGAAGGTGATTTTTATGGTCAAGGCAGACTTATTTCCCAAGAGCAAAGTAGAGTGTTAGCTGATTTTGAAGTATTTTATGATTATGTTTAAATATTTTAAAAATCAAAATAATTGATACACTATGATTAAAAAAATAAAAGATAGAATCAATATTTATGTGGATGGTAAATTGAAAACTCTTTTTAAAAGGCAAAGAGCTATTAGTCAAATCCAATTCAATTATGCACAATTAAATCAACTATTCACAGATACTTCTTTTTTTATTCCAATGTCGAAATGGGCAATGTCACCAAGTACCATTGCCCATGTATTAAATGATATAATTGTTAACGACAGAAAATCTATTATTGAGTTTGGATCAGGTGCTTCTACGCTTTATATTGCTAAATTATTGAAATCTAATAAAATTGAAGCTTCCTTTTTTTCTGTGGAGTCTAATTCCGATTGGGCAGATAAAATCAAAAAACAATTGGAGTTGCTCGATTTATCAAGCTACGTCACCATCATTAATGCCCCAATAAAATCAATCGATACATCATTCGCACTTGGCGAACAGAAAGTGTGGTACGCTATTGAGACTTTAAATGATAGTTTGAAAACGGCACCTTATTTTGATCTAGTTTTGGTCGATGGACCTTTTGGTGGTTTAACTTTCAATTCACGGTTTTCAGCCATTCCATATCTTAAAGATAAATTAGCGAAAACATATGCCGTTTTTTTAGATGATATTGATAGAGACGACGAAAAAGATATCTTAAAAAACTGGGAAGACATTTTGCAATGTTCTAAACAAACAACTGAGCGATATGCTGTTCTTTCTTCTAATACAGAATTTTTTTCAAAACCATTTCAATTATAGAATGACCACTAAAACAAATTAGTTCTTATTTGTTTTAGTGGTCATTTTGATGCGACTTTGTATATTAGTCTGTAAAATACTAACCATGCAAGAACAGCCACTTGTCTCCATAATCATCCCCACTTATAATCGTGCGCATTTAATTGGCGAAACGCTTGATTCTGTATTGGCTCAAACTTATGTTCATTGGGAGTGTATTGTGGTGGATGATGGCAGTAGGGATATGACCGCTACATTAATTGCTGCGTATATCTCGAAAGATCAAAGATTTCACTATTATCTTCGACCTCTAGATAGACCGAAAGGAGCGAATGCATGTAGGAATTATGGTTTGAAATTAGCAAAAGGAGAATATATAAATTGGTTTGATAGTGATGACCTCATGCAGCCTGATTTTTTATATAGAAAAATTGAAGTTATGAAACATGAAAAGGTAGATTTTGTAATAAGCAAAAGTTTAAATTTTGATGAATATGTAACTTATGAAGTCACAAAGTATAAAGGAAATATAGTACATCAACTATCGGGTAAAAACTATATATTAAAAAAGGTTTATTGGATGACCCCTGATTTTTTTATAAAAAAAGAATGTTTAAAAGGATATTTTTTTAATGAAAGCCTCCATTCTGGACAAGAAACAAATTTTTTTATTGTTTTCTTGAATAAAATTAATCTTAATGGGGTTGCTATTGATGAATATTTGTCCCTCAGAAGATTACATAATTCCTCTATACAACAAGAGTTAAAACAATCCAAACCTGATGCCTATTGTGGTAAATTAATTTCATTGCTCGCTTCTTATAACTGTATATTTAAAGAGGTCGACAATGAAACCAAAAGTTTCATGCAAGTAGAGATCATGTCACTTCTTCATAAGCTTGAAATACAATGTGTTGGTTCAAGAAGTTTTTTTAATTTTACAGGTAACTTGATCCACCATAGAAATCCTTTGAAAGCATCTGCTTTTTTGATTTCTATGTTATTAAAATCCTATTTTAAGACAAGTTATAAACTTTTTGAATATTCCAGATCCTAAATGGTTTCAATAATAATTCCATATTACAACAGACCAGAAAAAATAAGAAGATGTTTAAGTTCTGTTTTAGAACAAACCTATCAGAATTTTGAAATAATTGTGATTGATGATCATTCATCTATTCCATTGACTGTCAATAATGATCCAAGAATTAAGGTTTTTAGAAATCAAAAAAATTTAGGACCTGGCTTATCCCGAAATGTGGGACTTGACAATGCGAAAGGAGAGTACATAGCTTTTTTGGATAGTGATGATCATTGGAATGCTCATTTTTTACATAAATGTTTAAAACAATTTAAGCTAGCTAAAAATAATCCTGGGATGGTTTTTACTAATACGTTTTCAGTTACTACAGATGGGGTTATTCCGAAAAGAAAATGGGACCTGCAAACCGAAACGATATTGCCAAATATTTTAATCACCAATAGACGTTGGGCAACTTCATCTTGTTTATGGAAAGCTAACATTATAAAAGATGTAAAATGGATAAGCAGCAGGAATTGGGAAGATTATGCATTTGACGTCAGTGTGGCATTAAAATGTAATAAGGTTTCTCAAATTGATGAGTTCTTGGTCTTTTATGATGCTGAAGGACTGGATAAGCTGTCCAAACAAAAATATGAAGAAATTATTGTCAGCAAAAGCAAATCTATTCTTCAAGTTTCAAAAACTTTAATACATTCCAATTTCAGTACTGATTTACAGGTGAAAGAAGCAATTACCAGGCAACTCATTAATAACATTATTGCAATTATAGAAACTAGATTAAAGGATCACAACTTAATTTGGCTAATAATAAATGAACTTAAAAAATGGAATGGGTTTAAAATGGGACTTTATCTAAAATTAATAATTTATTTTCCTGTCAATATACAGCTTCGATTTTTGAGACGTCTGAAAGCTTAATTTGAATGAACTTTGTGAAAATTAAACCTTTCGAATATTGAAGAAATAATATTATAATGATACATAACCACCTCCACAAGCTACAACAAGCCGAAAAGTTGACAGAGATATCCTATGGAGTAAGAAAGAAGAAGGTTCCTTATAAAAAATTTAACCAAGTCTGGATTAGAGCCGACAGGCCAATTGGTGAACTATATGATGAAAGTTTAAAATATTCCGAACTACAATTTTATCCCAATACTAATTACAAAGCTTGGGGCGTATGGCTTTTAATGCAGTTGAAACTCAAAAAAGGTAGTCGCAAGTTTAGTACTCTGATTGGGATAGGTTCAAAATGGTTTTTCAGAAAACATGTCTATCTGCCTTTACAAGCTGATATTATTTATTATCGTTCTCATGCCGCCATTATGGTTTATACTTCTCTAAGTGATAAGAAAGTAATAAAAGTTGCTTTGACTAAATGGGGTAAGCTAATAATGAAGTCTGAAGTGGAAAGTCAGCAATTGGCAAGCTCAATAAAATCAAAACATGTGTTTATTACTTCCATCCATAACAAGGTTTACGATGAGCATATTCATTTTTCTGTTGAAGATTATTTTGTAGGTAAAATACAATCACAAAAGGACATCGCTGTACTCGAAAATAATTATTATAAGGCATTTCAGTTTTTATTGGAGCTTTATTTATCGCATCCAATTGAACTTCAAAACTTATCTGAGAGTCCTTTTTTAAACCACGATTTTGTAGAAGCGTTTATACTACAGCAAACACGTGGTGCTGAAATCATCTCTGTATATAAGCGCTTGTATGCCCAGGAAAAAATGATGGTTTTATGTCGGATCCATGGCGACTTAAATCATAACAATGTTCTTTCTAATAAAGATAAGGTTTGCATTATAGATTGGGGAAAATCAAAACACCATTACTTATTTAGAGACCTTGATAATTCCAGCTTTAATACAATGCCTGTATATGAGCAGTTTATTGTGCTTAGTAAGATTGATCGTGATCAGGTATATCCCTACTATGAGCAACTATTTTTAGAAGTTTTTATCGAAATGTGCAGATTGATTCATGATGGAATTAAACGTAAAACCATAGTCCCTAGTTTTTACATTTTGATTGATTTTATAAATGATAAGTTGTTTGAAATTAGTAAGAAAATATGATTAAATATTTATTCTCGTTTTTACTTTGAATAGGATTAAATAGTTTCAATTTTAAGTCCGTACAGATCGATATAGCTCCAAAAATTGACTTACATTCTCATGCATATTAAATTTTGACTTTATCAATTCGTGAGCGTTGTTTGATTGATTTTGAAGTTCTTGTAGCGGCATATTTCGCATATCTATTACCGCTTGAGCTATAGCTTTGCCATCACGTACAGGAACTAAGAGGCCTGTTTTGCCAGGAATGACAACCTCGCTCATCCCACCACAATTGGTTGAGATCACTGGTAAGCCAATGGCCATAGATTCTAACACCACATTAGCAATGCCTTCTTCTAAACTACTTAAGAGCATAATGTCCTGGGTTTGCATTAATGCCATAAGTTTGGTTTGCGACATTTTTGGCTGTAATACCACATTTTGACTTAAACCGAACTCTGCGATTAAAAACAATAACTCCTCGTCGGGTTTGTCAATGCCAATAATCTGATATTGTACGGAGTATCCTCGGTTTTTTAGTTCAGCCATGGACTCAATAGCATAAGTGTAACCTTTAATCCAATGCGGCCTGCCTACAGACAAAATATTAATAGTGCTTCCTGTTTTCGATTGTAAAGGCTGGTAAGCATCTAAAAATAATTTTGGCAGGATGGAATAAATAACCTTAATTTTTTCGGTAGAAGCGCCATACTTTTCAGCTTCTAATCCAATAGCTTTTGAAACCGCATGAAAGGCATCCACTTTTGGGAAGTTTTTACTATAAGAAATAGCTAGCTCTTTTGAAATAATAGGTGAATAATTGATTTGCGATCCACGCAAGCTTAGAACAATCGGAATATTGAAAACGGTTTTTAAAACCATTAAATTTTGTAGGTTTTTAGCCCATTGGATGTGTAGAATATCGGGTTGATTCAGCACCATAGGAAGGAGTTTGGAATAATTTTGCCATTGATGGTAAGCCGTTTTATAGGTTTTAACTTCTTTATATAGCGCTACTAATTCTTTGGGACGTTGCACTAGTAATTGTAGCGTTCGCCACAGATTATATGCTAGCTTGTGCCAGTTATTATCGGGTATTTTGTAAACTTTAATGTTTTTATTGGAATAACTTATGACTTTAGGTTGAGACCCAAACAACAACACGTCATGATGCTCGCTTACCCCTGTTATCAAACTTTCAATAAAAGTCGTACTGGGTATTTGACCCGAATAAATCGCTATTTTTAGTTTTTTATGCAAGTAGTGATGTTTTTTTAAGTTTTGTTGGAAAGATACGGATTATAGAAAATAAAATATAGAAAATACACGCATTGAAATGGCTTCGTGGGTAGAGATTAGAGAGCAGTTGATGGTCTATAGAAGCTAGATTAATGACTAATGGATAATTAAACATTAAGCTAACTCGATGTTTCTGGAATGGAGCCACATGGAAGGCGTTTTCTA
>JBDTKP010000052.1:0-14139 GCA_039935255.1 Gelidibacter sp. | reverse complement strand
ATAGGTATTTTAGCGTATGATGCTATTGCTGGCGCATTGTCTCAAAAAAACCCCATCATCGCAGATTATGTCTGGTATATTTATCTCGCGGCCATTGCAATGGCTTATTTTGAAGTCTTTTTTGCATGGTCAAAAACTCAGATGCAGACGGTGTTCGGGAATTTCATGAAGGAAGTATTCCCGCGAATTGGGGTGTCGTCATTACTGTTTTGTGTTTATTTTGAATGGATCACGGTGGAAACCTACATTGCTGGAGTGGTCGGCATATATGCATTAAGGATGTTAATTATGATGTTTTACGCCTTCAGTATCCGTTTGCCGGTATTTAAATTTAACAGGATAGACCGATTAAGTTCAATTTTGAAATATTCTTTTCTGATCATTATTGCGGGATCCATTGCAACGGTTATTTTAGATATCGACAGCTTTATGCTTGGACTTTACATTCCTATCGAAAAAGTCGCCTATTATGGCGTCGCAATCTATATTGCAACGGTGATCGTAGTTCCGTCAAGAGCCATGCAGCAGATTCTGCAGCCATTGACTGCAAAATACTTAAATGAGAAAAATAAAATTGCTCTAGAAGATTTATACGTCAGGAGTTCCCAAACATTATTTATCATTGGCGGCCTTATTTTTCTGCTGATTGTATTGAATATTAATTCACTTTATGAAACGATTCCTCCACAATTTAGCGGTGGACTTTTTGTTGTTTTTCTTGTGAGTATGGCCAAACTATATGATTGTTTGATGGGATGCAACAACGTCATCTTGTTCAATAGCGATTATTATAGGGTCGTCCTTTTATTTGGTGTGATTCTGACCATCCTGACAATCGGGTTGAATATGCTCTTTATCCCAAAGTATGGCATCAATGGATCGGCATTTGCGACATTTTTAGCAGTTACGTTTTATAACTCGATTAAAATTTTCTTTGTAAAACGTAAGTTTGATATGATGCCTTTTACAATGGATACCGGGAAGGTTACGTTTCTAATTATCGTGATGGTAGGTATTTTTTACTTTTGGGATTTTCAATTCTATCCGTTGGTGAATATTGCCTTAAAATCAACAGTGATTACTTTGGTGTATGTGGGGATTGTTTTTAAGATGAATGTTTCTGAAGATATTAGCATGATGCTACGGAAGTATTTGAGGCTGAAATAGGAGGTGAGTTTCATGTACTGAATCCTCAGTACTCGGTCCTCATTAGGTTAAAGTGTATAAGTTGTTAAAAAACTTTGTGTATCTCCGTTGTATTCTGAACGACCCTATGAAATTATAAGAGTCCTAATAAAAAGGAAAATCCCACAAGGTGCTTTGAGGCATACCACTTGCAGGACTTTCTACTAACCAACCAAAAATTATTTTTTATAAATTCCCTCTACTTTGTCTAGATACTGACCTTGATGACGAGGCTTGTCTGCTAGCGTCAGGTGTTGATCTTGTGCTGTTTTTGGTAGCATTAGTATTTCTACTTGCGCTTCGCTCGCCATTGTATGTACGAGATTGAGAAGCATTTGGTTTTCTTTGATTTAAATTTTTATTAACATCGGCAGACCTTGAGGGGGCAGATTTTACCGTTTGCGCTCTAGTTCCAGCTGCTGCTCTTCCAGATTGACTTGGGGCTGTTTTGGTAGTGCTACTTGTTCTCATATTTCTGCCCGAATTGCTTAGCTCAGTAGTTTTAGATATACTTCTGTTTGGTGTACGAGCATTGCTTCTCGTTGTTTGTTCTTTGTTTGGCGTGCCATTCTCATTTACATTTCTTCCCGCTGACGCCTCTCTATTTACTGTTCTAGATGTGCCTCGGTTAACAGTTGAGCTTTCGGTGTTTCGTCTATTAGTGTTAACCTCACGTGATTTTGAGCCAGTTGCTCTTGAGCTTGTAGCCGAACTACGTCGAGGGGATGCTTCTTGACGGTAACGATCGCTCGTACGGTTGTTATTTGCAACTGTAGTTCTTCGGCCAGAGCTTGTAGAACTTTCTCGACGTGGTGTGTACCTTACAGGCGCTCTATAATTATTAGCATAAGGCCTGTAATAGGTATGTCTCACCGGTGTGTAGTATTGTCTATACGGCTTTACATATACCACACGGTATTCATATACTGGAACCGTGTAATAGCGGTGCCAAGGTCTATACACATAAGAGCGGTTATATCGGTTGATATAGCCTGAATAATGCGTGAATCGATGGTGATTGTCATAGTGAACATGTAAGCCACCTACACGGCTAACACGACCGTAGGTGTTATAATTGATATTCACGTTACCTGCTTGCACGATGCGACCATAATAATCATAATATATAGGAATGTTTTCAATTTGTACAATCGCTCCATAATCGTCGTATTGCACATAAGGGCCATAATCATAACCTGTATTAAAGCTGAAAGATACATTTGGTGAGTTGATCGACACATTGGTTTTTGGTCCATAATTCGGCGCATAGAAATCGAATTGGCCATCAGGAAAGACTGAAAACTCAATGCCACCTTCATTAAAAATAAAGGAATTGCCATACCCATTATTATGCTTTGTTTGGAATGAATTTTCCGTAATTGTTTCGGTGGTTTTTGCGCTTACTGATGTTCCAATGAGGAGCATTGCAGTAAAAAATAAGGCTAATTTTTTCATGAGTCTTTGTTTTTGGTTCTACATATCTCATAGAATACAAACAATGTGCCAAGAACGAATGCTCTGTATTAAGTGAATGATTTCTAGGTGTTTAATTTTTGAAGTTTGATCTGCTTAAGCCATTGATTGCTATAGGTGATTGTGTTTTCAATGACACGATCGCTCTGCTTTGAGAGCGTTTATAATAAAAAGTTCAATTTTTTGGTTTGCTATTTCTAAAGCCAAAAAATTAATACCTATCTTTTCCGACTAAATAAAAAAAGTATGCGTTTTCATGCTTTTCTAAAATAATACTATGGATTTTACAAATCCCCTTGTATATGGGGTTCCCTGCTTTTTAGGCTTAATCTTGTTGGAGCTCACTTACAGTAAGACACATGACCATAAAGACCTTTACAACTGGCGCGACTTATTTTCAAGTGTTGGAATGGGGGTGGGGTCAGCTATTTTTGCGCCACTTGTTAAAACAATAACGATCATTCTTCTTTTTAGTTTTGTTTATGATGTTTTTAATCCTCTGGTAGATGGGGTTCGAATGAATATCATGGGGTACGAATCTTTCGGATATGCCTGGTATGTTTGGATTTTATGCATGCTCGCTGATGATTTTTCATACTATTGGTTTCACCGCCAGAACCATATGGTCCGATTTTTTTGGGCGGCACATATTGTACACCATTCTTCCGATAATTTTAATTTAGGTACTGCGGTTCGAAATGGATGGTTTACTATTTTTTACAAACCTTTATTTTATGTTTGGATTGTAGCGATTGGTTTTCCACCAGAAATGCTCGTCGTATGTTTAGGGATTGAGGCGCTTTGGCAATTTCAGTTGCACACTGTGTTTATTCCAAAGTTGGGTTTTTTAGATAAATTCCTGAACACGCATACGATGCACCAAGTGCATCATGCTTGTAATATTGAGTATATGGATAAAAACCATGGCGGAATTCTAAATGCTTTTGATAGGATTTTTGGAACATGGCAACAACTTGACGAAACTATTGAAATTTCCTATGGGGTTACTAGTCCTCCGGAATCTTATAATATATGGGTCATCTTAACCCATGAATATGCTGATATTTGGCGTGATATAAAGAAATCGAAAAATATTAAGCACAAATTCATGTATGTTTTTGGACCTCCAGGATGGAGCCATGATGGCAGTACAAAAACTGTTAAAGAGATACGAAAGGAAATGGCCTTGGAAGAACTTCGTTTATCAAAACAAAACATCCCAAAGCCCATGGCGAAAAACCTTCAGGACGTTATCTAAGCTTCGATAATCAACTTAAAAAAATAATTAGGACAGCTTTCGGGATTATACTTTTAATTTCATCTGTTTTTTAACAGAGGTCGCTTGTTTGTAATAGTAGTAATCATCCTGAAAATTGGTTTTAGTTGTCGCCATTGATGTCAATCCTATTAACACCATCGCACTAAAAAGTAATTGCTTATTCATAATTATAGGATTTAAGATGGCGCCTACTCATTGGCTTTTCGGCTTACGTTATACAGTTTTGGTGTTCAATTTTTATGCAGGAAATTAAGTATTTAGTTATAAGCTATTTAATCCCGGTTATGATCGTGATTTTCGTGGAAAACGTTGATCTAAAATCAGACGAACAAAACCAGATTCAAGTTGTGCATTACGAATCACATTATTGAAACATTTGTATATTCGTGAAATTTTTTTATAGAACTTTACTACTTTTATAGCCATTAAAAAAGCACGAATGCGAAGACCATTGACCGATTGCCAGAATTGTTCCCAACGCTTTGAGTCTCATTATCCGTTTTGTCCATATTGTGGAATGAAATCCAAGGATGAACTCACATTAGGTGTTCTTTTTAATAATACCGTAAGCAATTATTTCTCTGTCGATGCCCGCTTTTTTAAGAGTTTTATCCTTCTCATGTTTAAACCAGGCTACCTGGCAAAAAAGTTTGTTGAAGGCCGGAGATTGTTGTATTTGCATCCTGCACAGATGTATTTGTTTATCTCCGTGTTGTTTTTCTTTTTGTTTTCATTTATAAGTCGTAAACAAGCAGACACTCTCGATCATGCGCTAAAGAAAGATATCGAGCAAAGTCAATTATATATGGATTCTTTAAAAAAGAAAACTAAGGATTCACTTAAGGTTAAAACTGTACAAGAGCCGCTCGATGCATATCAGTTTGGATCGGTTGCTGATCAAAATCAATCGGAGTCTACAAGTATCAAATTACGACACTACCAACCCGATCCAGAATCGGCGGTTAAGTTTGATTTTAATGAGTTTGAAATAGATTCTATGATAACTGCTGGCGCTTCTGATCAGGAGATTTATCGAAAAATGGGAATGAAGGAAGACGATAGTTATATTGTGCAACGTATTTTCAAGCAAATTTTAAAATTCCTTAAAAATAAGAGTATAGGTTCAATTTTACAGACTTTCTATGACACTATTCCATTAGCAATGTTTATTCTGTTACCGATTTTTGCTCTTATTCTGAAGCTTTTTTATTTTAGAAAAGGAAGATTTGCTTACCATCTCGTCTTTAGTTTTTACTTTTTTACCTTTTTATTTGCGGTGTTCAGCCTATTAGTGATTGCCAACTTAATATGGAAAAATTTCCCCAGTTGGATCATGTCCTTAGTTATGATTTCCACTTTTATCTATTTGTTTTTGGGTGTAAAGCGTTTTTATGGACAAGGATACCTACGGAGTTTTATAAAAAGTAGTGCAGTGACTTTTGTATTTTTGTCTATCGTAGTGCCATTTTCATTCGTCATAATGGGATTGATGGCGTTTCTTTTTTATTGAGAAGTAAGAAAGTTTGAGGCACGAAGGTTAAATTCTCTCGCAAAGACGCAGGAGTCGCAAAGTATTGCACATTACAAACTACGGTCTGAAGACTAAATCTTATCTTTTAGATACTTACCTGTTACTGAGTTTTTATTCTTCACCAATTCTTCAGGAGTGCCAGCGGCAACTAATTTTCCACCGCGTTCACCACCCTCAGGGCCTAGGTCAATAATATAATCAGCACATTTTATCAATTCAAGATTATGTTCAACAACAATAATAGAATGGCCTTGTGCTATCAATGCTTGAAAGGATTTCAAGAGTTTTTTAATATCGTGAAAGTGTAAGCCCGTGGTTGGCTCGTCAAAAATGAATAAAGCATTGTCACTTTTAGAGCCTTTTCCTAAAAAGGTAGCTAATTTGATTCGTTGTGCTTCACCACCAGAAAGTGTTGAGGAACTCTGTCCTAAAGTGACATAGCCCAACCCAACATCTTGTAAAGGTTGCAACTTACTTTGTATTTTGGTCTGGTCGTATTTTTCAAAGAAGGCAATGGCATCATCAATAGTCATGCTAAGGATATCATCAATATTTTTATCCTCAAAAGTAACTTCCAAAACTTCTTTTTTGAAACGTTTGCCGTTACAGGTTTCACAGGTTAAGTGTACATCGGCCATAAACTGCATTTCAATTGTCACTTCGCCATCCCCCTTACAAGTTTCACAACGGCCGCCATCGACGTTAAAACTGAAATGTTTAGGTTGATAGTTTCTTATTTTGCTCAATTTCTGATTGGCATAAAGTGCTCTAATATCGTCATAAGCCTTCACATAGGTCACTGGATTGGAACGCGAAGAGCGTCCAATAGGGTTTTGATCTACAAATTCAATATGCTTAAGGTTGGTATAGTTCCCCTTTAATTCTGTGAACTGTCCTGCTTTATCACCGAATCCTGTCAAATGCTTTTGAATTGCGGGATACAAAATCTTTTTTACCAGGGTGCTTTTTCCACTTCCTGAAACCCCAGTAATTACAGTGAGCATTTCTAAAGGAAACGTCACATCAATATTCTGTAAATTATGTTCTCTGGCACCAATAATTTCAATTTGATATTTAGACGTACGGCGTTTTTTTGGCACTTCAATTTTGAGTGTTCCATTTAAATATTGTGCAGTTAAAGAATTGGATTTCAAGATGTCACTATAGGATCCTGCTGCCACCACTTCGCCTCCCAAGGTGCCCGCTTCAGGACCAATATCAATAATTTCGTCAGAAGCTTGCATAATATCTTCATCATGTTCTACTACAATCACAGTGTTGCCCAAATCGCGTAAGGCTTTAAGCACTACAATAAGTTTTTCTGTGTCTTTAGGATGGAGCCCAATACTCGGTTCATCAAGAATGTACATGGAACCCACTAAACTGCTACCTAAAGAAGTGGCTAAATTGATGCGCTGACTTTCACCACCTGATAGCGTATTCGATTTTCTATTAATCGTTAGATAATCAAGACCGACATTTGATAAGAATGAAAGCCTGTTTATGATTTCTTTTAACAAGCGCTTAGCAACAGTCGTGTCATAATCGTTAAGTTCTAACTGATTGAAAAATGCGGCCAACTTATCTAAAGGCAAAGTGACCAAATCTGTAATAGTGACGTCAGCAATTTTTACGTAATTGGCTTCTGGGCGCAACCGTTTCCCATGGCATTTGCTGCATTTTGTTTTTCCTCTATAACGAGAAAGCATCACACGATTTTGAATTTTGTAGGCTTTTGATTCCAATTCAACAAAGAAATCGTTCAAACCAGTAAAAAATTTGTTGCCGTCCCAAATGAGTTGTTTTTGCGCATCGGTTAGCTGAAAATATGGTTTATGGATGGGGAAATCGAATTTATGGGAGTTATTGACCAATTGATCCCTGAACCAACTCATGGTTTCACCGCGCCATGGAAAAATGGCGTTTTCATAAACAGATAGTGCCGTATTTGGAATTACTAATTCTTCGTCAATTCCGATGACATCTCCGTAACCTTCACATTTAGGGCAAGCGCCATAAGGATTGTTAAAGCTGAACAAATGAACATTGGGTTCCAAAAAGGTCATGCCGTCCATTTCGAATTTATTGTTGAACGCAGTTTGTTGACTGTCAGAAAGTGATTCTATGATGGTCATTCCCTTTCCTTCAAAAAAGGCAGTCTCAACAGCGTCCGCCAATCTGTTATAAAAATCATCTTCATGTTTGACTATAATTCTATCTACCACTAAGAATATTTCTTTTTGGATATCAGTTTCAAGGGCATCTTCAATCCGAAGGACCTCATTTTTATAGTGCACCCTTGCATAACCTTGTTGTTGCAGTACTTTTAGCTTATCGGCCATGGTTCGGCCTTCTTCTAAAATAATCGGAGCAAGGAGTAGTAGTTTTTCACCTTCTTCAAAAGACTTTACCAAATTTAGAACATCTCCAGTGGTATGTTTTTTGACCAAATTGCCAGAAATAGGCGAGTAGGTTTTTCCGATTCTTGCGAACAGAAGCTTTAAATAATCATAAATTTCTGTGGTGGTACCTACTGTAGATCGGGGATTGGTAGAATTGACCTTTTGTTCAATAGCAATGGCAGGAGCAATGCCTTTGATATAATCGACTTTTGGTTTATTAAGTCGTCCCAAAAACTGACGTGCATAGCTTGATAAACTTTCTACATAACGTCTCTGACCTTCGGCATATAAGGTGTCAAAAGCCAAACTCGACTTCCCAGAACCTGATAATCCGGTAATAACCACCAATTTGTTGCGAGGAATAACCACATCTATATTTTTTAGATTGTGGAGATTAGCACCTTTGATGATAATATTTTGTTTCGGATTTACTTCGGAAAGGTTAACGTTCATGGTCATTATAGCATATAAGAATGCAAAGATACTACAACTAACGCTGTAGTGAAAAAAAGTTATTGTGCAAAAAAATGTTAAAGTTTCGGTACGATTTTTGTTTTTTAGAAATGATTGTTGTTATATTTGAGCTCAAATATCTAAAACAGAGTTGCCTATTCCATAATATTACTTTATAAAAATTAACCCCAGCGAGGAATTGTTCCACGCCAATAAAGTAATAATTATGAAACAAGAAATTGTCACCGACGCTGTTTTAGTGAGCAATTACCTTAAAGGAGATGAAAATGCTCTTTCCATATTGATCACCAAGCACAAGCAAAAAATTTATAGTTTTATCTATTCTAAAGTTTATGATAGGGATCTTACTGAAGATATCTTTCAAGACACTTTTATCAAGGTTATCCGTACTCTTAGATTAGGCAAATACAATGAAGAAGGTAAGTTTTTACCTTGGGTTATGCGTATTGCGCATAATTTGGTCATTGATCATTTCAGAAAAAGTAACCGCATGCCAAAGTTTGCTAATACTGGAGAGTTCAGTATTTTTTCTGTACTGAGTGATTCGACATTAGATGCGGAAAAAGGAATGATCAAAGAGCAGATTGAATCTGATTTGAGACGTTTAATAGAAGAATTGCCAGAGGATCAAAAGAACGTGTTAGTGATGCGGATGTACAATGACATGAGTTTTAAGGAAATATCTGATAAAACAGGAGTAAGCATCAATACAGCTTTGGGCAGAATGCGCTATGCTTTGATAAATTTGAGAAAGGTGATTGACCAGAAAAATATAATTCTGACCAATTGATGTACTAAATTCGGTTTTGTTGCGTTAATAGGGTTATAATCACCTATAAAATTCCTAATAATGGCAAAACTTTACTCTAAATGTCCTCAAAAAAGTGACAACCTAAATCCAAAAGAAGAAACAGTTAATTTTCTTTTGAATTATTCCAAGGCTTTAAGTGTTATTGATTGTAATAAAAAGAAGTTTGAAGTGCTTCTAAATTAAGATTGAAAAAGTCCCGAGAAACAAGTTTGTCGGGACTTTTTTTATTCCTGTGAAGGCATTAAACCCTTAGGTTAAGAAGCTAAACTCATCTTTAAACGATCTCATTACTAAATTTTGGGCTTCTTGCTGTAATATTCTTTTAAAACACTAGCTCGCCCAATAGTTTTAGTAATTATGTCTTTTTCTATGTCCCAACCTCTTGCAGGAGAAAATTGCCTTCCATACCATATAATCTGTAAATGCAAATTGTTCCAGGTTTCTTCTGGAAAAAGACGTTTGGCATCTTTTTCTGTTTGAACCACATTTTTGCCATTGGTAAAATTCCAACGGTACATCAATCTATGGATATGCGTATCCACAGGAAAAGCAGGAATCCCAAAAGCTTGAGACATCACCACTGCTGCAGTTTTGTGTCCAACCGCTGGCAATTCTTCCAATGCTTCATAAGTTTGCGGCACTTGTCCGTCATGTTTATCAATCAAGATGTGCGATAGTCCGTGGATACCTTTGCTTTTCATCGGCGATAAGCCCACAGGTCTGATAATTGCCTTAATCTCTTCTACCGTGAGCTTGATCATATCATAGGGATTATCAGCTTTAGCAAAAAGAAGTGGCGTGATTTGATTGACGCGCACATCTGTACATTGTGCAGACAATAAAACAGCAATCAAAAGCGTATAAGGATCTTTATGATCGAGAGGCACCGGAATTGTTGGATACAGTTCGTTTAACGTATTTATAACAAATTCCACCTTTTCTTTTTTGGTCATAAGTTGTATTTTTACAAATATCAAATTTAAAACAGTTATGACCAAATTAAAAGCAGGAGACAAAGCTCCAGATTTCTCAGCAAAGGACGAACAAGGAAATACGGTTTCTTTGTCAGATTATAAAGGAAAAAAATTAATAATATTTTTCTATCCGAAAGCCAGTACACCAACCTGTACCACTGAAGCTTGTAATCTCAGGGACAATTACGCGGATTTAAAAGATAAAGGTTATGAAATTTTAGGGGTCAGCGCTGATAGTGCAAAGCGACAATTGAACTTTAAAGAAAAATATAAATTCCCATATCCATTATTGGCAGATGAAGATAAGGCGGTTCTTAAAGCTTTTGATGTTTGGGGAGAAAAGAAATTTATGGGCCGCACCTTTGATGGCATCCATCGCGTTACTTTTGTAATTGATGAAGACGGCGTCATTATGAAAGTGATCGATAAAGTAAAGGCGAAGATCCACACAGACCAAATTTTGGAGTAATTTTTTCAGAATAGCATAAAAATAAAAGACCTTAGGTTTTAAACTAAGGTCTTTTATTTTATTCGTTCCGTAAAACTTCTCCAACTGAATATCCAAAGAGGTTTTCGTCCTTTATAGTTTTTGAAACTACGGGCGGTAACATGGCTTCCCAACCTTCATCACCCTCAGCAATGGCTTTTAACACCGATCTTGAAAAGATGGTGAGGATTGATGGGTCATAATCGGTTATATCGACCACTTTTCCGTTATATTTAAAGAACTTGTACAGTTCTTTCATACGTGGATGTACTTTTAAGTTTTCGCTATCTGTTATAGTGCCGTCTTCGTTCACCATTGGATAAAGGTAGACGCGTAAATTCTTAAAGAATAATTTTCCGAAGGCTTCCAATATGCCGCCACTTAAATGACGGTAATATTTTTCATCAAAAATATCCACTAAGTTATTGACCCCCATGGATAGTCCCATTCTGTTTTTAGAATATTGAGAAAAATACTCCACTAGTTTATAATACTCCTGAAAGTTGGAAATCAAAACCGTATGTCCTAAAGAACATAGCAATTTCGCTCTGTCCATAAAATCCTGCTCATCAATTTCGCCCTCAGCCCTTAAATTGGATAGGGTAATCTCAAAAATAACTTGGGTATTGTTAGGATCTACCTTATTTTCCTTAATAAACATGTCATATGATTTCTCAAACATGTCAATATTTACCTTGGTTACTGGTCTGAAACTACCACGTAGAGCCAAAATATTTTTTTTGTAAAGTATTTTTGCAGGGAGCACATTATTTCCATCAGGTGCAAACATGACGGCGTCGGTCATATTATTTTTGACCAATTGTAAGCTCATCAAACGGTTATCTACATCAGCAAATATGGGGCCTGAGAAGTTAATAGTATCGATTTCAATTTGATCCTTATCTAAATGATCATACAAATAACGCAATAGCTTTTTAGGCTCATTGTACTTGTAATAAGCGCCATAAATAAGGTTCGTGCCGAGGATGCCAAGTGTTTCTTGTTGTAGACGTGCGTCATTTTCTCTAAAGCGCAAGTGCAGAATAATCTCATTATAAGCGGTATTATGCGGCTCAATTTGATATTTGATCCCTACCCAACCATGACCTTTGTATTGTTTCGCAAAATCGATCGTGGCCACTGTATTGGCATAAGAAAAGAACATTTTATTAGGATGTTTGTCTCTAGAAATGCGCTCTTCAATTAAATTAATTTCATGAGAGAGCATTTTTCTCAAACGCGCTTCGGACACATAGCGCCCATCTTCTTCGATACCATAGATGGCGTCGCTAAAGTCTTTGTCGTATGCAGACATGGCTTTAGCAATTGTACCAGAACTACCGCCTGCTCTAAAAAACTGTCTTACAGTCTCTTGGCCTGCGCCAATTTCAGCAAAGGTTCCGTAAATATTCTCATTAAGATTAATACGAAGTGCTTTGCTCTTTAACGACGGAATTTCTTCAAATTCTCTGTCGCCTTTTAAGGTAATCTCCATGTTTTAGATTGAGTTTTGTAATCGACAAAGGTATCAAATTGCTATCTCAAACAAAAAATTAAACTTACTTTTGTTCTAAACAAAGCACCTTTGAAAATTACGTTTTTAGGAACAGGTACATCCCAAGGAATTCCAGTGATAGGAAGCACTCATCCTGTATGTTTAAGTATGGATGTAAAAGACAAACGACTTCGGGTTTCCGTATTGATAGAATGGAATAATTACGCCTATGTAATCGATTGTGGTCCTGATTTTAGACAGCAAATGCTTAATTCGAAATGCACCAAATTAGATGGGGTAGTTTTCACTCACGAACATGCTGATCACACCGCGGGACTGGATGATATTAGACCTTTTTATTTTAAGCAGGGCGATATTCCAATTTATGCGCACCAACGTGTCTTGAAGGCACTTAAAGTGCGTTTTGATTATATTTTCAAAACGGTAAACAAATACGCAGGCGCACCAGGAGTGACTCCAATTCGAATTGAAAACAAACCTTTTAAATTAGGGGACTTAGAAGTGGTGCCTATAAATGGTTTACACTATAAGTTGCAGGTTTTTGGTTTCAGATTTGGGAGTTTTGCGTATTTGACCGATATGAAAACAATCAAGAACTCTGAAATCAAGAAGTTAAAAGGAGTCAAGGTGCTTGTGGTAAATGCTTTAAGAGAGGCAGAGCACATTTCGCACTTCAATCTTGAAGAAGCACTTGCCCTTATAGATAAGGTCAAGCCAGAGCGTGCTTATCTTACTCATATCAGCCACATGCTTGGATTTCATGAGGAGGTGCAGAAAAAACTTCCTAAGAATGTCTTTTTGGCTTATGATAATTTAGAAATAAACCTCAATAATATATGAAAGGAAAAATCTTAATGTATGTATTCGTCTTTGCACTTTTATTAAATGTATTTCAATATGTGAATTCAAAGAACATCTTTGAAAGTTATCAAGAGAAAATGACCAAGCACATCGAAAGAGAGCGGATTCTTAAAGATTCAATATTGACATTGAATAAGGAATTAATGGAGCTGAAAAGTGACCTAGCGATAGAGTAGATGTTGAACTTCAAGTTGATAGTTCGAAACACTCAATAACCAAATTTGATGTTTGACCCTTAGTTTTCATTCAGGCCACGGATTATCAATGAAGATGTTTCTTAAATTCGAAATCCTAAATTCTAACCTTGAATTTAGGATTTCGAGTTCAGAAATATCTCTAAAATATTTTTAATTCTCCAAGTGTTTATTCAGCCAGCTTCTAAATTCATAGAAATTTTGAGGAGCGACCCCATGACCAGTAGGAAATTCTTTGTAGGTGTTTTTGATCGATAAGGTATTTAAAAATTGTGGCACTTTTCTTGCCCATTCCACAGGGATAACTTGATCGACGTTGCCGTGAGAAGAATAAAAGTCTAAATGAGAATAGTCTTTGGTTTCCAGATCACCCGGTAACATCTCAGGACTGATATAGCCGCTTAATGCTATTATGTTTTTTACTTTCTCTGGATAGGTAAGTGCAACAGCATAACATAAAATAGTGCCTTGACTGAAGCCTAGAAGGGTGATGTTATCCTTGTTAATTGGATACGTTTGTTTGACTTCATCAATGAAACTAGCAATGAGATCTCTTGATTGCAAGGCTTGCTCATTGTCATTCCATTTATTCATTTCGGCATCGAAATTAATGGCATACCATGCATTTCCATAAGGTTGCATAGGGTAGGGTGCTCTTGCGGAAATGATGAATAATTCCTCTGGTAACTCTGAAGCGAATCCAAAAAGATCATTTTCATCACTGCCGTAACCATGAAACATGATCAGCACAGGAGCATTTTCCTTTAAAATTGAAGGTCTTGTGATATGTTGTAAAGAAAGTTCTGACATTATTAATTTATATTTTTAAACCATTCTTGGAATTTTTCACCAAAAACGGGAATGGGTTTATATTGTTCTTTTATGGCAGAGTAGATTGCTAGTATCCATCCTGCAAAAGTGATGATCCAAAAGGCTGTTCCTAGTAGACTAT
>JBDTKP010000051.1:0-5570 GCA_039935255.1 Gelidibacter sp. | reverse complement strand
TTGCCAAAATCACTCACACCTGCCCAAGTAATCAATTGGGTAACGCTATCATCTTCTGAAGCTTTGATGGTCACAATGCCACCACCACGCGAATGCCCGATAAGGATGAGTTTATTTGGATCAATTTCGGCATAAAAAGGATTCTCCATGGAATGCAAAAAGGTGATGAGGTCATCTAAATCTTCCAATTCCTTAGAATAATTGTTTTCGGCAAAAGCTTCCAAATCTGGAAAATCAATCGGCTGTTCCATCGTGCCGCCGTTATGGGAAAAATTGAATTTCACAAAAAATAAACCAGCTTTAGAAAACTCCTCTGCGACTAAATCCCACGCGCCCCAATCTTTAAAACCTTTGTAGCCATGGCAAAATATGACCAATGGTTTTTGAGTGTGCGTTGATTTATAAAAAGCATCCCAAAGGATCGGCTTTTTGTGTTTTCTTTTTAGGATTTGATTTTTTTGTGTCATGATACTGATAAAAATAGGGCATTATTTTCGTTTATCAATAACAAGAACTGGTTTTCGGCTTAGTTTATGAAAACGCAAAATAGCAAAAGTTGTTTTAACACACCATTCAATTTTGGTGGTGGCACTTAATCCGGCTCTGAAAAGGTCTTTTATTGGATGCAATGCGTTTGGGGGATTTTGGAAGTATTTCAAGTAAGAAGTCGTTTGTTATGAAAAAAGTTGGTCGGAGGTCATCAGCTTTGTCTAATAGCACAAACGTTTTTGTGATTTTAGTATGTTTTATGCATTCTAGCTAAAATACCAAATCATAATAATTTGTGTTGTTACTCTTATTTAAACAGAAATAATTCTCGTACTTAAAAGCGTGTGAAAAAATACATATATTTAGAGTAGTGAATTAAACAATTAAAAAAAATTGCGCACTTCATCGAAGATTTTACTTCATACAGATGTTCTATTAATTCTGTATTTTGTTAACTCGCTTTTTTATACATTTACATCATGATTGTATATCGCAACAAAATTTTAACCTCCATCTTATTTGTATTTATGAGTTTTTTTTGTGCGGCTGCTCATATGCAGGAACTACCACCACCACAAGCTTTAGGAGGTCCACCACCTCCGCCCCCTGCACCAATTGACGATGGGCTAATAATTTTATTTGTTGTCGCAATTATTTATGGAATTTATAGAGCTTTAAAGTATTCTAAAGAGTCTACGAACGCTTAGATTTTTAGTTCATAAAGTCTTTTGATATATTTCCCAAGAACATCAAATTCTAAATTCACGACACTGTTTTCTTTTAGGGATTTAAAAGTAGTGTGTTCATAGGTAAACGGGATGATGGCCACGCTAAATTCATTTTTCTTACTGTTCACTACAGTTAAGCTCACACCATTTACAGTAATAGAACCTTTTTCAATGGTAATATTTTTCAATGCTTGATCGTATTCAAAAGTGAACAACCAGCTCCCGTTTTGAAATTCAATCATTTTGCAAATAGCTGTTTGATCCACATGACCCTGAACAATATGGCCATCCAATCTTTCGCCAAGCTTCATGGCGCGTTCTAAATTAACTTGATCATCTATTCTTAAACTACCCAAATTGGTTTTGCTAAGTGTTTCCCTAATAGCGGTTACCGTATAAAACGGTTCATTTAAGGCGGTTACGGTTAAGCACACCCCATTATGGGATACACTTTGATCTACTTTTAGTTCAGAAGTGAAACTGCTCGTTAATGTAATATGAAGATTATCTTGATCCTTTTTTATATTTGTAATAACTCCTAAATCTTCAATGATTCCAGTAAACATATTGTCGAATAATTAGTTAAATTTGCATTTGTGCATTGGTTTACAAAGATAAGATTTTAATGAAGCTTTGAGATGCGACGCTCATTTAGAATAGTATTTTATTAAAATACTATGGTCACGTGAATAATTAAATTTGAGATGAAAAGAGAAGGACTAATTAGAGTAGGGATTTCTGTTGGTGATTTAAACGGCATTGGTGGTGAAATTATCTTAAAAACATTTGAGGATGTTAGAATGCTCGAGTTTTGTACACCTATTATTTTCGCCTCTATAAAAACCATGTCTTTTTTTAAAAAGCATTTTGAAAGTGGGATTAATTTTCATGGGATTAATGAGTTAAGTCAGGTTATTGAAGGGAAAGTGAATGTGTTGAATGTTTGGAAAGAAAATGTTGAAATATTGTTTGGTCAAGAGGATTTGAAATCTGGAGAATATGCCATAAAATCTTTACAGAAAGCTACTGAAGCGTTGAAAAACGATGATATAGACATATTAGTGACCGCTCCTATTAATAAATTGACCATTCAATCAGATAATTTTAAATTTCCAGGGCATACCAATTATTTAGCCAAGGAGCTCGGTGGGAATAGTCTTATGTTTATGGTTACTGAAAACCTTAAGGTGGGTTTGTTTACAGATCATGTCCCAGTGAAAGACGTCCCAGCACATATTAATGCAAAACTCATTGAAGAAAAGGTGCAAACCGTTTATGAATCTTTAATAAAAGACTTTAGGATCAGTAAGCCAAAAATTGCTGTTTTAGGCATTAATCCTCATGCTGGAGATAATGGCGTGATTGGAGATGAGGATGAGAAAATTTTAAAGCCAGCACTCCTGAAAATAAGAGAAACAGGAAAATTGGTATATGGACCTTATTCAGCCGATAGTTTTTTTGGATCTAAAAACTACAAAAATTTTGATGCTATTATCGCGTCATATCATGATCAAGGTCTTATTCCTTTCAAAACGATCACGTTTGGCGAAGGGGTTAATTATACAGCTGGCCTCACTAAAGTCAGAACTTCACCTGATCATGGGACTGCTTTTGAAATTGCAGGTAAAGGAACTGCAGATGAAAGTTCATTTAAAGCTGCGGTTTTTATGGGCATCCAAATATTCAAGAATAGAAAGGAATATAAAAAGCTTACCAAAAACCCTTTAAGAAAGGCTTCAAAAAAGATATAAACATTTTTTGTTAATAGCTTCTTCCTAATATAAAAATATTTTCTATATTTGCGCCCTCAAAATGAATGTGATCATGAAGCCCTTAAAAGAGTATACCATACAATTTGTAGGTTTAAAAGTAGGAAAGCACCATTTTGATTATCAAATCGATGAAAAGTTCTTTGAACATTTTGAGTATGATGATTTTAATGATGTCAATGTAAAAGTAGATTTGCTTTTTGAGAAGAAATCCACACTTTTAGAATTACATTTTAAAGTTGCAGGCTCCATAAATGTTAATTGTGACACTTGCAATGAGCCTTACGATCAGAATGTTGAAGGCGAATTTAATTTGGTTGTCAACTTTGGTGAAGAATATAATGACGAAAATGAGGAAATTTTAATTTTACCTCATGGAGAGTATGAAATAAATGTTGCACAATACATTTATGAATTGATTATTTTATCAATACCTATAAAAAGGATTCATCCTGGTATTGCCGATGGTACGTTGGAATCAGAAATACTTGATAAATTAGAAGAATTAAGTCCAAAAGGCTTAGAAGAAAAAGAAGAATCCGAGGATATCGATCCTCGTTGGAATACATTAAAAAAACTATTAACGGATAAATAATATTATATAAAATGGCACATCCTAAAAGAAAAATTTCTAAAACCAGAAGAGATAAAAGAAGAACACATTATAAAGCAGTTGTTCCTACAATTGCAACGTGTCCTACTACAGGAGAAGCACACTTATTCCACAGAGCTCATTGGCATGAAGGAAAACTTTATTACAGAGGTCAAGTGCTTATAGACAAATCTGAAAAAGAGGAAAATTTAGCATAAGTATTATGCATGCATACAAGAAAGCGCTCACTCCTGAGCGTTTTTTTTGTGTTTAGTTTAAAAACAGCTTAATTTGCAACATATTTGACTGAATATTCAGTAGATTCAACTTTAATCTACTGTTCTTGGCTATTTGGTCAAATTTTGGGTCATTCTAATAGAAAATAATGAGTAAAATCACTGCTGCAATTACTGCCATAGGTGGATATGTACCTGAATACGTGTTGACCAACCAAATTTTGGAAACTTTAGTCGATACAAATGATGAATGGATAACCTCTAGAACTGGGATCAAGGAACGACGAATCCTTAAAGAAGATGGAAAGGGCACTTCTTTCTTAGCCATCAAAGCGGCACAGGATCTTATAGACAAAAAAGGTTTAGATCCTAAGGAAATAGAATTAGTGATCGTTGCAACGGCAACACCAGATATGAAAGCCGCTGCTACTGCTTCTTACACCGCCACCCAAATTGGTGCGACTAATGCGTTTGCATTTGATTTAGAAGCGGCATGTTCAAGCTTTTTGTTTGGGATGTCTGTAGCTGCACGGTATATAGAGTCAGGAAAATATAAAAAAGTATTGTTGATAGGAGCTGATAAGAACTCGTCAATGATTGATTATACAGACAGGGCCACCTGTATAATTTTTGGAGATGGCGGCGGTGCTGTTTTATTTGAGCCAAATATGGAAGGTTTCGGTCTGCAGGACGAACTTTTGAGAAGTGACGGAAACGGAAGAGAATTTTTACAAGCCACGTATGGCGGATCTTCGTATCCATCAACTCCGGAAGCCATAGCTGAAGGGAAACATTATATTTTTCAGGAAGGGAAAATGGTATTTAAAAATGCTGTTTTTAATATGGCGGACATTACCGAAAAGATTTTAATCAAGAATAATATTACAAAAGATGATATTGCTTGGTTGGTACCACATCAAGCTAACAAACGTATTATTGATGCTACAGCAAGCAGGATAGAATTGGATGAAAAGAAAGTCATGATGAACATCCATAAATATGGAAATACCACATCAGCGACCTTGCCTTTACTTCTATTTGACTATGAAAAACAACTCAAAAAAGGCGACAAATTGATTTTTACTGCTTTTGGCGGTGGCTTCACTTGGGGCTCTGTGTATCTGACATGGGCATACAATTCTTAAACTAACTAAATAACCTTAAATATTTTAAATTCTAACTATTATGGATATAAAAGAAATTCAAAACTTAATCAGGTTTGTTGCTAAATCGGGCGCAAGCGAGGTTAAATTGGAGATGGATGATATCAAAATTACCATTAAAACTGGTAGTGAAGATAAAGGAGAAACCACAACATACGTACAACAAATCCCAATGGGTGCTGCGCCTGTTGCTCAAGCTCCTGCTGCTCAAGCTGTAGTGCCAGTGGCACCTGTAGTTGATGAAAACTCAAAGTTTATTACTATAAAATCTCCGATTATAGGAACGTTTTATCGTAAGCCTTCTCCTGACAAACCAATGTTTGTTGAAGTAGGAAAAACAATAAATGAAGGTGACGTTTTATGTGTTATTGAGGCCATGAAATTGTTCAATGAAATTGAATCTGAAGTTTCAGGAAAAATAGTGAAAATATTAGTTGATGATTCCTCACCGGTTGAATTTGATCAACCGTTATTCTTAGTTGATCCATCATAATGTAAAATCACAATTTTCAATTCCCAAATTCCAAGTTTAAAATTGGAATTTGTTTTTTGAATATTGAAAATTTGAAGAATTTATGTTTAAAAAAATATTA
>JBDTKP010000050.1:0-3494 GCA_039935255.1 Gelidibacter sp. | reverse complement strand
GGACGACAATGGCCATTTTAAAATTGAGTTGGACAGTACCGATACGTCTGGGATTTATAAAATCGTCTATGGCGTTCCACAAGAAGCAAACAACTTCGATTTAATATATAGCGCTAAAGAAGATGTTGTTTTGAGTTTTAGCTTAACTGAAGGGTTAGAGTTTAATGAATCCAATGAAAATAAGCTATGGACCTCTTACACCAACAGTATTGAAATGATTAACAGGGCTATCGGCAACTTTTACTCTAAAGAAAGTGATGATAAAGCCGCTTTCAAAGATATTTTCAAAACCTTGGACGAGACTCAGAGTGCGTTTGAATTGGCTTCTAAAGGAAATTTGGCTTTGACCTTCATTATAGCCAATAAACCATATATTCCCGAAGCTTATGAAGATGTTGCTACATATTCAAAAAACTTGAAAGACACCTATCTTAAAAGTGTCGATTTCAGTAATCCTCTTTTGCAAAGTTCAGAGTTTTTAACCGATCGCGTCATGGCTTACGTCTTCGGAATGAGTGCAAATGCAAATGAAGATTTTTACAAGCGTCAAATTGATAATTTGGTCAATTATATCGGAGCGGACAATGCAGAAATAAAAAGAGCCTTATTAAAAGCTGTTTGGGCGAATATGACGCACATTGAAGAGAGTAATGTCGCCAATTATATTACCGATACCTATTTGTTGGAGCTTGCCGTAAAAGCAAATGATCTTCCTTTGGCCACTCAGTTGAATATCTATAAAAATACTGCAATAGGTGCTGAGGCCATAGATTTTCCTATAACATTGGAAGTTAAAGGTAAAAAGACAACATCATCCCTAAAGAAATTAAACTTAGCCAATAACTATCTACTTATTTTTTGGAACAGTGGCTGTTCACACTGTTTAGAACAATTACCTGAAATTAGAAAAACGGTGGATCAGATAAATGCCAAAAAAGTGAAGGTGATTGCTTATGCTACACAAGGTGAATCAATAGAATGGGACAAAGAAATACTTAAGTATCCTAATTTCATTCATGTGCTCGATTCTGGAACTCCGAGACGCCATGTCGGAAGTGAGTATGGTGTTGAAAGCACCCCGACCTTTTTTATCTTGGATAAGAATAAAAAAATTATTGCAAAACCAGACACTTTAGAAGAGTTACTAACGATTTTGGACGATTTTAAATAAAAAACCTTTCAAATGTAGTATTCAAAAGGTTTTCTAAGTTATTATAAAGACATTTATTTTTGTTTCTTGTCTTGTGCTTCTGCACGCTCTTTAGCCTTTTCTGCTCTTCTGGCAGAACCTGGGTGTGAGGACATCAATGATCCTTTACCATCATCGCCGCTTAATTCGGCTAGCTTATTAAAAGCGCCTTCCATTCCGTGGTAATCATAGCTATGTTTTACCATAAAATCGAAACCATAAGTGTCTGATTCAGATTCATTGGATTGAGAAAACTGTGCGTTAAGCATATTTTCCATAAAGTCGCCCATTTCACTATCACTGATTATTCTACCACCGGCACCGGTGTTCGCGGTAGCTAAATCTCTTCCTGCAGAAATAGCATAGGCCGATTTATAGCGCGCCTTAGAGTGACCAAGTTTTACATGGCCAATTTCATGACCAATAACACTGCGTATCTCATCATCTTCCATTAAGTCCATTAGTCCAGCCATAATACGTATACTGCCATCAGGTGTTGCAAAAGCATTTATGTCTGACACGACATACACTTTAAAATTAAGGTCAAGACCGTCTTCGTTATCGAGGCCTTCTACGAGTTTATTCAAACGTATTGTATAAGGATCATCTTCCTCTCCAACAGGATTATTATCGTCCATCCATTGAACGGATTCGAGGGAAAGCTTTGCCATATCAGCATCAGATAGAGTCGCTGCTTTTACAAGTTTTTTACTCGCATCTACATTTTCTTTTTTCAATAATTTTCCAATTTGAGCTTGTACTCCTGCAGTGAAAATGCTGAGTAATCCAATTAAGATAATTTTGTTTTTCATGTGTTATTCTTTACAATATATTAGATGTTATTAACTTATAGATACGAATGAAACGTCAGATTTGGTTTACATAGTCTATAAGATTTACATCTATTCTAAGAGTTACGCGAAATTTTGTTAGTTCTTACTCTAAGCTCGGGATTCTAAGTACTTGTCCTGGATAGATTTTATCAGGATCTGTTAACATGGGTTTATTAGCGTCAAAGATTAAAGGGTATTTCATGGCATTCCCATAGTATTTTTTTGCTATTTTACCTAAAGTTTCGCCTTTCACAACGGTGTGAAACTGGGCTTCTGGCTCGGCGTGGGTGACGCTCATTTGGTCATCTACTGCGGCTATTCCTTTGGTGTTGCCAATCACTAAAACTACTTTTTCTTTTGTAGATTGGTCATGGGCCTTTCCAGTAACCGTTGCCATATCGTCATCAATCAATACTTTTAAATCTTCTACGTCAAGTGTTAAGTCTTTTATTGTTTCCTCTATTTTTCTGGCAGCAATTTCTTCTGTTTTCAATGCAGCTGCTGCAGTTTTTTCGCTTGCCGCAGTTTTTTCTGCCGCTTTTTCTGTGGCCTCTGTTTTTCCTACGCCAAAAACTTTTGCTCCGGCATCTTTAATAAATGAAAATAGTCCCATATTATATTTGAATTTTTTAAAAGTTAACTATTGATTTGAAACGTAATTTACGACAACCAATTGAAAGCTAGTTGTTGAAGGTGGTAATATGTTGTTAAAAAAAAGAACGCTCATCTGAAATGAATCAGATGAGCGTTTCTAGAAACTAAATAACCAACCAAAATTTAGTTTCTATTGTTTACCCTAGGGTTATCCTTTTTCACCGTTTTTTGTTTACGTTTTTTCTGAACATCAGAAGATTTCACTTTGCCATCCACGACGGCAGACCTACCTGCCTCATTTCTCATATATTGAATATAACCGCGTCCAGTAAATTCATAAGTGGTTCCAGAATAGGCGTGATACAATTTTATCCTCTGATCATTAATAACGCTCAATTCAAAAATTTCATTGTCAAAAAAATCATAATCTAATGTTAATGTTTTTAGATGCTTATTTCCACTAAAGTTCCCTACCCCGTAAAGACCGGTATAGTCCCAATAGATGTTATTTGGGTTCGTACGATTCATATCTTTCGAACTTCTAAATTCTGAATCATTTCCACCAGCCAGAAACTGTAAATAGTTTTCGTTGTCAAACTCGTTTAGAGCACCGGTTTTGCTGACAAATGTTTTTTCCCAAGCGTCATATTCCTGTAAGAAATAGTGAATATTATCATAAAACACCAAATCATAATCAAATTGTGATTTCTGATACCCATGTAAAAAGTAGGAGGTGTCATTAAAAGGGTTATACAATTCAATAGTATCATAATCTACCTGATAAACATCAAAACTTTGATAGCCATCAACGTCATGATATACGTCTAAAACCATGTTAGAGGTATTGTAATCTCCAACATCAATCCCATAACCATTGC
>JBDTKP010000049.1:0-9466 GCA_039935255.1 Gelidibacter sp. | reverse complement strand
CAATCTGTAAAATATCCTGTGATAATTCCGTAAAGGACGCGTAATCACAATCTTTCAAGATGTATTTAAACTTTTTAATAGGTTTGCCCGATGTTATCTTTTTAGTTAAACTTTCGGAAGTTGCGTAGGATTTGTCTAATGCGACAGTTTTACAATGGCAATGCTCTTCAATTTTATGTTTTGTTACACTAGCGCCATAGCCATAATTCATTCCTATTACGAATGGAAATAGAAAAATGGCTGCCGCTGATAAAAATACGAGACCAGTAACTATTAGCCCTATTTTTTTGAATTTTTTTGACATTGTTCTTAATTATTAACCTTCAAACTTACAATTTAATATTCGAGCGTATTGGCGTTCAGATCATTTATTTGTTGCTCGAATTCTTCTAAATCTGCCATCGATTTTTTAGAGAAATTATTTCTCAAAGGAATTAGATAGGCAAGCTGATCCGACATTTTTAATACCAACATCAGCGCGCCTAGCAGATAGAAACCCATTGATTTCTTATTGGTTAATGATCAATTTCTATAACTTGATTTCGGAATCGTTTTCTGACGTTTTCATTGAGATTGGACTGAATAGTTAGTACAAAGAGGTGCAAATGTGATTAAAAGCTTCTCATTCGCTTTTTACTACAGTTTCTAAGTTTTTTAAAATTTTATCAGTCTTGTTAAAACCTAACTGACCGAAAAGGGCCACTATTGCCATAAGTATGATGATGGCTATAAACGCTTTGGAACTAGATTCAAAGTGGGCAGAAAGAAAGGGGATTATTGATAGTGCCCAAATAGATGTGAAATAGATCTCGTTCTTTTTACGCTGCGTCATATAGGTTTTGAGCTTCGAAATACTGGACATCAGTGACATTTGTGTATAGGATTTTTGATTCATATTTTCCATAAGTAAGAACTTAAAAAGATAAAACACTAAGGCCACAATTCCTATGAATAAGGAGCCAATAATCAGCATGGTTTTTTCAGCATTGGCCATAAGGAAGAATGAAAAACCTATGAGTATTATGACTGAGTATTTTGCCATGTTGGAACCTGTTATGAGCATTTTTAAGGTTTTAATTGAATCTTGAAATGTGTCTGGGTTTTTTGTTGTTAAATTTTTCATAAGGATTGATTTTAAATGGTTTAATTAATTATTATTTGAATTACTGACTCTACTATGACGACGATTAAATTGATCATGACGGTTTGATTTTAGATTAACTACTGTAAACTTAGGTTAGATTTCTGTCCTATAAAACCAAATTATGATGAGTGGTAAATTGCGTAGGAGGAACGGAAAATCGATTGGACTAATTGAAAAAGCCGCGTCATATTTCGCAATTGAACAGGCCTTTTATTATTTTTTAATTGTTAGATCACATTTTCTAATGTTTACGATTCTATCTTGAGTTGAAGAATTTTCAAATTTTAATTCAACTAAATTTGCTTCGCAAAAATTACCGATAGAATCTTTCAGGTTTATATGTAAATTCTCTATGAAATTTTCAAAATTATCATACTTGCAATTGGATAGCTTAAAAACATGATAATCTCCATAAACGCCTTTTGTAAAAGATAGACCCTTTCCATTTATTTCGTTTTTAATACCTGTACAATCGCAATGGTCTTTCAGTACTTTTTCTATTTGTGCATTATCTACATTCTTATCTAAAATTGAATCTAAAACTACGGTGTCTAAAATTATTAGAGCGACGATAACAAAAAGCGCAATAACTATTTTCTTAATGATGTCTTTATTTTTACTACTGTTTTTTGATGTTGATGTTTTCATGATTACTGTTTCTATTAGGTTATTACTAATGTAAATATAGGTTTGAAAACCTCGTTGAAAAACCATAATATGAGGAGCGGTAAATTTGTTAATAGGAGCGGTAAGCACACTATTGTTAAATGAAAAAACCTCGTCAATACAGTAGTAGTGACGAGGCTATAATTCTATTGTTTAATAGTTTTTATTTTAAGTGTTGCGCAAAGAACCCTAGCATTGTTTTGTACATTTCTATCTTGTTGTCTTCATGACCAAAACCATGGCCTTCGTTGTATTTTACCATATATGGGACATCTATACCTCTTTCTCTCATTGTTTTCACTATTTGATCAGCTTGTTCTATTTTAACACGAGGGTCATTAGCGCCTTGAATAACCAATAAAGGCTGCGATATTTTGTCTGCATTTAAGGCCGGAGAAACAGTGGTCATTATTTGGTGCTCTTCTGGATTTTCTGGATCGTAGTATCTGTCTTTATACCATTGTATATAAGATTTTCTAATGCCAGAGAAGTTTTCTAACTGAGAGAATAAGTTGGAAACGCCTACGTAATCCACGCCACAAACATACATTTCTGGGGTTTTTATTAAACTTTGTAAGGTTGCCAATCCGCCATAACTTGCGCCAAAAACAGCCACTTTATCTTTATCAATCCAACCTTGGCTGATGGCATATTTTACACCGTCTTCTAAATCATCGATCATTGCGCGCCCTACTTGTTTGTGCCCAGCTATTTGAAATGCTGTCCCATAACCTCCAGAACCTCTATAATTGACTTGCATGGTGGCATAACCTCTGTTGGCGAACATTTGTACCTCGCTAACGAAGCTCCAGCTATCTCTGACGCCGAATGGGCCGCCATGAGGATTTAAAATTAAAGGCACTTTTTTTCCATTCAACGCCTCTTTTGGAAGGGTAATATAGCCGTGAATTGTTTTGCCATCACGACTGGTAAAGCTAATGGGTCTCATTTCTGCCATATCGCTTTCATCTAACTGTGGGTTCAGGTTCGCTAATTCTTCAAATGAATTGTTCTTTAAATTATACAGATAATAAATCCCCATAAGTTTATCACTCGACACATGGATCATAAACTTGGTCTCTTTGTCGTCATAACTTACAATGGAGACCACTTTATCTCCGAATTTCTTGCTGAAATTTTTGTATAATTTTTTATAAAGCTTGCTCACTGGCACCACGGTTTCTTTGGAACCTTCATAGGAATAGAAGTCTATTTCAAAATTTCTTAATTTGGACGAAATTTGCATGTTTGTGATAGCATAAGTTTCATTTTTGTAAATAGTGTCTAGTATTTTGTTTTCTTTAAGATCATAGCGATAGACTTCATATTTGTCACTGTTTAAATTGCTAACTAAGTAAGCGTCATGAGGATACGATGTGGTGTAATCAAAAGCTATAATGCCGTCATTCGTTTCAAAATCAGTTTGATTTCTAAGCTCAAATACATTAGTGTCTAGGTTTTTATAAAAGTTCACTAAATATTTCCCGTCTTTCATTGTAGTGTAGGCTCTTAGTATGCCAGAGTTGTCAAAGGTATATGCGTAAATTGGGGTATCTGGATCGGTGTTATCAAACAACTTTTCAATCTTTCCGGTATTGATATTAATTTTATAAGGTTCAAACAACTGGTCGTTATCCTTATTCATACTAATAATCATGTGGTTGGCATCGTCTTTCAATTCATTTAGAAGTTGCACCATAGTATTGTCAAATGGCGTTAATTCAATATTATTGCTGCCATCTGGGTTTGCTCCATATAAGTGGTAGTTCTCATTGCCACCTTTATCTTGAAGGTAGATTAAGCGGTTGTTTCCTTTCCAGAAATAGGCAAGAACTAAATCTTCTTTTTCATAAATAGCAACCACTTCTTTGCCTGTGGCTGTATTTTTGACGATGATATTATTTTTTCCATTTTCATCCTTTTTTCTGTAAGAAATATAGTTTCCATCTGGAGAAATTCGGAACGTTGCAAGTTGAGGCTTGGTGAAAAAATCCTCTACTGAATATTTATAAGTTTCCGTCTCGAAGGCGGCAAGTTTAGCTAAATCTTCCTTGCTAGACGGTAAGCTTAAATCGCCTGGTTTGGTTTTAACAGTTTTTACTAAATTGAAGGGATACTCTTGTCCCATTTGAGTATAAGTCCCATTGAGTTTATCGCCATCTAGGGTGCCAACATATTTTAACTTGAATTTTGACGAAGTTATGGTCAAGGTATTATTCGCAAAAGAGGTTTCCTCTAATGGAATATCTACAGCACCTTGAAGCGGCACATCAAAGGTTGAGGCATAGGCGCCGTTTTCTTCGGAGATGTTAAAGCTCATTTCTATGGTAGTGTCTTGAACTTCTAAATTGCCCGTCCAGGTGCCTTTAATGTCTTGAGCCATGAGGCTCATTGTAAATATAAAAGCAACAAGGCTTAATATATACTTCGGTTTTCTACTTTGTTTTTTCATGATGATTACGTTTTATTATTAATTACATCACAAAGCTATCGGAGTACTGCCATTAATTTAGATGAAATATGATGAGTGGTAGAATGGGAGGGGGCAATGGAAAATGGAGGTAGAAAATTGAATAAAGAACAAAGAATAGAGAAGAAGACTAAAGATTAAAAAACTTCATGATAGCTGTTGAATAAATTTCAATCGGTTTGTGTTTTTTATAAAGTGTGTCATAAGCCTGTTTTTTAGGCTGAAAAGGAATAGTCTAAAGTTGTCAGTATCTTTGGTGAAAACCAGATAATATGACCAAAAATTATTTCAGCCGCTATACGCTAGCGCTCGTTCTATTTGTAAGTTTATTTTCATTCACTCTTTTTGCTCAAGAAGCGCTCCCTGAAAATTTCGATGCGTGGGCAGAGTCGGGCAGGAAAGATTGGAAAATCCCAGGCATGGCCATTGGTATTGTTAAAAATGGCGAAGTGATTTATGCCAAAGGCTTTGGAGAAAAAAAATTAGGAAGCGGAGAGAAGGTTGATGCCAAAACCATTTTTAGTATTGCCTCGGTAAGTAAAAACATTACGGCAGCGGCACTTGGTATTTTAGTCGATGAAGGAAAAATAGATTGGGATGATAAAATCACCAAACACATTCCGTGGTTTCAGTTAAAAGATCCATGGGTGACTCAGGAGCTTACCATTCGCGATGCATTGACGCATCAAGTGGGTTTAGGACGGATCTTGGGAAATAGACTGCAGTTCATGACCAATAGTTCACGGGATAGTGTTTTATATCAGATGCGTTATATGGAATTGGAGAAGCCTTTTAGAACAGAGTTTGTGTACAACAACGTCATGTACGCTTTAGCAGGACAGATTATTGAACATGTTGATGGTCGCACTTGGGATGCGTTTTTAAAAGAACGTCTTTTTGCGCCTCTTGAAATGAATTCGAGCACGACGAGTATCACACAGTTAAAAACTAGTGATAATCAAGCTTATCCGCATCAGCAAATTGAGGGTAAAGTAGTGCCAATTCAACGACGTAATTGGGATAACGCTGGGCCTGCGGGTGGCGTTAACGCTTCGGTTAACGATTTAAATAATTGGATGTTGATGCAATTGGGAGTGGCTGGCACTTACAATGGAAAAGCCATCATCAGTGCCAAACAGATGAATGAGATCCACAAACCTCAAATGGTTCACCGACCTGCAAATGCAATGGCAGGGCAGGGGAGTTATGGTTTTGGATGGAATATAAGCGATTATAAAGGCAACCGCGTTTTGACGCATGGCGGTGCTACCGACGGCTTTAATACGGCGATGTATTTGATGCCTGAGTTGGAATTGGGGGTTATTGTGGTAGGAAACAATTTTAACTCCTTTGGTAATGCTGTTGCTTATCAGGTCATGGATGCCTACTTGGGCGGAAATGATCTGGATTGGAATGAGCGTTATTTGCAAGGCTATAAAAAATCTTATGACTTGGCTACGGCAGAACGCGATAAAATCCATAACGCCAGAGCTAAGAAAACAAAATCCAGTTTGGAATTAGAGGCTTATGTAGGGACCTATCAATCTCCAGGCTACGGAAAAGTAGAAGTGAAGAAAGGAGGAAAAAATCTGGTGTTGCATTTCTGGAATACCGAAGGCTTGGAAGCTCAATTAGAACATTGGCACTACGATACCTTTAGAGCCGTTTGGAAAAATCCTGCACAGCGCGAAGAGTTTATGCAGTTTCATTTGGGCAAAGATGGCAAAGTGGAAGCTTTAGATTTTGAGTTTGTACTGAGGCCGCTATCCTTGCAAGTAGGCGCCTATCCGTCTAATTATACGCATACGGAACGCTTTGTAAAACAGTGAAAAACATTATGACTTTCATTAGGATTTAAAATCTCGTCTGTTTTGAAAATCAAAATCTATGTGGCGCTGGAATTACAGTTTCATGAATAAGTTGTTGATTTTATAACTTATGGACTGTATAACGGTTATCAGTTTTACCCAATGTGATGTAAATGTTTATTTATAAATCACAGTAATAGGAATAAGAATTAGTTATATTATAAAAAAAAGGAAATGCATTTATGAGCACTGCAATTGAAGTCAACAAGCCAACGCCCGTTATTATTGGTGAAAAACCAAAACCGTTTAAACAAGGGATTAAGGTTGGTTCTACCATAAAAGCTTTAGAAAAAGGAGAACAGATACTGATTACTGAGTTTTATCAGGATGGCTTATTCCTTCTCAAGGAGTTGCACACCTATCTAAAGTCGAAATTACCTAATAGCTCTTATAAGGAACAGCGCGTTTATCGCTCAGAATATCACCGACTTTCAAACCTTATCTTATTGGAAATTGTCGATCATAAACTAAGTGTCAGGAAATCCCCTGGCATTGGTTGGCTTGAAAAATTATATCCAGGAAACAAACACTTCTTTCTGCCGTTTTCGCAAGTACAAGGCTTGAATAGTGCTTGGCAGTGGTACACTAACGGGATTTCAATACCAGTATTACGCAACAAGTTACATCCCTATTACGGCACCTACTTTCCAACGCGTTTTGAACATTTAGAACTTTTTGACAATTGGTTAAAACGTTACAAAGGACCGAAAAAGACCGCCATCGATGTTGGTATTGGGTGTGGTGTATTGTCTTTGCAAATGGTACAGCATGGTTTCCAAAAAGTGTTTGCAACCGATATCAATCCTAATGCTATTGTTGGGATGACGGAATTTATGGGAAGCACAAAGCTCTCTCGGAAGATTGATCTCGATTTTGGGCATCTTTTTGGTAAGTGGCATAATCCCACCGAATTGATTGTGTTTAATCCGCCATGGTTACCAGAAGACCGTGACTTGGACGGCATTGATGGTGCTATCTATTATAATAAAGCGTTATTCCCCGAATTTTTTGCGGAAGCTAAAAAAAGACTTTTACCGGAAGGAAAGTTGGTAGTTATCTTTTCAAACTTGGGGCAAATAACCGAGGTCACTAAAGATCATCCCATAGAAAAAGAATTAGCGGAAGGTGGCCGATTTAAATTGGAACGCCGTTTTAATAAATCAGTGCGGGCTGCTTCTGATAAAACAAAACGCGATCAACATTGGCGTGCTTTAGAAGAGGTGGAGCTTTGGGTGCTCACGCATATTTGATTGTTGGATTTCCGGAATTAAATTATATAGGAGTATGTAAGCGGTGGAGATTTTGAGAGGACGCTTGCAATAAATAAATAGCGGATGAAAGTTCTAAAGCACTAAATAGAGATAGATTTCTTAAAAACAATCCATTTCAGTTGGTATTGGATTCCTAATTTCGTTTTAAAAATATAAATTCTTGGTGCTAAAGCTGCGGTTATTACAGCAGAAATTACAGCTAAATAGGCCCCAATTAAACTTTCAAATGAAAAAGTTAGAAGGATACGAATGATGATATATATTATAAAATAGGCTAAAAAGCTTAAAATTAAGGAGGTTGTCTTCATAGCATCAAATATAATAAAATAATTAACAGGGTACTTATCTGACAAAAACAGCAAAACATATTTATTTTCTTAACATGTATTTCCCGCAAATTTCGCAGATACTGATTAGTTGTTTTATTTATTTCTTTCTGCGTTCATCAGCGTTATGTGCAGGACATTTTAATTAGCTTCTAAAATTCGGAAGCGCTTTGGAGTCAACAACGAAGCTTTTGTTTTCCTTTAAGCTCAAAAACACCCGCTAATAATTTATAAGAATGCAATCGCGCCTGATGGTCCGTCATCATATCTTGAATCATAATTTCATCGACGTTAAGGTCTTTTCCCAATTGCGTTAATTGTTCGTAAACCTGTTCTGGCGTTCCTGCTATAAATTTTGGCGGAATTCCTGAGCCGGCAACATATTTTTTTAATTCAGGTAAGCCTCCCAATTGTTTAACCGCTTCCTCGGGTTTTGGCAGTTGAAAATCAATAATTCCTTGGGAAAGCATTCTATACATCACATTAACCGGTGCAATTTGCTTTCTGGCCTCTTCCTCAGTATCGGCGCACACGACATGAACGGCTAAGATGACTTCAGGAGATTTTATACCGCTTGGGCCCATTGAAGCCTGAAATTTGGTGCGATACGATTGCAGAATTTCTTTAGCGCCATTCTGATTTATAAATCCAGCAAATACATAGCGTAAGCCAAGACTTGCGGCGGCAGAGGCGCTCCAAGGACTAGAACCCAAAACGTGCAGTTCAGGCACGCTTTCAGTGGTGTGAATGGGATTCTTTTTGAACGGATGATCCTCGGGAAAGCTGTTGTCGAGCCACGATACTAACTCCTGTATTTGCTCATTAGAGTTACTGCGGAATTGCTTGCTGCGATCTTGTTGTAATGCAAAATCTGTTACAGGCCCTGTTGTTGCTCTGCCAGCCCCTAAATCGATCCGGTTAGGGTAAAGTTCATTCAGTGTACAAAAAACTTCAGCCACTTTAAACGCACTGTAGTGATTGAGTAATACCGAGCCTGATCCAACTTTTATAGTCGAAGTGTTTGCAGCAATGACCGCAATCAGTACTTCGGGAGCTCTGCCCGCGATAGAACCCGAACCGTGATGCTCGGCCACCCAAAATCGTTCGAAACCTAGTTTTTCGATGGTTTGAGCGGCTTCGATACTATTCATTAAAGCATTATGCCGTGTCTCTCCTGGAATTACCGTTGCTAAATCTACAATTGACAATTTCATTTTCTATCTTCTTTTAATTATGGAGTAATTTTTTGCGTATTTAAGCAACTAAATTAACCAATAAATACGGAACCGATTTGCGTCCCAACAAACACAAGGCTTGTAGACATGAGCTAAAAGAGGAAATAGCTGACAAATGGACAACCTGAAAAGGAAGTATGTAAAAAGATTATTGTAATTATCAACTTAGAGTGGGACGGTACTGACCGTGGCTTTTCTATTCACTTTTCTGATCCAATAAACGATTATAAAACCACCCACTATTCCTGGAATAAACCAACTATAAACACTCGGGAAGAATTGATTCACCACCACAAAGGCTGTAGAAGCAGCAATATAGCCGCCGAGCATTTTTCCCAAATGCAATTTGAGCCATGCTTTTCTTAAGCGTTCAGGATTTTTATATAACATTAAATCTTTAACGGATAATACAATACCAACAACAGCGAATACCACAAGGACGATATTGACGGTTTTTGTTAAAACAAGAGGTAAGAGAATCATCAA
>JBDTKP010000048.1:0-17741 GCA_039935255.1 Gelidibacter sp. | reverse complement strand
AAGGCCGCGTAATTATGGGCAATGGTATTTAAAATATGTTTTGATTTTTGATGCAAATTTAGAGCGTCAATATTGAGCTCGTGAGAGAGCATTCCAAACATTGGGGTGGGATTTTTTAAAATATCAGGATCTGAAAATGCAATCAGCATATCTACAATACGGGCTTTCATTTCAGCAACTGCCTTATTGGTAAATGTTAATGCTAATATATTTTTAAAGGCATGTTGTTGATCGGAAGTGAATAGGATTTTTAAATAGGCTTTGACCAATGTAAAAGTTTTCCCACTACCTGCGGAAGCATTATATATTAAAAAAGGAGGTTGGACGTCCATTATTTAGTTTTTTATACAAGATAAAAACTAATGCCGGTTAATAGCCTGAAATTTCAACTTTTCGATGCTAAAAGTGCGCATTTGTCTGGTTAGAGGGCAACGTTAAAATTTTCTTAACTCTTAAATAACGAAGTGGTTAAAATTTCTTATTGCACGATTTTATGTGTAAATTTGGGTAGAATAAATATTAACACATAAAATTTTATAAACTATGGCTTTCGAATTACCGAAATTAAAATATGCATATGATGCTTTAGAGCCTCATATTGATGCACAAACAATGGAAATCCATTATACAAAACACCATCAAGGATATACCAATAATTTAAACAAGGCTATTGAAGGAACCGATTTAGAAGGAAAAACCATTGAAAATATCTTAATCAATTTAGATATGGACAATAAAGCTGTTAGAAATAACGGTGGAGGTTTTTATAATCATTCATTGTTTTGGGAAGTAATTAACCCAGATAATAAAGGACAATTAACCGGAGATCTAAAAAATGCAATTGAAGCCGCATTTAAATCTTTTGATGCTTTTAAGGACGAATTTAGCAATTCAGCGGCTACGCAATTTGGTTCTGGATGGGCGTGGTTATGTGTGCACAAAGGTGGAAAGGTTCAAGTCTGTTCAACACCAAATCAAGATAATCCATTAATGCCTGGGGTAGGTTGTGGTGGAACTCCGATTTTAGGATTGGATGTTTGGGAGCATGCGTACTATTTAAAATATCAAAATAAAAGACCAGACTATATCAACGCGTTTTTTAGCGTGATCAATTGGAATGAGGTTGAGAGACGGTATGCTGAAGCGAAGTAACCTATGATATAAATAATTGATAGAAGAGCAAACTCAAATGGGTTTGCTTTTTTTTTGGATTAATTTGAAAGCCTTTTAACTGAAGATTAAAAATTGATCGGATCTAACTTTTATCGGTAGGTTTCTGGTTGTTAAAATACAGGTTAATTGGTAAGATACCTGCCTTCGCAGGTTTATATGAAAAAAGGTGAACGAGAGTTCACCTTTTTTGCCCCAAATCTACCATGAACTTAACCTACTTATGTTATGGTGATGCAAATATAAGAGGAGTATAAGATAATAACTGAATATATTAGATAAACTACGTAAAAATTAGGCTGAAAGAGATTTTGATGATGAATTTTAATTTGAAAGCACTTATTGCTATTAATTGTTATGGTTTGATTGGATAATACTTATGAATCCATCAATTCGGATTAATCTATTAAAAAATGGCATAAAAAAAGGTAAACAGATGTTTACCTTTTTTTGCCCCAAATCTACCATGAACTTAACCTACTTATGTTATGGTAATGCCAAAGTATAATGAATTTTCATAACTATATATATAAATTAGACAAAGCGTTAAATTATCCGATTAAGCGCTATTATCGTTTATTGTCAGTATAATTTTGACCGTTTTCAAATTAATAGGCGCGTCTGTTATTTCCTTCATAAAAGTTAATAAAAGCTCTATTTACCACACGGTTACCGCCTGAAGTGGGATAGTTTCCGGTAAAATACCAATCGCCTAAGTTTTTAGGACAAGCTAAATGTAAATTTTCAATAGTTTGAAAAATGGTTTTTACTTCCGTCTTTATGGTAGAATCACATATAAGTTCAGCAATTTTATCTGAAATTTGTTCTGCATTAAATTGATTGTATAATTCTTTTACAAAATTTCTAACTTCTTTATCTTCTAATTGCACCTGTGCTTTACATTTTTCGTATACTTCTTCCACAAGTTGGTATTTGTCGTTTTCCTTTAACAGAGCTAACATGGCTCTAAAAGCAATTAAATCTTCCAAGCGCGCCATATCGATGCCATAGCAATCAGGATATCGAATTTGAGGAGCAGAGGATACCACAACTATTTTCTTTGGATTGAGTCTATCCAACATTTTGATAATACTCATTCTTAATGTTGTACCTCTTACAATACTATCATCAATGATAACAAGGTTGTCAGTAGGCTTAATGACTCCATAAGTTATGTCATAGACGTGGGCAACTAAATCATCCCTACTACTGTCCTCAGTAATAAATGTCCTAAGTTTAACATCTTTAATGGCTATTTTTTCAATACGAGGACGTTCTGATAATATGTGGGTCACTTTTTCCGCTGATAATGTTCCATTACCATCGATAATCGCTTGCGTTTTCTTTTTATTAAGATGCTCTTCAACAGTTTCAATCATTCCGAAAAATGATGTTTCGGCAGTATTGGGAATATAGGAGAAAACCGTATTTTTTGTGTCAAATTCAATAGCTTCCAATACTTTTGGCATGAGCAGCTTACCAAGTTTCTTTCGCTCTTGATAAATTTCGGCATCACTGCCTCGCGAAAAATAGATGCGTTCAAAAGAACATGCCTTACGCTCCAGAGGTTCGATAATTTTTTTAATTGACGTTTCTCCAGATTTTTTTGTGATAAGAGCATGTCCGGGCGATAGTTCTTTCACATCATCAAAATCGACGTTAAAGACAGTTTGTATCACCGGACGTTCAGAAGCCACCACCACAATCTCATCATCTTGATAGTAGTATGCTGGTCGAATTCCGGCAGGATCGCGTAGCACAAAAGAATCGCCATGACCTAATAGTCCCGCTATGGCATACCCACCATCCCAATCTTTGGCTGATCGTTTTAATATTTTTGCGACGTTAAGACGGTCTCCTATTAAGGGCGAGCATTCATTTTTGTTGTACCCTTCATATTTAAGTTGTTTATATTTTTTGGCAACCGCATCATCCAGAAAATGACCTATCTTTTCCATTATAGTAACGGTATCAGTTTTCTCTTTTGTATGTTGTCCCAATTTGACTAGGCCTTCAAATAACTCATTAACATTGGTCATGTTGAAATTTCCAGCTAAAATGAGGTTTCTGTGCATCCAGTTGTTTTGTCTTAAAAAAGGATGGACGTTCTCGATGCTGTTTTTCCCAGATGTTCCATAGCGTACGTGACCTAAAAGTACTTCTCCTATATAAGGAATGTTCTTTTTCTGCAGAGCAACATCGTCTGTATATTCTGGATTTTCAGCAAACTCTTTGTTGATACGCGCGTTAATTTGCGCAAAAATATCCTGGATAGGTTGCTGGGCAATAGAGCGAACACGACTAATGTAGCGTTCTCCTGGAGCTGTGTCCAATTTAATGCTTGCGAACCCGGCACCATCTTGTCCGCGATTGTGCTGCTTTTCCATCATCAGATACATTTTATTGACACCATAAAATGCACTGCCGTATTTTTGTTTATAATAATCTAAAGGCTTTAAAAGTCTTATAAGTGCAATTCCACACTCATGTTTTAACGCATCGCTCATTGGGTTTTTCTAATTTTAGATTTGCTATTAATACTAAAGTAAAGTCGTAATAAGTTCATTATTATTACGAACTAAGGTGATTAAAAAACGCGCTCCTTTTTGGAGCGCGTTAGTTTATGTCAATTCGATTTTACATGTTTCCGATAGGTGATGTTTAAAGGTCATAATATAAAATTGTTTCATTTTTATTTGTTGCAATTATAAGTTCTTTGCAAGTACAATTTCAAATTGAGTGAGTTGCTTAAACTGATCCAAACGTTGGTATACTTCGTTATCTTGAAGTTTAACCATACGTTCTGTTCCAAACTTCTCAACACAGAAAGAAGCTAATGTAGAACCGTAGATGACTGCGTTTTTCATGTTCTCAAAAGAATAATCTTCCGTTTTAGCTAAATATCCAGCAAACCCGCCAGCGAATGTGTCACCCGCACCTGTTGGATCAAATACTTCTCTCAAAGGTAGTGCAGGGGCGAAAAACACGTTTTCACCGTGGAATAATAAAGCGCCATGCTCACCTTTTTTGATCACTACATATTCTGGTCCCATCTCCTGAATCTTTTGGGCAGCAACCACAAGCGAATATTCTCCGGTCAACTGACGTGCTTCTTCATCATTAATGGTAATCACATCCACTTTTTTGATGACCGCTTTTAATTCTTGCAAAGCGCAGTCCATCCAAAAATTCATGGTATCAAGAATTGCCATTTTAGGCTTTTTGTTCATCTGCTCCAAAACGCTCATTTGTACCATGGGATGCAAGTTTCCAAGCATCACAACATCGGCATTTTTATAATCATCTGGAACAACCGGATTGAAATCGGCTAATACGTTAAGTTCTGTCGCCAAAGTATCGCGCGTGTTCATATCATTATGATATTTACCACTCCAAAAGAAGGTTTTGCCTTCTTTTACAATTTCAACACCAGAAATATCAATTTTTTTATCAGATAATAAGTCTAAATATTCCTGAGGAAAATCACCACCAACAACTGAGACAACAGCGGCATCTACATTAAATTGCGAAGCTGCCAATCCTATAAAGGTGGCGGCACCGCCCAATATTTTATCTGTTTTTCCAAAAGGTGTTTCGATAGCGTCAAATGCGACGGTACCTACAATTACTAATTTACTCATCGTGCGGTTTCAAAATTTGCTGCAAATATAGGGTTTTTTTAGCCATAAATTCACGAATGTTTGGTGATAATCATACTTAAAAAACCAATCACTTCCTTCCAAAATCCGCTGGAATTTCACCCCAAGCTTTAGTTTCCCATTTCACAATCGTTGTAGTGTAGGTGTTTGTTTTAAGCCATGAAACCGCTCGATCAACCAATTCAAATAACTCCTCATTTTTAGAATTTCTAGGCAACTTCGTATTACAGATTTTTTTTCTGACCCAGCTCATCGCGATCTTGGAGTCTGTATAAAGAATGCGTTGGCTTTCATGTTTTTTGAGAAATGCCAATCCGTGCACAAGAGCTAAAAATTCGCCGATATTATTGGTGCCTTCAGGAAAAGGGCCTTGAATGAACAGTTGTTTTTTCGTTTTGGTATCCACGCCTCTGTATTCCATAATTCCTGGATTGCCACTCGAGGCGGCGTCTACAGAAATTGAATTATAATTAGGGTGGCCTATTTTTTCGAGTTGCGCTTTGGATAATCCACTTGTAAAGCTTGTGGATTTGCCGATATAGTCTTTATAATTTCCGTCAAATGCTTTTTTAGCAGCCTCAAAGGTTTCGAAGGATTTGTATTGTGCGCCCTGATAATCTTTAATTTGGGCTTTGCAGTCATTCCATTTCTGAAAGATGCCCGTTTTATGCCCTTGCCAGACGGTGTAGTATTTTTTCTTCTTGCTCATGTTTACTTCCCGTGACAACGGGAATCTTATGCTTTCAAATATTCGATTTTTTTGATAGCCATCGCAGTATCCCAACGACGATCTATCTAACATAACCTATTGATTTTTTAAGAGTTCCTCCACAACTTTCGGAAAATGTGCCATCTCCAACTCATGTATTTTTGAAGCAACCGTTTCAGGGGTATCTGAAGAAGTGACCTCACATTTTGCTTGAAAAATAGTGGCACCTTCATCATAATGCTCATTCACATAATGAATGCTGATGCCGGTTTCAATTTCTTTATTCGCTACAACAGCTTCGTGTACAAAACCACCGTACATGCCTTTTCCTCCATACTTTGGTAGTAAAGCAGGATGAATATTGATGACTTTGTTTGGGAATTCATGAAGAATGAATTCTGGGAACTTCCATAAAAATCCAGCCAAAACTATTAAATCCGGTTTTGATGTCTTTAAAATATTGAGCACATCATTACTTTGTGAGAAAGCTACTCTATTGAATGATAGCGCGCTTATGTTAAGTTTTTTGCAGCGATCCAGAACTTTGGCATGGGGATTGTTAGTCAAGACCAGAATAACAGAACCAATATCTCTGTTGTGAAAATACTTGATTAAATTTTCAGCATTAGTACCACTTCCGGACGCAAAAATTACAATTCGTTTCATCGACTACTGTATTTATTAGATTATCGGCAGATTTATCTGTCGATAGGTAGGTGCAATTTATTATGAAATTAAAAAAAATGTTCAGCAAAATTCCAAAATCTCATTTCATTTACAGATATTCGCTTCTAATTCGAACAAAAAAAAGAATAATAATTTACAATTAGGAGGCAAAATAGAAATACTTCATCGTATTTTTGCTAAATTACAAACACATTCTAGTACATTCTAGAAATAACAATGGGTTTTAAAATAAAGTTTTTTATTTTTGCCAATTAATTAAAACTTAAAATTAAAGATTATGTCAGACATTGCATCAAGAGTAAAAGCGATTATAGTAGACAAATTAGGTGTAGACGAGAACGAAGTTGTCACTGAAGCAAGCTTCACAAATGATTTGGGAGCAGATTCTTTGGATACTGTAGAATTGATCATGGAATTCGAAAAAGAATTTGATATCCAAATTCCAGATGACCAAGCAGAGAATATTGCTACAGTTGGTCAAGCTATCTCTTATATAGAAGCAGCGAAATAAGCAGCAGACTTTATGGAATTAAAGCGAGTTGTAGTTACTGGGTTAGGCGCTCTTACACCAATCGGGAATACCAAAGATGAATATTGGGAAGCTCTGATTAATGGTAGAAGTGGTGCTGCGCCCATAACTTATTTTGATGCTGAAAAGTTCAAGACGAAATTTGCGTGCGAATTAAAAAACTTTGAACCGACCCAATTCATCGAGAGGAAACTAGTCAACCGAATGGATCGATTTACGCAGTATGCAATGGTGGCTTCTGATGAAGCCATAGCAGATGCTAAATTGGACCTTAACGTGGTTGACAAACTTCGTGTTGGTGTCATTTGGGGAGCTGGTATTGGAGGGTTAGAAACTTTTCAAGAAGAGGTTCTTAATTTTGCCGCTGGCGATGGAACCCCACGTTTCAACCCTTTCTTTATTCCAAAGATGATTGCAGATATAGCTCCAGGTAACATATCCATAAAACATGGGTTTATGGGACCTAACTATACTACGGTTTCGGCCTGTGCATCGGCTGCCAATGCGATGATCGATGCCCTAAACTATATTCGTTTAGGCTATTGTGATGTTATCGTCACTGGTGGAAGTGAAGCGGCTGTTACCAAAGCAGGAATGGGTGGCTTTAATGCTATGCATGCATTATCAACTAGAAATGAAAGTCCAGAAACAGCTTCTAGACCTTTTGACGCGACCAGAGATGGTTTTGTCTTAGGTGAAGGCGCTGGGGCACTTATTTTGGAAGAGTATGAGCACGCAAAAGCAAGAGGAGCAAAAATATATGCTGAACTGGTTGGAGGCGGGTTGTCTTCAGATGCTTATCATATGACTGCACCACATCCTGAGGGCATTGGAGTTATTGCCGTAATGAAAAATTGTTTGGAAAATGCTGGACTGAAGCCGGAGGATGTTGATCATATTAACACTCATGGTACGTCCACACCTTTAGGTGATGTTGCCGAACTGAAAGCAATTACGGAAGTTTTTGGCGAACATGCCAAGAATATCAATATCAATTCAACAAAATCGATGACAGGTCATCTATTGGGTGCTGCAGGTGCTATTGAAGCTATTGCCTCTATTTTGGCAATGGAACATGGTATCGTGCCGCCTACGATAAACCATACGGTTGTCGATGAGAAAATTGATCAGCAGTTAAACCTAACACTTAACAAAGCTCAAAAGAGAGAGGTTAAAGTGGCTATGAGTAATACATTTGGATTTGGCGGACATAACGCTTGTGTATTATTTAAAAAATTAGACTAAATCCCGAATGAATTACATTCGTAACATATTAAATTCCCGTTCTAAAAATGACGGGAATTTTTTTTTAGAAATTCAAAAAATTATTGGTTATAGGCCAAAAAATAAAAGTCTTTATATAAAAGCCTTCACCCATAGGTCCATGAACATTAAGGACAAGGATGGCATGGCGCTTAATTATGAAAGGCTTGAATTTATTGGGGATGCTATGCTTGGTGCCGTTATAGCCGCTTATCTTTATGATGAGGTGCCAGAAGGTGATGAAGGCTATTTGACAAAAATGCGTTCCAAAGTAGTAAGTAGAGAGCATCTTAATGAATTGGGGAAAGAGTTGAAACTCATCGATTTTGTGGAATCTAAAATCCCCAAAAATAATTTCGGAAGCAATATTCACGGTAATTTGTTTGAAGCTCTGGTTGGTGCTGTTTATTTAGACAAGGGCTATAAACAATGCGAAAAATTCATCAATAAGAATGTCATCAACAAACACATCGATATTGAAACTTTAGAAGGCAAAGTAATCAGTTATAAAAGTTTGGTGATTGAATGGTGTCAAAAGGAAAAGCATACTTTTGACTTTAATGTTTATGAAGACACTGGCAATGATAACATTAAACATTTTTCGGTTAAACTCTCCATTGATGGCAAAGTCATTTCAAAAGCAAGAGCGACCTCCAAAAAGAAAGCTGAAGAAAAAGCTTCTAAACGTGCTTTTTTTGCATTTCAAAACAGAATAAACAGGTCTTTTAAAGAATAGATTTGGAGCTTTTCATAAAAGTTACTAACTATAACGATTTCGTACAGCTAGCCTGTTAAGAATAATCTAAACTTCACATTGTACTTGGGATAAAGTGGTATATTTACATTTCATGTTAGCATCATTATGGCGTTACACAAACTACTTGTAGATGATTTTTATGACGCCTCCTACTCGCTTTTAGCCATTCATTGTAGGTTGGAAGATTACAGATTAGCATATCTTCTCAATAAATATTTAAAACTAAATTTAACGCGTCAACCTCAAGATTTAGATTACAAATATTTTGCCGCCACTTATTCTATTTACGAATGGAATGATGAAGAGCATTTTGCAACTTGGCACATGATATCAAACGTTTGTAAAAAAGAAGAGGATAGCTTACAAAGTTCAGGTTCCTTATTTTCAACGAACGAGAAAGTTTTAAAAACATACCATCTTTTACCTGAATTGAAAAACGTGGATTATTTGATAAAAATTTCAAATGATGACCGCTATTTCGATGAAAAGGTTATGCTAGAAAAAATCCAAGCCATCCCTCAAATAATAACTACTTACCCAATCGACGTAGACCAATTAAAGTCTAAGGAAAATTTAATTTTTTGATTAATGCAGAAACGTAAAAAAACAAAAATAGTAGCCACTTTAGGGCCAGCAACGAGTACTAAAGCCGTTTTAAAATCAATGCTTGATGAAGGGGCAGACGTTTTTAGAATCAACTTTTCACATGCGGATTATGCCGATGTAGAAGAGCGCGTTCAAATGATTCGTGAACTCAATGAAGAATTTGGATATAATGCAGCCATTTTAGCCGACTTACAAGGGCCTAAATTACGCGTAGGCGTAATGAAGGGGGAGGTTGTAGTCAATGAAGGCGATGAGATCATATTTGCTACTGGCAAAAAATTTGAAGGCACGAAAGAGCGTGTTTATATGACCTACGATAGGTTTCCTCTAGACGCAAAGCCAGGTGAACGAATTTTGCTTGATGATGGAAAGTTAATATTCGAAGTGGTTTCGACGGATAAGAAATCGGAGGTTAAAGCCCGTGTTATTCAGGGTGGTCCATTAAAATCAAAGAAAGGTGTCAATTTACCTAATACAAATATTTCTCAACCCGCTTTGACAGAAAAGGACATTGAAGATGCACTTTTCGCTATAAAACTTAAAGTGGATTGGATGGCCTTATCTTTTGTACGCCATGCAGAGGACTTAATGCAGTTAGCAGAACTGATTAAACAAAATAGTGATCATAAAATTCCCATCATTGCTAAAATCGAGAAACCGGAAGCTGTAGAAAACATTGATAAAATTGTTGCTTATTGTGATGGTTTAATGGTTGCACGTGGAGATTTGGGTGTTGAAATTCCTGCAGAGGAAGTGCCATTGATCCAAAAACAATTGGTTTTAAGAGCTAAACGTGCTCGTATTCCTGTAATTATTGCAACCCAAATGATGGAAACAATGATTACTAGCTTGACACCAACACGAGCAGAGGTGAATGACGTTGCTAACTCAGTCATGGACGGTGCCGACGCAGTAATGCTTTCTGGAGAAACTTCGGTTGGGCAATATCCAGTCCAAGTGATCAGGCAGATGAGCAATATTATTAAAAGCGTGGAAGATTCGCCATTGATTAAGGTGCCACAATCGCCGCCACATATTCGTACCAAACGTTATATTACCAAATCTATTTGTTTTCATGCGGCTAATATGGCCAATGAAATTAATGCTAAAGCCATCTCAACATTAACAAACAGTGGGTACACAGCATTTCAAATTTCAGCGTGGCGTCCAAGTTCACATATTTTAGTTTTTACCTCCAATCACCGTATTTTGACCCAACTCAATTTGCTTTGGGGAGTTAAAGCATTTTTCTATGACAAGTTTGTCAGTACAGACGAAACCATTGAAGATGTGAATGCCATAGCGTGTAAAGAAGGGTATTTAGAAACCGGAGATATGCTGGTCAGTTTAGCAGCAATGCCTATTCAGGAAAAAGGAATGGTAAATACTTTAAGAATTACAGAAATTACTAGTAGTAGTTTTTAAATATCAGAAGCTATACAGGATGTAGCTTTTAAACATACAAACCTCAAAGTTTATAAAGGACTTTGGGGTTTTTTGTTGTTATTCTTTGGTTATTATAAAGTGTGTGAACTTATATAATCAAAAACGCTATGAAGAGACGCCACGTGTCATTCTAAAACGATTTGTTTAATTTTTAAAAATCAAATTTTAACTGGACATTTACACTTTTTTCTTGTTGGTGCTTCAGCTTTGATTTTATGTCTTCCGTATTCAAATTAGACAATGAAATACCAAGTAATCGTACGGAATTACTCATTTTTTCTTGATACAGCAAATCTTTAGCAGTTTCAAGAATAATGTCTTTATCACTGACGAAATATGGCAAGGTTTTACTTCTGGTTTGTATCGTGAAGTCACTGTATCTAATTTTTAAAGTGATTGTTTTTCCTGCGACTTTGCTGTTGTTCAAGCGCTTTGCAACTTCCTTTGCAATTTTATCTAGCTTTTCAAGCATAAAGATTTCACTCGATAAGTTTTCATTAAACGTGCGTTCGGCAGCCAATGATTTCCGGATGCGATTGGGCTTAACGCTACTATTGTGGATACCTCTCACGAGATCATAATAATAGCTTCCAGATTTGCCAAAACGCTCTTCAAGATATTCTAAGGTTTTTGTTTTTAAATCTTCTCCAGTAAATATGCCTAATTGGTACATTTTATCTGCAGTAACCTTTCCGACGCCGTGAAATTTTCTAATGTCCAATACCTTCAAAAAATCTAAGACATCTTCCGGATTGACTGTTTTTTGTCCATTTGGCTTATTGTAGTCGCTAGCAATCTTTGCTACAAATTTATTAATGGATATTCCTGCAGAAGCGGTCAAGCCTACTTCTTTAAAAATACGTTCTCTTATTTCATGGGCAATTAATGAAGCGCTGGGGTTTCCCTTTTTGTTTTCCGTTACATCCAAATAAGCTTCATCTAAGGAAAGTGGCTCTACCAAATCAGTATAATCAAAAAAAATAGATCTGATTTCATTTGAGATTTCCTTATACCGATCAAAACGTGGTGGCACAAAAATCAATTCAGGGCAATTGCGTTTGGCCTGCATACCGCTCATCGCACTCCGCACTCCAAATTTTCGTGCTTCGTAACTTGCAGCTGCCACTACGCCACGTTTTTCGCTACCTCCAACCGCGAGCGCCTTACCTTTCAGTTCAGGATAATCCATTTGTTCAACAGAGGCGTAAAAGGCGTCCATATCCACATGAATGATCTTTCTTATTGGTAAATCGTTTGGCATGCCGTAAATTTATAACATCTAAGCGGAACAAAAATTAAAATAAATGGCAAAATCAGCAATCGTTTTAGGAGCAACTGGGTTTACCGGGAACATTTTGTTGAAAATGCTTTTGGATGATGAACGTTACAGCCAAGTTATCATTTTTGGTAGAAATAGTTGTGGCGTTAAGCACCCCAAATTAGTAGAATATATTATTGATTTATTTGAATTGGAGCACTACGCCAGTAAATTTAAGGCTGATGAAGTGCACTGTTGTATTGGAACTACAAAGTCGAAAACTTCGAATAAGGAGATCTATGTGAAGATTGATTATGGGATCCCTGTGGCTGCGGCAAAGCTTTGTAAGACCAATGGTATTAAAACATTTTCAGTAATTTCTGCTTTGGGAGCAAAGTCGAAGAGTAAGATTTTTTACAATAGAATTAAGGGTAAAATGGAAGCTGCCGTATTAGAGGAGCATATTCCTAACACTTATATTCTGCAGCCGTCATTAATTACGGGTAAACGTGAAGAATTCAGATTAGGTGAATCCGTACTTAATTTTATTATGACTGTTTTTAGGCCTGTTTTACGTTTTGGGGAACTAAAACGTTATCAACCCATTCATCCGGAAACCATTGCAAAGTGCATGATTTGGTTGGCGAATAATGCATACAGTTCAGGACGAGTTAAATCAAAAAAAATACACGAATTAGGTGAGTGAATTAATTGAAATAGAACGAAAGTTTTTAGTGCTTTCAGATGCTTTTAAATCTGCAGCGTTTAACAAGACACGTATTGTTCAGGGGTTTTTGAATTCTGATAAAAATCGGATTGTAAGGATTAGAATTAGAGACAACGACGGATTCTTAACCGTAAAAGGAAAACCTTCTGAGGATGGGTTGACGCGTTTTGAATGGGAAAAAGAAATTTCTAAATCGGACGCTCAAGCACTTTTAAATTTGTGTGAAGAGGGCAAGATTGATAAGATACGTTATGAGGTTAAATGCGGCGATCATGTGTTTGAAGTGGACGAATTTTTTGATACTAACGAAGGACTCATTGTAGCAGAGGTTGAGCTCAGTCATGTATCTGAAGTTTTTGAAAAACCATCTTGGTTGGGAGATGAAGTTACAGGCCAAATAAAGTATTATAACTCTCAATTACTAAAACATCCTTACAAAACTTGGTGTTGAAAGTAACACATGAAAAACGGGTATGATGAGAAATCTATTGATTATGATATGTGCATTGTTGTTTTTGACATCATGCAATGAGAAATATAGGAAAATAGACAAAGACGATGTTACAATCAGTTCGAAGCGATTGGATTCGGTTATCACTGAGCCAAAAAACCAAACGGAACCTCGCGAAGCTTTGTTGAATAAAGGTTATGAAATATTTGATGTGATTAATAAAGAGACACAGGACACCGTTATTATGCAGCAGTACTTTGTAGCGTTTTTAAAAGTTGGTGACACAAAGGTTAAAAATGAGGAAGAATTTAAAAGATTGCAAAAAAAGCATTTAAAACATCTAAAGAAAATGTATGATCTGGGTTATGCAGACATTTCTGGTCCTTTTGGAGACGTGGGTAATTTTAAGGGCATCACAATTTATAGCGTTCCTAATATTGAAATGGCAGATAGCTTGTCAAATGCTGATCCTATGGTAAAAGCAGGTCATTTGGCTATTGAAATGCATCCTTGGTGGGCACCTAAAGGATATTCCTTAAGATAATATCAGAAAAAAAGCCACTATTAAATTAAGAGTGGCTTTACTAAATATATGCTTTTTATTTTTCAGCACAATACGCTATTTTACAATGGGAGCTTTAATCTTGATCACTAGAAAATGCATCAACAGTTTTCATGTCTTTAACACTGTATGCGTCTCCTACAGATTCTACAGCTTCTTCGAGAGACGTTGGTGATACTTTAGCATCATCATATTCCACCATAGCCAAGCGTTTGTCAAAATCAACCACAGCTGATTTTACACCTTCCATTTTAGCTATTTTCTTTTCAATCATTTTTGCACAACCCATTTGACAGGTCATTCCTTCAATGCCAAACTCTGCTTTAGCATAAGTCGCATGAGGATCCAATTGTTTGTCAGAATCCGTTGTTGGCTGCTCCATAGCAACTGTTTTTATTTCTGGTTGCGTAGTGTTTTTACAGCTTACAGAAAATAGTGCTAATGTAGTAAGCAAGATCAAGTTTTTTAATGTTTTCATCACGTATGATTTTTAAAACTCAAATGGAGTTATCGATTTTTAGAATAGTTGTAAATACCAAAATTAAGAAATTTTCACGTTGTTTGCACGCAGAATAAACATTAAATCCAGAGGAGAATTAAAAGATGAAACAAATACCAATTAAATGGTTTTATCTCATAGCACTTGCCATTGTTTGGGGCAGTACTTTTATCTTAATGAAAAAGGCTTTGATTGGTATAGGGCCTTATCATTTAGGAGCGTTGAGAATTGTTTTTACCACCATCTTTCTGCTTTGTTTTGGTTATAAAGCAATGCAACATATTTATAAAACGCACTGGAAGTGGTTATTGATTTCTGGATTTATAGGCTCTTTTTTCCCGGCCTTTTTCCTGGCTATAGCACAAACTCAGATAGACAGCTCAGTGGTTTCCATTCTCAATGCTTTGGTGCCGCTAAACACAGTGCTGTTAGGGTTAGCTGTATTTGGAATCACTTCTACTAAACGTCAAGTTGCGGGTGTAATTGTGGGGTTTATAGGAACATCATTACTCATTTTAAAAGGGGCAGAACTTAATCCAACTCAAAATTATTTATATATTCTGTTTGTGATACTTTCCACAGTTATGTATGCAGTCAATGTCAATATCATCAAACGATATCTTCAAAATGTAAAACCTCTATATATCGTGGTAGGCAATTACGTGAGTATTTTTATCCCAGCATTGTTAGTTCTGTATTGGTCGGAATTTTTTACGGAAACGACCTATGCGCATCCTCATTTCAAAATAGCGATTGTTTATGTTGTTATTCTTGCGCTGTTTGGTACAGCACTGTTAAAAGTGTTATATTATAAACTCATTCAGATATCGACGATAGCTTTTTCTTCTTCAGTGACCTATTTAATCCCTTTAGTTGCTTTAATTTGGGGCCTTTTAGACGGAGAAGGTTTTAATGTGATGCAAGGCTTTGCCACCTTAATCATTTTAATTGGTGTGTTTTTATCACATAAACGTCAAGCATAAAAAAAGTCTGAAACCTTATGTTTCAGACTTTTACTTATTTTACTAAATACTTTTAATTGAAATCAGCATCGCTTACGCCATCATTAACTTTCACGTTGGTCACGTTCATTTTTATGATTTGCGGCCCCGTAGTTATTGACATACTATAAGGAAACAATATACCGTTAACTGGTGAATAATTTCCGAAATCTTGAACAGTTGTGAATGATTGTCCTTGAGCTTCAGAGGTTTTTTCGATCCTTACCAAAAGTCCTGATTGCACATCGTAATAACGAAAAGAATCGTCACCAACTGCAGTTACTTTTATTTTATAAACATCACTGCCATCAATACTGGTTACGCTTTCAAGTTTTAAAGAAAATGGCTCATAAGTCAATTCCGGAAAAATTGAATGATCTGCTTTTTGACCAGTAATCTGATCATCAGTAAGGTCTTGCTTAGCGCCTTGCTGCTCTATGTAGCCTGTAGTGCCATTAAATTTTTGTTTCATTACCACACCCATGCCTTCGATTGACATTTCCATGGACGTTTTGTTTGGTACCATAGCTTTCAGCTCACCAATAGGAGAAAAAGGCATGCCTTCAATAGTTACGTTTGCAGTTGTCCAAACAGTTTTCACAGTTTTTGCTTTGTCTTTACCACCAACAGCCTTAAAATAAGAGTCCATGACGGTTTGGCTTGTAATGCCATCAGGTATTGGTTTTGAGAATTCAGGTTTGGCAACAGGATTAGCATAAGCATCAAAATACAAAATTGGAATTCCTGTCTTTTCAAGATTTTCAATAACATCAGCACCTTTACCCACTACGATGATACGTGCGTTTTCTGGTTTGAAATATTTGTTAGCTACGCGATTCACGTCTTCCGCAGTAACTGCGTTTATTTTTTGCAAAAAGGTTTCATAAAAATCTTTTGGTAAGTTGTTCAGCTTAATATTTAAGGCATAACGAGCAACCGTTTGAGGACTTTCCAAAGCCAATACGAAGTCACCTACATATTTCGCTTTTGCGTTTTTAAGGTCTTCCGCATTAACAGGTTCTGTTTTTATACGGTTAATTTCTTTTAGTGATTGAACAACTGCGCTGTCCGTTACCATATTTCTAACCGCAGTACCTGCAGAAAAACGTGCCACATACTTGTCAGCGCTTACTCTAGAGCTTGCTCCGTAAGTATAGGCGTGTTTTTCACGCAAGTTCATATTAAGGTAGCTACTAAAACCGCCTCCTAAAATTTTATTAGCAATTAATACCGCGTGGTAATCTGGATCTTTCATTTTCAAATTGACATTGTTGGTCAATGAAATGTTTGATTGTACAGCGTTAGGCATGTCCACAAAATTGATTTGTGTGTATTGTGCATTTGGTGTTGCTTCTGGTACATTAGTTTGGATGTCTACTGATTTTTTCCAGTTTCCGAAACGCTTTTCTATTTGAGACTTGATCTTTTTGAACTCTACATCGCCAACAACAACTAAGTAAGCGTTGTTAGGGTTGAAGTTCTCTTCGTAAAAAGCAGATACATCACTAAAGGTGACATTATTTACAGTTTCAGTAGATACGAACTCACCATAAGGATGATTTAAACCATAAGATAAAACGTTCCCTACCCGCGCAGCAACAGCATCCACACTTTTTTCTTGTGTCTTTAAACCTTCAATAAGTCTTTCTTTTTCTTTTAGAAACTCTTCTTCAACTAATAATGGGTGGATAGCAGCATCAGCCATGAGTTCCAATATTCTGTCCGAATATTGAATCAGTGCGCTTGCAAAAGCACCTGAAGAATTAAAGCTTAGACGTGCGCCTAAGAAATCAATTTCTTCATTAAATTTTTCTTTTGGAATAGAGGTGGTTCCGTTCCCCATCATAGAACCAACTAAACTTGAAACTCCAGCTTTAGCGCCTTCTGTTTCTGGTTTGTTATCAATCGTAAGGCTAAAAGAGACTCTAGGCAGTTTATGGTTTTCAACTACCATAACTTTCATTCCGTTTTTAAGAGTAAATTCTTGTGGTGATTTTAAATCGATCTTCGGAGCAGGTCCAGGTTGAGGCTGTTTAGAACGGTCAATTTGTGCTTGTGCAGAAAAAGCCAGAAAAAACACCATTAAGAACGCTGATATATAAGTTTTCATATGATACAATGTTTGTTTTAAAATTTTAATTATTGGTTATCCTTTTTTGGAAGATACTCAAGTTCAAGACGCTGGTTTGCACTTAAATACTTTTTAGCAACATCTCTAATTTCTTCTCTTGTGATGGTTCGGTAAATATCAATTTCAGTATTGATAAGGTTTACGTCGCCTTTCAGCAAGTAGTTAGTCGCTAAATTCTCTGCAATACCTTCAACGCTTGAGTTGGAGTTGACGTATTGATTTTCGAATTGATTTTTAAGTTTTTGGTAATCTCTTTCAGAAATCAGCTCATTTTGAATTTTTGCAA
>JBDTKP010000047.1:0-7618 GCA_039935255.1 Gelidibacter sp. | reverse complement strand
GCTGCAAATCATAAGGTTTTATTGTTTGGAGGGAAAGCGGAGGCTGACTATTTAAGCACTTTGGAAAATGAGAACGTTCTTAGTATTGCCGGAAAATTAAGTCTGGATGAAGAGTTGGATGTTATTTCAAATTTGGAGGTGATGCTTTCCATGGATTCAGGCAATGCGCATATGGCGGCCATGATGGGTGTAAAAGTAATGACCTTGTGGGGAGTGACGCATCCTTATGCAGGGTTTTACCCATTTCATCAGGAGGAAACTTTTGCACTTTTAGCAGATCGCACAAAGTTCCCTAAAATCCCAACGTCTGTTTACGGTAATAAATTTCCAGAAGGATATGAAGCGTGCATGCAAACAATTCTACCAGAAGACGTTATTGAGAAGATTGAGCACATCATAAAAAAACCCCACTAAAAAAGCAGGGTTAAATCTAATATATTAGTTTAATAGATAGTCCTTATAGTAACAGTTAAATCGTTTATAAAAATATTGGTTTGATTTTCTTCCGATTTACTATACAGGAACTACTTATTGGTTTTTCCATGAAATAGAGTTTTGTAAGGATGAAATGTTATTAAACAGATTTCTTTATTAGATCTATTAGATGTCGTCATAATCAATTTTCACATTTGGGGTTAAAGGATGCGCTTGACAAGTTAAAATCAATCCGTCTGCAACTTCACCATCGGTCAAAATACTATTTTTTCGCATTTTAACTTCGCCTTCGGTTACCCGCGCCAAACAGCTGCTACAAATGCCACCTTGGCAAGAATAGGGGGCATCTAAATCTTTATCTAAAGCCGCCTCCAGTATGGTTTGCTTTTGCGACATCTCAAAGGTTGTGGTTTCATCATCCAAGAGGATTGTGATCTTAGTTTGCCCATCAGGAATTAGTGCGGTATCCGCTTCCGTCGGTTTTGCAGCCTTAAATAGTTCAAAGAAAACACGCTCCTTTGAAACTTCATGTTCAGTAAGGACATCTTTAACCGTATGGATCATTGCTTCTGGTCCACATAAATAAAAGGCGTCAATGGTCAAATCTTTATGCTTGTTCTTTAAGATCAGATTGACCGTGCTTTTTTCAATACGTCCAAAAATAGAATCATCTTCTTGTGCTTGACTAAACACAAACTGAATGGATAAGCGGTCGCTATATTGGTTTTGCAGCTCCAATAATTCCTGCATAAACATGGTGTCATCCGTAGTTTTATTACCATATACCAAAACGACGTTACTCTGTATCTCTTCTTCCAAAGCACATTTGACAATGCTTAAAATAGGTGTGATACCGCTTCCCGCTGCAAAAGCCGCAATATGTTTGGTTTTAAAATCATTGGGTTCAAAAATAAAATGGCCTCTTGGCGCTGCTACTTCCAAGGTATCGCCAACTTTGAGCTCCTTATTGACAAAAGCAGAAAAAGTGCCTCCTTGAACTTCTTTTACAGCAACTTTCAATGTGCCACTTCTTGGAGAAGAACATAAAGAATAATCACGTCTCAGTTCTACTCCGTTCAGTACCGCTTTTAAAGTAACATATTGGCCAGCTTTAAACGTGTACGTTTCCTTTAAATGGGAAGGGACTTCAAAGCTAATGGTTACTGCCTGGGAAGTTATCCTCTCAATATTTTTTATGACTAGAGTGTGAAAATTTGACATGATTTAATTTTTTTTTCAAAAGTAACGAATGCTTAGATTAAATGCCACTTCTCTAACAAAATTATAAGAAATGAAGACCAATACTTATTGCCAAATAGCTGATGAAATTATCTTTAATCGAAATTTGTTTGTAACAAAAAGTGTCTTAATATTACTAACCATTAAATTGTAACCAACCGCTATGTTTAAATATTTTATTAGTCTCGAGTGGAAATCCTTTATCAGATCTGCTTCTTTTAATACCAACCTGTTTCTTAAAATTGTGATGGTTTTCGGTGCCCTGTGGATGATTGCTTCATTTTCCGTTTTAGGTTTTGGTGCTTATTATATGATTGAGAAAGGACTGGACACGGAACCTTTTAAGATGGTCAATCAAGTGGTTATTTACTATATGATTTTCGACTTAATTTTTCGCTATTTCCTTCAAAAAATGCCTGTTCTCAACATTAAACCACTCATGTACTTACCTGTTAAAAGGAATGCCATTGTTAATTTTGCCATAGGGAAAACCATGATTTCGTTCTTCAATGTGCTACATGCCTTTTTCTTTATTCCTTTTTCAATTGTACTAATTATTGAAGGTTTTCCAGTTTTACAAGTGATGGCCTGGTATTTCGCGATTCTAGGATGGATTTTTTGCAATAACTTTCTTAATATTTTCATCAATAATAAAGATGTTGTTTTTTATGGTGTTGTAGGTTTTCTTGTGGTCATGATCGGCCTTCAATACTATGATATTTTTGATGTTACACAATATACGTATCCCATTATTAACAGCTTCTATGCGATCCCCTATTTGGCTCTCATTCCTGGGATTTTAGCAGTTGTGTTTTATAAGATGGCGTTTAGCTATTTCAAAAAGAATCTGTATTTAGATGCTGGTTTATCAGTCAAGCAGGAGGTGGCTGAAACCGAAGACTACTCATGGTTGGAACGTTTTGGAAGCCTATCCACATTCCTTAAAAATGATATCAAACTGTTAAGACGCAACAAGCGCTCAAAAATGACTTTAATCATGAGTGTTTTATTTATATTCTACGGTTTGCTATTTTTTACCAATTCGGTAGATGCTTATCAGGGGGCTTTTTGGCGAATTTTTGCAGGTATTTTTGTATCTGGCGGGTTTTTATTCACCTTCGGGCAGTCTGTACCAAGTTGGGACAGCGCCTACTATCCTTTGATGATGAGTCAAAATATTCGCTACAAGGATTACATTGCTTCTAAATGGTATTTAATGGTGATTGCCACTATAATTTCTACCGTTGTTGCTTCTTTTTATCTCTATTGGGGATGGCAAGCTTATGCAGCGGTTGTGGTTGGTGCCATTTACAACATTGGGGTGAACAGTCATCTCGTACTTTGGGGAGGCGCTTATATCAAAACACCAATTGATTTGACCACGAGTAAAAAAGCCTTTGGAGATAAACAAGCGTTTAATGCGAAAACCATGTTATTGACCATTCCTAAGATGGTGTTGCCAATGGGCATATATGCAATTGGTCATTACACACTTGGTGAAGCCTTTGGTTTTGCTTTAGTTGCGCTTTCAGGATTAGCCGGATTTTTATTCAAAAATAAAGTCTTTAATATAATAGAAAAAGTCTATAAATCAGAAAAGTATAAAACATTAGCCGCTTACAAACAAACTAATTAATCATGATAAGAGTATCCAATCTAACAAAAAAATACAATGCCGATCCGGTATTGAACATCGAAAACCTGGACATTCCAAAAGGTCAAAGTTTTGGATTAGTCGGCAATAATGGCGCAGGAAAAACCACTTTTTTCAGTTTGCTGTTGGATTTGATCCAACCTACCACAGGATTTATTAAAAGTAAAGAGATTCAAGTCAACGAAAGTGAAGACTGGAAACCATATACTTCGGCTTATATTGATGAAACGTTTTTAATTGGCTATTTAACTCCTGAAGAATATTTCTATTTTATTGGAGAGTTGCGTGGGCAAAACAAGGCTGATGTGGATATGCTTTTAAAGCAATTTGAAGATTTTTTCCATGGCGAAATATTAAATCAAAAAAAGTACCTGCGCGATTTGAGCAAGGGCAACCAGAAGAAAGTGGGAATTGTCGCAGCACTTATTGGCAATCCGGAAGTTATTATTCTTGATGAGCCCTTTGCTAATTTAGATCCCACTACTCAGATCCGATTGAAACAGATTATAAAAAACCTTGCGGAAAAACAAGGTGTGACAGTATTGGTGTCAAGTCATGACCTGATGCATGTTACCGAGGTGTCTCAGCGAATCGTCGTTTTGGAAAAAGGTGTGATCATTAAGGATTTGGCAACCAATCCAGCCACGTTAAAAGAATTAGAAGCACATTTTACAGGTTATGAAAGCCTCTAAGGTTCTTCTTTTTTCAGAATATTGAATCATGGCATTCCAAGGAAGGTGGATTTCCTAGTTGGTTTTGCATATTTTGGTGTATGGAAATAATTGTTAGTGAATTAGCTCGAGAAGAACTTTCTCAATGCTAGGGTTTTAAACAATGGCTTGTTCTTAATAGTGTTTCATTTTTATAACGTTAAAAGATCTCATAGGCTTTTAATATCTGTGAGATCTAATTGATAGTTTAAATTTTAGGGTTTGCGCCGCTGGAACTCTGAGAGAATTACCTGAGAAGCACACCTGTAAAAGTCCTCTTCTTTTTCCCGAATAATTCAAAAAGATGCTTATTTTTACGGCATTGCATAATATTTGTAGCTGTTTTTAGTTATCTTATGAACCCAAATACATCCAGCATTGCGCAACTTTTCTAAATCCATAATGTTCGTATTTTTTGCAGCACTTATCGTTACAAGTTGCTCGCGAAAAAAGGATACGTTCATCAATAGAAATTTTCATGCCTTAGGTACCGAATATAACATTCTCTATAATGGTGATATTGCTTTGGAGAAAGGAAGGGAAACTATTGATGATGCCTTTACAGATAATTATTGGGAATTACTACCCATTGAACGTATGGAGACCTTGGATGAATTTGTACTTCCCGGGCAATCTAAAAACTCTGATTTTGAACGCGCTGAAGAAAAAGCGATCAAGGCGGTTCAAAAACATGGCATGAACATTAAAGGAAAGGAGCACAATCCTCAAATTGATGAAGCCTATTTGCTGCTTGGAAAAGCAAGGTATTTCGATCAGCGTTTTATTCCTGCGGTAGAAGCCTTCAATTATATTCTTTATAAATATCCTGCAAGTGATAAAATCAACAAAGCGAAGATATGGCGTGAAAAAACGAATATGCGCCTTGAAAATAATGAGCTTGCCATCAAAAATCTGAAGCGATTATTCAAGCAAGAGCAATTAAATAATCAGGATTTTGCAGATGCTCGTGCTGCGTTGGCCCAGGCCTATATTAATATTAAAGCAAAGGATAGTGCCCTGACTGAATTGTCAATTGCTGCGGCCTTCACTAAAAAGAATAACGAAAAAGCACGTTTCAATTATATAAGAGGACAACTGTATAATGAGTTCGGCTATAAAGATAGTGCCAATATTGCGTTTGATAAAGTCATTGACTTGCATCGAAAAGTGCCACGCGCTTATTATATTAATGCACATTTAGCAAAAGCGTCCAACTTTGATATGGATTCCGGCGATGTTTTGGCATTTTCAGAATACCTGACTGATTTGGAAGAAAATCGTGAAAATCGTCCGTTTTTGGATAAGATCTATTACCGTATAGCAGAATTTCACCGCCAGGCGGATCGTGATTCTTTAGCCGTGGTTTTTTATAACAAATCTTTAAAAGCGTCGTCAAGTGACAAAAATTTAAGAGCTTTAGACTATAATACATTAGGCGATATGAGGTTTGACAAAACAGAATACAAAATTGCCGGAGCTTATTATGATAGCACAATGAGCAACATGGTGGTCAATTCGAAACCTTATCGAACTATCAAACGAAAAAGAGAAAATTTAGAAGATGTTATTTACTATGAAAACATCGCTCAGGTCAACGACAGTATTCTGAATTTGGTTCATGCATCTGATGATGATAGAATAACCATCTTCACAACCTATATCGACAAGTTAAAAGCAGAAGCCAAAAGATTAAAGGAACAAGAGGAAATTGCAGAACGCAAAGCCAATTCAGGAATAGTTGCCGCCACTAATAATGCCAATCAAAAAACTGTAGGAAACCTTTCGCGCAGTGCAGCTACTAATACGTCTGGAAGTAGTGGTAAACAAGCGTTCTATTTTTATAATTCTACGACGGTAGCCTACGGTAAAAACGAATTTTTAAAAATTTGGGGAGACCGTTCGCTAAAAGATAATTGGAGACTTTCCAGTACACGAAGTAATGAATTTACGACACAGGATAATGATTTATCTGCTGATGCTTCCGATGAGGAGCGTTACGATCCGGAATTTTATGTTTCAAAAATCCCATCAGATCCTAAAGTTATTGACAGTATTACAAAAGGTAGAAATCACGCTTATTATCAGTTGGGGGTTATATATAAAGAAAAATTTAAGGAATACGATCTTGCAAAAGATAAGCTCAAAGCGGTGTTGGAGAACGAGCCCGAAGAACGTCTTATATTGCCTACCAAATACAATTTGTACGGTACTTATGTGCTCTTGGATGAAGCCAATGCTGCAGAACAGATGAAGCAAGAAATCATCACTAATAACCCAGAGTCGCGATACGCAGCCATTCTTTTGAATCCGAAGTCCGAAATGTCAAAAGACGAGAACAGTCCTGAAAGTGTTTATGAACGCACCTATGCCACTTATGAAGCTCAGAATTTTCAAGAAGTCATCGACCAAAGTGATAAATACATTCTTGAATTTGATAGCGATCCAATCGTGCCAAAATTTGAAATTTTAAAAGCCTCTGCGAAAGGCCGTTTATATGGCTTTGAAGCTTATAAAGAGAGTGTGAATTTTATCGCTTTAAACTATCCAAATTCTGAAGAAGGTAAACGTGCGCAAGAGATTATGCAAAATGTCATTCCTGCTTTATCGGAAAACACATTTAAGGATGATAAAGTGGGATCCAAATTTAATGTGCTTTATCAGTTTGAAAATGCAACTGATGAAGAAGTAGATGCGTTTTTGAAGGAGCTGAACGATGAGGTTATCGAAATTAGATATTATGATTTAAGTGTCTCGAAAGACATTTATGATAAAAACACCATCTTTGTAGTCGTACATGGATTAAAAAGTATTGAAGGCGCAAGCGGATTTGCCGATTTGCTTCGAGAGCGAAAAGTAAACATTACAAGACCGTATATTGCCATTTCATCCCCTAACTATGAAATTGTGCAAAGACATAAAAACCTCAAAGACTACCTACAAAACCAATAAAAAACCAGAATTATGTTTTCAGAAAAACAAAAAAAAGGAAAGACGACTTCAGAATTCGTTAATCAACAAAACACCATTGCAAAAGGCACCACGATTACAGGAGATATCATTAGTGATAGCGACTTTAGAGTTGAAGGAACCGTATTAGGTAATATTCAAACCCCAGGCAAAGTGGTGTTAGGAAAAACAGGTGTCATCAACGGGACGCTTCATGGCGCTAATGCTGATATTGAAGGGAAATTCTCTGGCAAGCTTGTTCTAACGGACACTCTTTCTTTAAAAGCTTCAGCCCATGTTGAAGGCGAAGTTATCGTCGGAAAGTTTGCTGTAGAACCAGGAGCTACTTTTAACGCTACATGCGTGATGAAAGGATCTCATAGTGACCTTGGGAAAGCTAGCAATCTAAAAGCACCACCAATCAATGCCACACCAACCAAAAAAGAGCTCGTTTAATAGTTATGCCAAATATTCTGCAATAGCATTTCAAATGTTTGCTATTATAGGAATAGGCAGCTTTATTGGTATCCGGATCGACGCACATTTGGGCAATGAAAATAAATTGTGGACCATAATCTTCTCTTTGTGTTCCACAATTCTTGCGATTGTTTTTGTAATAAGACGTATTATTGCA
>JBDTKP010000046.1:0-17426 GCA_039935255.1 Gelidibacter sp. | reverse complement strand
AAGTTTTTTGATTTTCTTAATTCAAAGTGCAGGGATTGGGATTGTTGGAGGACTCATCGGATCGCTCATCGGCGTTGGCGTTCAAGAGTTATTCCCGTACCTCCTTAAAGACTTTTTACCGTTTACACTTCAAATTACCATTACGGCGCAACCTATTTTCATCGGATTATTTCTCGGTTTGTTTATGTCGGTTTTATTTGCCCTTTTACCATTATTGCGCACCTGGTATGTGTCGCCATTGGATGTGTTACGAGTGGACGAAAATGCAGCTCAAGAACCCAGAATAGTACGCATCTTAGTCTTCATGGCGATTTTAATGTTTCTGTTTCTATTTGCGCTCTGGCTGATTGGCAATGCTATTTATGCCTTGGTTTTTGTGGTTGCAACTGCGCTTACCTTTGCTGTTTTAGCGTTCGTCGCTATTGGATTTATAAGCACCATTAAGCGATTTTTTCCAAAGCATTGGAGCTTTACCGCACGCCAAAGCTTGCTCAACTTATTCCGACCCAACAATCAAACGGTGGTTTTAGTGGTTGCCATTGGTTTGGGGACATTTTTAATCAGCACTTTGTATTTTACCAAGGACATGCTGCTGGCAAAAACCGAATTATCTGAGAGTTCTGAAAATGCGAATATTATAGTCCTAGATGTCCAACCGCAACAGGCCGATGCCGTAGCACAAAGCATTGCCGATAATAGCTTGCCCGTGCTCAATAACATTCCCATGGTGACGATGCGGATGCACAGCATCAACGGTAAGTTAGTCAATGAACTGCGTCAAGACAGCACACGACAAGTGCGGAGCTGGATCTTGAACCATGAATTTAGAACCACTTATCGGGATAAGTTGACCGATTCAGAAGAGTTGATAGATGGGAAATGGATTCCTCATTTAAATGCTAGCGATCCTGTAATCATTTCCGTTTCAGATAATCTCGCTGCAGATGCTAAACTCAAAGTGGGTGATCCTGTTGTTTTTAATGTCCAAGGCGTCCTTATGAAAACCACGGTCGGCAGTATCAGAAAGGTGGATTGGGCACAAATGCAGATCAATTTTACCATTGTATTTCCGGAAGGCGTACTCGAACAAGCGCCACAGTTTAACGTTTTTACCACCATTGTACCTGACGAAAGCAGTTCTGCAACATTACAACGGGATTTGGTTTCTAAATTTCCAAACGTGACCATTATTGACTTAAGGCAGGTTTTTACACTTGTGGAAGAAATCTTGAATCAGGTGTCCTGGGTCATTAATTTCATGGCATTTTTCAGTATTCTTACCGGTATAATTGTATTGATCGGCTCTGTGAGAACAAGTAAATACCAACGGATTAAAGAAAGTGTTTTGCTCCGTACACTTGGTGCGAAAAACACACAGATTTTACAAATTTCAGCATTTGAATACGTGTTTTTAGGATTGTTGGGAAGTTTGGTCGGGATTATATTGGCATTGTTAAGCAGTTTATGCTTGGCTTTATTTGTGTTTAAAGAACCCTTTGTGCCGTCACTCATTCCTTTTGTGGTCTTTTTACCTGGGATTACGCTGTTGGTTTTAGTCATTGGATTGAGTAATATTCGGAGTGTCTTAAAAAGTTCGCCATTAGAGGTTTTGAGGCGTGAAGCTTAGAGGTATCCATTTATAATTAGGAAGATTATTAGAAGAGAAGCTAATTTGGTAATTGTTTTTTGAATTGATACCCCTTCAGACTTAAGTTCATTTTATAGAATTAAAGCTACCGTTCCTTCATTTCGACCAACTCAAGGCAGGCAAGCTCAACGACCACATTTCGACAAGCTCAACGACCACATTTCGATATGCTCAATGACCACATTTCAAAAAGCTCAAGGCAAGAAAACTTAATGAACGGGGAAGGAACCTTTTTTATCTTCATCTACAAACGGTTACCCATTAATTTCGTAAATTGGAGAATCATAATATTTAAAAAAAATGCTAAACATACTAACCCCATTACTTCTTCAAAAACCTTCAGCCACCCCAAACCCGGGAAGCAATAGTTCCATCGATTTTTCAACCCCATTTGATGTGATTGTATTCATCATTCTACCCATAATAATTATCATCCTTTATGTTTATTGGAGAAGGAGCAAAAAAATGTAGGTATTAATAATTTTTATTGTTGTACGAGCCAGGATTTTAAGTTAGCGCAGTGGAAAGGTAGAAGTAATATTATTTTATAAGTTTTTTTTGAAATATTCATCTTTGCGGTACTCGATGCAAATATGCGCGATAGAGGAGGGGCTTAATCTTGTTCATTACACACCTTTCTTGTTAGTGAAAATTGTTTAACAGATGTATTTTAGCTTCAGCGCACCCATTAATTCCTAAATTGAGGAATTATAATTCACATTAAAACAATGTTTAGGACACGATCTCCATTACTGCTTCAAATACCTGACGATCTCCGAAACGCGTCAGACAATACGCCACTCGATATTACAATCCCATTTAATGTGATCGTATTTATCATGCTGCCCATAATAATTTGCATCTTATATTTTTATTGGAGAAGGGGCAAGAAGAGGTAAGGTGAATTGCATAATTTCAATTGCCGCATCCCGACGAAACGTTAATAACCAAACATGGAAAAATCTTAACAGCCGGTGCTATTTATTTATTCTTCCATAGTATGATATACGTTCTGCACGTCATCATCTTCTTCCAATTTTTCTAAAAGTTTTTCAACATCTTCAGCTTCTTCCGCTGTCAATTTTTTAGTCACTTGTGGAATACGCTCAAATCCGGATGATAAAATCTCTAGATTTCGTTTTTCCAATTCTGATTGAATGGCGCCAAAACTTTCAAATGGCGCATAAATTAAAATGCCATCATCATCCTTAAAAACTTCTTCTGCACCAAAATCGATAAATTCTAATTCCAATTCTTCCGGGTCCAAACCTTCGGCATCAATTCTGAAATTACAGGTATGATCAAACATAAATACTACAGAACCTGAAGTACTCAAGTTGCCATCACATTTATTGAAATAACTGCGTACGTTTGCTACCGTTCGTGTATTATTATCTGTAGCCGTTTCCACTAAAATGGCAATTCCATGTGGCGCATAGCCTTCAAAGAGCACCTCTTTATAATCACCTAAACTTTTATCGGACGCTCTTTTGATGGCACGTTCCACATTGTCTTTAGGCATGTTGACAGCTTTGGCATTTTGTATCACTGCTCGCAAACGTGCATTGGTATCAGGATCAGGACCACCGTCTTTTACTGCCATGACAATGTCTTTGCCAATACGGGTAAAGGCTTTACTCATTGCTGACCAACGTTTCATTTTACGTGCTTTACGAAATTCAAAAGCTCTTCCCATGGTTTAAATTGTTTTTACATTCCCTTTAGAAGGAAATCCTAAGTTCTAAGTTTAAAATTATAAATTGAATATGATTGTTATTTTAAAGACAACGGTCATCCGCAATCATTGATTCAAATTCTTAGCGAATTTAAAAAAAATCATGTCAATAGTGCCATATATGTATTGAAAAAATCCTTGGATAATTGAGAATATAGTCGCCACATCGCTCAAACTCACCAAGGCGTCAAGAATGTAAATGTAATTAGAATATCTTCAATCTGAGTTTTATGATCAAGATAGCAATATCTGGATTGGAGACGCAAAAAATTTCTGTCAGTTATGTAGATTGAGCAAATAACTTCATCACTTTGTTTTCGCTAAAACACTCCCTTAAGTACGGATACAGAAGATCACCAGGCGATTGAAAACATAATTTTCAAACCTTAGTTTCCTCTTGGATCAGGAGTTATATTATATTCCACTATAAAACAGATGTTACCTGAACTTAGGCGTCTTCAATTTGATAATCATCTTTCTAAACCAACAACGTATCAGTTCTATTCAAAAATAGACAGCTTTCATCGAAGCGTTCCAAAATAAAATTTGAACACCACTTAAAAAGTGTACCATTATTTAATTTGGACGGAAATGATGTTGCTGGATATGTTGGTTCAGTGCTCTTATTTGAATATAAAAAAAACAAAAGCTTGTTGAGGCATAAGTCCATTAGGTTAAAATAAAAAGTAGTCAAACCTGCTTATTCATCAGTGTCAATAAGATGATTTCGACTATTCTTGAACTTCCACAATTGCTTCGATAGCTTCAGCCAATTTAAAATCTTTTTCCGTTACGCCTTTTGCGCTGTGGGTGGTCAATGAAATGGTAAGCATGTTATACACGTTTTGCCAATCTGGATGATGGTTTTGCGCTTCACACTCAAACGCAATTCTACTCATGGCACTGAAACAATCCTTAAAGTTGTCAAACTCAAACTCGGCGTGAAGGGCGTTATCGTAATACTCCCAATCAGGAAATTGTAACAGCTTTTTTTCAATGGTTTCTTCAGATAATAGAGACATAATTTAGGTTTTTAAGTTTCTTAAAATTATCAATAATTATTGACAAATTCTAAAACTATGGGTTATAATTTATGTAATTGTCTAATTCTTCGAGAAGCTCTGTACTGCTAATCTGAAGATGTTTTGGCAGTTTGTTTGTTTTTGGCAATACGGCGAGGTAACGATCTTCATTGGTAGTGTAAACTTGTTTATAACTTACGGGACTTGAAGTGATCAAAGCCACCATTTCCTTAATAAAATCATCATGATGCACTAAATCTGAACTTCCCAAATGGTACACGCCGTATTTGTTTCTGTTAATCATATAGTGGATTTGCTGGGTCATTTTAAAATCTGTAGTGACATTCATGATCAGATTTGGAAATAGTTCAATGGGCATTTTTTCTTCAATATGTTGCTTAATTTCTCTAAGACGGGGCGACAGTGTCCCAAATACCATTGGCAGTCTAACAATGATCACTTTGTTTTTTGGCAAACGCAATAACCTATTTTCAATCTTGATTTTAAAATGGCCATAAATACTTTCGCTTAAGGTCTTATCATCTTCATAACTTGGGTATTTACTGTAGGCATCAAATACATTGGCAGAAGAGAAAAAGATGATTTTACAATCATGAGACGCTACATATTCAGCCATATGTTGATGGGCAATTACCTGCGCATGAAAATCACCACGCAAACAAGAAATGATGATGGAAGGTTTAACCGTTTCGAGAATTTCAAAAACATCATCTTCCTCTACACTGTATTGTAAAAAGTGTTTATTGTTCTCATACAGCTTGTTAGAAACATTATAAGTACCAAAGGTTTTAAAGTATGAACACAGTTCTTTATACAAAGCATTTCCTAAAAAGCCACTAGCGCCAAGGATAAGAATGCGATGTTTTTTGTCGGGGGTTATCATAAAGTAGGAACCTATTTTTAAAAAACAGATAATTTTGTCATGGTTGTAAACTGTTCCAGAGCTTGCATGCCCAATAATGAATTACCTTTCATGTTCAGTCCTGGAGACCACACAGAAATTGTAAAACGATTTGGCAAAAGCGCGACAATACCTCCGCCAACACCACTTTTTCCTGGTAAACCAACTTCAAAAGCAAATTCACCAGCTTCATCATAAAATCCACAGGTCAGCATAATGGCGTTGATACGTTTGGCTTGGCTATCTGAAAGACGATTAGTCTTTAAACAGCAAGCTCCATGATTGGCAAACATAAAAAATGCTTTAGACAATTGTTCGCAGGTCATTTCAATTGCACATTGATGAAAATAGAAATCTAAAACGTCATCGACATCATTTTTCAAATTCCCGTACGCTTTTAATAAATTTGCGGCAGCATAATTATTATAACCCGTTAAGCGCTCCGAATTTGCAACCTCTTCATTAACGGAAATAGTAGGATCATCAACCACATCTCTAACGTAATTCAAGAAATCTTCTTTCGGGTTTTCGAGAAGAGTGACTAAAATGTCTGCAACAACAAGGGCGCCCGCATTAATGAGAGGGTTTCTTGGAATCCCATTTTCCAATTCTAAAAGTGACAAATGGTTGAAAGGGTTTCCAGAAGGTTCCACATCAACCCGTTGCCACAAATTTTCTGGATACATGGGCAATGCCATGGCTAGGGTTAATACTTTTGAAATACTTTGAATCGACAATTTCTTGTTCCAGTCACCAGTTGCAAAAGTTTGACCATCTAACAGCCTGAGATGAATTCCAAAATTCTGTACATCAATTTTCGCCAACTCAGGAATATATGAAGCCACCAGTCCTCTATGGATTTTATCTTTTAGGTTGCTATGAATGGTATCGATGACATTTTGGTAATCAATCATGCATTATACTTTATAAAAAGGTGTTTTCACAATTGTAGCTGGAACTGCGTTCTTTCTAATTTGAATGTTAATTTTGTGACCAACTTCAGACATGTTACTTGGAACATACCCTAAACCAATGCCTTTGTGCAATGATGGCGACATGGTCCCTGAAGTCACTATGCCAATAATATTTCCTTCAGCATCAACAATATCATAACCTTGACGTGGAATTCCTTTTCCGTCCAATTCAAAGCCTATCAATTTAGTTTTTGACCCATTGTCCTTTTCAGCTTTGAGCGCTTCGCTATTGGTAAAATCCTTGGTGAATTTTGTCACCCAACCCAAACCTGCTGCAATAGGAGAGATGGTGTCATCAATATCATTACCATAAAGACAATAGCCCATTTCCAAACGCAAGGTGTCACGGGCAGCTAATCCTATAGGTTTGATGCCATAATCTGCACCAGCTTCAAAGACTTTATCCCAAATTTGTTTCACTTCAGAGTTCTTGCAGTATATTTCAAATCCGCCACTTCCTGTGTAACCCGTTGCAGAAATGATCACATGGTCAATACCTGCAAAATCTCCTACTACAAAGTTGTAGAATTTAAGATCTGAAAGATTATGGCTGGTTAGACTTTGCATGGCTTCCACTGCTTTCGGTCCTTGAATAGCCAATAATGAATACTCTGGTGAGAGGTCTCTCATTGTTGCACCAACATCATTTTTGGACGTAATCCAATTCCAGTCCTTTTCAATATTGCTTGCGTTTACAACCAATAAATAGCTTTCTTCTTTCATTTTATAGATGATTAAATCATCTACAATACCACCATCTTCATTCGGTAAGTAACTGTACTGGGCTTTTCCAATGGTTAATTTTGAAGCATCGTTACTACATACTTTCTGAATCAATTCTAACGCATGCGGACCTTCAATTAAAAATTCGCCCATATGCGACACATCAAAAACACCAATGCTGTTTCTTACGGTTTCGTGTTCTGCGCTAACGCCTTCATATTGAACAGGCATGTTAAATCCTGCATAAGGGACCAATTTTGCTCCAAGAGCTTCGTGAGTTGTTTTTAAGGTGATGTCTTTCATAAATTATTTTTTTTGCTTCCGCGAACCAGCCTATAGGCAGAAATGAGCGAAAATTTTGTTTAAAATTCCTTTGTTAAAAAATAAACGATAACAATCATGAGGGATAAAATTAGAAACCCATAAAGTATTCCTTTTTTTAAGTTCATCTTAGATACCATAATTTCGAAGGTAGTCCCCGAAAAATTAATGATTCCTACTAATATATCTTCCATAATTGAAGAGCAAAAGTATCGAAAAATATCTGTTTTTAAAATGAATACATTCGATAAAAGATTTATTGACATTAGTGTTTTCCTTTCTCTGAAAATCTTTGAGTCATAAAATTCTTACTTAAAAAATCTATCCGAGTTTGTCTATGCAATCGCCATATTATCGTGAGCTGAAGGTGACAAAAACTCTGATAGGTAGTAATGTAGTGCAATTACTGTAATAAATTCCGATTTCTGATTTATGGGAAGTGATTAAAATATAAAATAAAAATCTTGAATTTTTACTATTTTTTTTCAAATCGTTTTTTGAAATTGGTAAGTGAAAAGCGATTTTTAAAAAGATTGGGCCTACAAGGTGTTTTCAATTTTATATCTAATTAAATGCATTTGTTAGTAGGTTTTGTTCATCACGTTTCACTTAAAGTGATTTGTGGCTTTTTTACCATGAAAAAAGTATTTCACTAAGGTCATACACCACAAGAACATGAATATTATAAAAGGAATAATTCTGCACAAAGAATCCGGTTTAGGAATTGAAAATTTAATTGTTACCGTCATAGATATAGATGTTAATAGCTCTCCAGAAGAAATGTTAACTATAGTCCCAAGGGAAGGTCATAAAAGTAGCGCCGAAAGACTGGGATCTGTAATGACTGATTCTGAAGGTGTTTTTTCCGTTTCTTTTGACGACGCTGCGCTTCAAACAAGAATTTCAAATGAAAAAAGACCTAATATTTCAATACAAGTATTGGCTCCCGAAGATGCTTCTTCGGATAAAGAGCCTGTCGTTTTGTATAAAACGATCCGCCCAAGGAAGAATGCAGGAAGAGCGGAAGCATTTATTATTAAAATTTCCAGTAAACAACTAATAGAAGCAGAAATAGAAATACCTGGGAAGGTTATTTCTAATAATATTGATAGAGAAGTTGAAAATGAAGTCATAGAATATGCAAGACGCAAAGAAAAGAATATTAAACTTCAAGAAAGGATTGCCGAAGTTGATAAGCCTTACTTTTTAGAGAAACTAGAAAAGAGAAAGGAGGGTAGAAAGTTGATCATAGAAGAATTGTCAAAAAAATTTCACAATATAAAACTTGGAGGCGTACTTGTCAAAGAAGGGGAGTCTATTGAAGAAAAATCAAATTTGGTAATTACGGATACTATTGCAAGAGTCAATCAAACCATAACATCTGGCAAAGGTGTACCTGTAAATTTATATTTAACACCATCTGACAGAGAAAGATTAAGCACTTACTTTATGCCTGAAAACCTATCCCCAGAAGGATTTGCAATTATATCTGAATCTGACCTGGGAGATATACTTTTCAGAACCAATAGTTCAGAGAATCCTGGCACATTATTAATCAAGAATAGCCCTTTTGAAAACTTTTGCAAGCCAGATTCTTCATCTGAAAAATGTGCAAAAATTAACACTGAAATTATTGACGATAATCACAATGGCACTGTTTTGATTCCCGAACCCATAGTGGGAAATCCTGAAATTACAAGTTCTGATATCCCAAAATATGTAAGCAAACTAATTAATTCCATGCCTTCTCCCGATAGCGTATTAAATCCTGATTTGGAAAACCGTAGGCCTAATAATGAAGATGTCGCCAATAAGGTCAATAATTTTTCACTGAATAAAGGTCCTGCGGATATGACAGCGTTTTATGATTTTAACTATTTGCAAATAGCCTTTGAACATGTTTGGAAACAATTATTTGACGAGAAAATTATACAAGCAACACAAAGCATAAAGGAAGGAGTTGTCAATAAATTTGGAATAGATATGGGACAGGTGATAATACCCGCCATAAATTCTTTAGATGGTAATACTGGCTTTACCGGACCGGCACCTGTTCCACTAAGTATCGCCAAAAATTTTGATATAACGGAAGAAGAGTTCAATTTGTTATATCCTGACTATATGGCTGAATTAAAAGTTGTTGGAGATAAACTCAACAATGTAATAAACGATCCATCGAAAAACTATGTAGTTCAAAAGTTAAGAGAACAAGGAGAACAACTTATAGACCGGGTTCGGTTGGATGATTATGGTAATCTTCATAAAACGTTAAGGGATTTAAAAGAACGTTTAGCGAGTAAATACGAGTTTACCGTTTATGCGGCAAACAAAGACTTTCATTATGTAAATTTTGGTTTATTGAACACCTACCGTCAGCAATGGACGCCTTTAAATTACCAAGTAGGTAAGCTTTTAAGTTCAAAATGTTTGTCCCCAAAAGAAGAACAAACTTATTCGTTGAAAGTCACTAGAAACGAGAAGAAAGCCACCAAAGAAGCAAATAAGAATAGTTCTAGTAGTATAAATGAGCAATCTTCTACTTCTAAAGTCGAATCAGAGATCGTAAAAAAAGCACAAAACAAAACTAATTTTAGTCTTGCCACAGAAGGTGACTATGACATATGGATTGCAGAGGGAAAGGTCACTTCAAATTTTGGTATTGAAGCTCAAAGCGAATCTTCAGAAAACCGCAAAGACATGAGGGATTCCGTCTTAAAAGCTACACAGGAGTATAAAGACGAAATTAGCATGGAAGTTAATTCGGAAGAAAATTCTTCCTATGAATATAATGAATCTGGTAAAATTGTAAATCCAAACGATGAGCTCACAGTGACGTATTTATTTTATGAACTGCAAAGAAGATTTCGTCTATCCGAGCAATTATATAGGGTAATGCCTGTTGTTTTGGTCGCGCAGGAAGTACCATCTCCAGATCAAATTACAGAGGCTTGGGTTATTTCAAACGACTGGATTATCAACAGGTCTTTATTAGATGATAGTTTCCGATCTATTTTACAATACATATCCAATAAAAGCGTCGGTGATGATTTTGCTATCCGTGAATTAAGAAAAAACCTGAGACAGCAAAGAAGTTTGATTGAAACTTTACGGATTGAGCTATCAGTGGCCAGTTCTGAAGCAGCAAATCGCTATGAAGGTTTAGAAAATGCAATTGAGAACAGAATTGGACGTGAGGCAGCAGAAAATACAGACAGTTGGTTTGGTGATGTCAAAGGCTTTTTTGGTGGAAGTGATACCGGAGAAGATCCTGAAGCTGCAAAAGCCAGAGAACTTGCTGCACAGGATGCCCATCGCTATTCCGTAGAAAAATCGGAGAAAGCTGCCGCAGCATTAAGACAGGAGATAAATAACATGAATGCGCTAACCAATGAGTATAACAAATCTATGCAGTCGCATTTAGATAGCGAATCCAGGATAAAACGCTTATTGGTTCATATCCGTAATAATATTTTATATTATATGCAAAGCATCTGGAAGTTAGAGCCTCCTGATCAACGTTTCCTTCGTTTACACAATGTAAAGGTGGCCTCGCTTGAATTAGGAACCATGCAACATCCTGCTGATTCTTCTATTACCAGTTCTAAATTTTACTTCGTGGACCCGGAAATCTCTGAAGATATATTTCGTGATTTCAGAGAAAAGACATTTAATGAAGATGGTAGCATAAAGGGTTATACCGAAAAGCATAAGGCTTTTTTACAAGGTGTATTGAAGACAACATCAAGTTTGGAAGCGCCGTTCAAACCCTTAGTGCAAGTGGCAGACTTGGATAATCTTTTAGGTTTTAAGGGCAATTATATGATTTTTCCTTTAAAAGAGCACAACGCGCTTACTGAATTTATGGCCGCTCCTTATGTTGATAATGCATTTGGTGCAATGGACCCTAACGAATTGAGCAATGTAAGCTTTGACGAATACAGCAACTATGTGTGTTGCCTGCATAAGCATTTGACTGAAGACGCTTACAATAAAATCAAGCCCCAATTAAAAAAATGGCTTGAGCTATTATTGGCTGATCCGTTAAGAAATCGAGATGAAATCACCGTCCCCACAAACTCATTATTTATTGAAGCATTGCCTGGTTCCCATACATTATTAGAAGACTTTAAATTGAGACATAGAAAATTAGATGTATTTAAAGTGCAGGCCGAAGTGCGTAAAATGGAGCTGGAGAATATACGTTATGCTGCAAGGCTGTTGAACGAAGAAAGAGAAGACCCAGATGTTGATAAGCGAATAATTGTAGAGGGGAATAATAATGGGATATTGAATCCGTCTGAATGAAGATCACTAGAGCAGATTAGTTAATTCTTTATAAGCGAATAATTTTAGAGAAGAATGGCTCCATAAAAAAAATAGTCGTAGAATGTTGATTAACCTTGGATATAATGTCAAACAGATCAAAAGAATGGGTACAAACTCTTAAGGATATAGATCCGGAAGATGAATCACAAAGTCTTTTAATTCAGCTTCTTGCGGATACTATTCATTCCAGTGAAACTTTGAAAATTGAAAAGCGTACGTCAGAAATATTGAAGCTGATATCAAACCTTAAATCCGAAGACGCCATTCGTATGGATTACAAATTCAGTGAAAAACGAGACCCACTTAATCGATTGCTATCCCTAGAGCTTTCTGAAGGCTTTGCAGAAAGGCTTCGAAGAATTACAAGGCGTATTGCAGACACGGCAGGTGATAGAGGTTTAAGTGATGCCCAAAGAGGTTTGACAAAACCTATTTCTCCAGCTGGAGTTTTTACACTTTTTTCGAAGCCAAAAGTCATTTCTTCGATTACCCCATCTAAGGCCACGGTGTCAGCAGTTAGAAACACTGATTTAGATGCACCTTATTCTGGTGGTAATTTTGACTATTTGTATGATGGGAGTAATTTTAAAGTGACATTTGTGGCTTTTATCAATTTCAAGAAAAAATTTCAGGTAAATGAGAAAGCAACGTTCATATATAACTTAAAAAAGGCAGTAGAAAATTGGAACAATTCTGCATTAATAGATGTCCTTGATGAAAAAGGAAAGCTTCTGAAGTCAGTTTCATTAAATTTTAATCTTTTAATTGTTAGTTCGAAAAAGCAACACTTTAATAAAGAGGTGGAGGTTCATCCAATGGGTACCTTTTATTCTGCTCTCACCGTTTTAGATAGTCACGGGAAAGATCGTGAAATCGTTATGAAAGAAGTTAATGTCGGAATAAAATCAAGTATGGAAACATTAACTCATGAGATGGGGCATGTATACGGCTTAGAAGATGAATACAATAGTGGATTTGTAGATAGATTCAATCCAGCAAGTCCAAGACGCCTAATAGGCGATGAACCTAAAGTTTATAAAGATAAAAAAGCTTTAATGAATAATGGAGATGAATTTAGGACACGCTACTTCTTGCATTTTGCTAGAGAAATAATTAGACTCGAATATAACAGTCATTATGTAAAAAAGGAAATTATGGATAAATCAGGCAAGGATAGGATAACGGACTTCACCTATGGAAACGCAAAAATACGATTAATTAAAAATGACATTATGGGTTCGAAATCAACGATTTCTGAAACAGTGAAATTTTTAATTTCGAAATATACATACGAGGATTTTCAATTTACTGACCAAGCCTTTGGCTACCGAGATTCGGGTAAACAAAAAGAACAACATTTTGGTGAACATCTCACTATTTCGGGAGACCCCAAGAAGTATTAATAAGAAAAGTTATAAAAATAATTAGAGAAAGCATGGTATAGTAACTACATTTCAAAAACACAAATCAAGCAGATCAAACACTTTTGAAATTAACACACAAATATTTAAATTCTTTTGCATCTGATAATTTCATATTTGGCTATGCCCAGTTTATGTAATCTTGGAATACATTTACCTATAAGTGTTTGAAAAACAATTCAGATAAAAACATCTTTTAAAAAGTTCTTATCTCGTCAATAAAAATGCTTTCAATTCATCATAGGTTGAAATCTCAATCGATTCTTTCTCTTTATCCATGACGGCTTTAATTTGTGATGGCAGCTCAATCGTTTTTTTAATCACATCTTCCACCACGTCCAAAAACTTTGTAGGATGTGCAGTTTCCAAGAACACGCAATGTACATTTTGATTGTCCTTTAAATATGCTTTACAGCCCAAGTACCCAACGGCGCCATGTGGATCTGACACATAACCAAAACTCTCGTAAAGTTCTTTTAAAGCTTCTCGTGTGTCATTATCAGAAAAACTATAAGATGATAAATTAGATTTTAAATCCTCGAAATTATTTTTATAAATTTCCTGAATTCTGATAAAATTACTCGGATTTCCCACATCCATAGCGTTGCTAATGGTTTGGACGGAAGGTTTGGGTTGGTATAATTTGGTGCTAAGGTATTCAGTCACCACATTGTTTTCATTATTAGAAGCAACAAAATGATGAATAGGCAAACCTAATTGTTGTGCCATTATCCCTGCACAAATATTTCCGAAGTTTCCACTTGGAACCGAAAACACAATATCTTCATGCATTTTATGAAGTTGTTTGTAGGCAAAAAAGAAATAGAACATTTGTGGCAACCATCGTGCTACATTGATTGAGTTTGCTGAAGTCAACTGCATTTTGCTCGTCAACTCTTCATCAAGAAACGCGCGTTTTACCATTTCTTGGCAATCATCAAAAACGCCATCTACTTCTAAAGCGGTAATATTTTGTTTTAACGTTGTCAATTGTTTTTCTTGGATATCACTGACTTTTCCGCTCGGATATAAAATAACCACTTTGACACCTTTAACTCCTAAAAAACCATGGGCGACAGCACCTCCAGTATCTCCAGAGGTCGCTACCAAAACGGTTACCTCTTTGGTGTTGTTTTGATTGAAATAAGCCAAGCAGCGTGCCATAAAGCGCGCGCCGACATCTTTAAAAGCCATAGTTGGCCCGTGAAACAATTCCAAAGTAGAAACCTTTTCATTAATTTCCACAACGGGAAAATCAAAAGACAATGTTTCTGCAATAATAGTTTTTAATACGTCTTCAGGAATATCCGGACTTACAAATTGCTTTATCGTTTCAAAAGCAATTTCCTCATAAGATAACGCATCAATATTTTTAAAAAATGAAGCGGGGAGAGGGGTGATAAGTTTGGGAAAGTAAAGCCCTTTATCTGGAGCAATACCTCTAATAACTGCTTCTTTGAAGGAAGTGTTTGGCGCTTTTTTGTTTAGTGAGTAGTATGTCATTTTTATTCTTTTTGCCACGAATTCACAAAAGTTTTCAAAGTTCTCTGTGTAACTCTGTGCATCTCCGTGTACGGCTTATAATTTAAATTTCTCTAATTCCTTCGGTGTTAATTCTCGACACATGTGTTTCAAAGTCAATGTCCGTTTTGGAGTACACCTCACGCATCGCCTCTTCAACTTTTTTCGCATTTTCTATACCTTTTGATAATGCAAAAACAGAAGGTCCCGCGCCAGAAATGCTTGCTCCTAAGGCCCCATTTTCGAGCGCCGCCGCTTTAACTTCTTCAAAATGCGGAATCAATCGGCTTCTGTGCGGTTCTATAATCACATCTTGCAGTGCTCTTTTTAATAAATCATAATCGCTGGTATGAAGTGCATGCACAAAACTTCCAAGATTAGCCCATTGCGTAATCGCATCTTTTAAAGGAAATTCCTTGGGTAAAATCCCTCGGGCGTCGGAAGTCTTGATTTCTATTTGCGGATGGATGATGATCGCATAAATATTCTTTGGTGTTGGTAATTGTAAAACCTCTAATGGAGAAGTGCTTCTTACCAAGGTAAAACCTCCGAAAACTCCAGGAGCCAAATTATCAGCATGTTCGCTACCACTTGCAAAGGCTTCACCTTTCATGGCAAAATCAGTGACCTGCGTTTTGTTGTAAGGACGTCCTAAAAGCTCATTGATAGCAAATACACTGCCAGCAGCACTGGCGCTACTACTACCAATTCCGCTACCGGGTTTGATTTTTTTGTAAATTTCAATCTCAAAGCCAAAATCAGGCTTTGCATCAGCAATCATAGCTAATGCGGAAATACCGGCCACATTTTTTTCGGGATCAAAGGGTAGGTTGTAGCCTTCAATTTTGGTAATGATGATTCCTTTTTTTTCTGTTTTTCTAATGATCATCTCATCACCAATAGTATCCAAACAGAACCCGAGGACATCAAATCCACAGGATACATTGGCTACCGTTGCCGGTGAGAATATTTTGATTTCATTTTTAATCACAAGCCTTAATTTTTATTTCTTTTTGAACACTGAACACTGCTTGCCGGTCCGTAGCTTTTGCGAAGGCGGGAATCCTAATTCCCAATCCTAATAATATCCGCAAATAATCCCGAAGCGGTCACGTCAGCTCCAGCGCCTGCACCTTTAATGATCATAGGCTGTTCAGGGTAACGTTGTGTATAAAACATGACGATATTATCTTTTCCTTTCAGATTGTAAAAGGGATGGTCTTTCGGAATTTCCTTGAGGCTCACTTTAGCTTTTTCGCCGTCAAATTCAGCCACATATTTTAATTGGCAGTCGTTCTTTTTAGCCGATGCAAAAAGCTTTTGAAAGTGGGTTTCATCTGCAATTAAGGTCTCGTAAAAATCATCTACAGAGTCGCTTTTCAAATTTTTATCGGTTAAAAATGAGGTGTTTTCAATATCCTCCAGGTTCATTTGAGTGCCACTTTCTCGTGCCAAAATCAAAATTTTTCGGGCAACATCCACACCGCTTAAATCAATACGAGGATCTGGTTCTGTGTAGCCTTCTTTCTGAGCTTGTTTTACAACATCATGAAATTTTGTAGTAGCATCAAAATTATTAAATACAAAGTTCAAACTTCCAGAAAGCACGGCTTGAATAGACGTTATTCTATCACCCGAAGCGATTAAATGATTTAAGGTATCTATAATTGGCAAACCAGCGCCAACATTCGTTTCGTACAAAAATGGAGCATTGTATTTTGCAGAAAGTCTTTTGAGGTTGCTGTAGTTTTCAAAACTGCTTGAACAGGCAATTTTGTTGCAGGCCACAACAGCAATACTTTCCTTAAGATAAGCCGCATAGATTTTAGAAACGTCCTCATTAGCGGTAACATCTACAAAAATACTGTTCCGTAAATTGAGATTTTTGATACGTTCTAGAAAGCCTTCCAAAGTCGCTATTTCACCTGAATTCAAATCTTCTTTCCAAGATTTTAGAGAAAGACCCGATTCATCAAAAATCATCTTTCTAGAATTCGACAAACCAATCACTCTCAAATTGATTTTAAGTTGCTCTTTCAAATATTTTTTCTGTTGATGGATTTGCTCTACAAGTCGTTCACCCACATTTCCAACCCCTGTAATGAACACGTTCAACTGCTTAGTCTGATCTTCAAAAAAACGTTCATGAATAGTATTCAGCGCTTTTTTTACGTCTTTTTCAGCAATTACCGCCGAAATGTTCTTTTCCGAAGCGCCTTGAGCAATGGCTCTGATATTGATATTGTTTTGTCCCAGTGCGCTAAACATTCTTCCACTGATGCCTTGGTGATTCTTCATATTATCACCTACTAAAGCCACAATGGACAATTCCTTTTCAACAATAATTGGATCAATTTTATTTAGGGAAATTTCATTTTCAAAGGTCAAATTAATGCTCGCAGCGGCAACGGCTGCATCTTTTTCATCGATCCCAAAACAAATGGAATGTTCTGAAGAGGCTTGTGTGATAAAGATGACGTTAATTTTCTCTTGTGCTAAAGTCTCAAAAAGACGTTTTGAAAATCCGGGAATACCGACCATTCCAGTCCCTTGCAAAGTCAATAAGGCAATATTACTAATATTACTGATTGCTTTTGCTACCTTTTTAAATCCGTTGGTCTTGTCGTTTGTGACGAGTGTGCCATAGGCCTCTGGATGGGAGGTGTTTTTAATATGGATAGGAATATTCAAACTTAAAACCGGTTGAACCGATGGTGGATATAACACTTTTGCTCCAAAATGCGAAAGCTCCATGGCTTCTTGATAAGATAACCTTTCAATAGGATAGGCCTGTTTCACAAGCTTTGGATTTG
>JBDTKP010000045.1:0-5601 GCA_039935255.1 Gelidibacter sp. | reverse complement strand
TGGGCATTTGTGGTAAACGTAAATGCAGCTAAAACAAAACATGCTAAAATTAACTTTTTACTTAAATCACTTTTGCTTTTAAGCTGCTCGTGAAATTTCTTCATGATTTTCATAATTATTATTTTTAAGGTTGCGATTTGATACAATAGAAAAACGCTGCAAAACGATAATTATTTTGATAGACCTGTTTATTTTTTCGCTCAACAAAAAAAGGCTTTCTTTAAAATAAAGAAAGCCTAATGCTTATACTGAGCCTGATTCAAGATTAACTTTTACAAAAAGTAACCGTTAAACTTTGCTTGCAACCTAATTAATTTTTTCTCTCAACCACTTTTTGTGCGGCCTTAATAATAGAAGCGCTATTTAAGCCATATTTTTCCATGAGTTGTGCTGGTGTTCCAGATTCACCAAAAGTATCTTGTGTCGCAACAAATTCTTGAGGTGTTGGATGGTTCAATGATAAAACACGTGCAACGCTCTCGCCTAATCCACCAAGAAAGTTGTGTTCTTCAGCCGTAACGATGCAACCTGTCTTTTTAACCGATTTCAAAATAGCTTCATCATCCAAAGGTTTGATCGTATGAATATTAATCACTTCTGCTGAAATGCCTTGTTCATTTAAAACTTTCGCAGCTTCAAGGGCTTCCCACACCAAATGGCCCGTAGCCACAATGGTTACGTCTGTTCCTTCAGTTAATTGTAAGGCTTTGCCAATTTCAAACTTTTGATCTTCTGGTGTGAAATTAGGGACAGCTGGACGTCCAAAACGAAGATAAACAGGGCCGATGTGATCGGCGATGGCAATAGTAGCTGCTTTGGTCTGGTTGTAATCGCAAGTATTGATGACCGTCATTCCTGGCAACATTTTCATCAATCCGATATCTTCTAAAATTTGGTGCGTTGCACCATCTTCACCAAGGGTTAAACCTGCGTGGGATGCACAAATTTTAACGTTTTTATCAGAATAAGCCACACTCTGTCTGATTTGATCGTAAACACGACCTGTTGAAAAGTTAGCAAAAGTTCCTGTAAATGGGATTTTCCCTCCGATGGTTAAACCAGCAGCGATTCCAATCATATTGGCTTCTGCAATTCCTATTTGAAAAAAACGTTCTGGGTGATTGGCTTTAAAATCGTCCATTTTTAACGAACCAATTAAATCAGCACAAAGCGCAACAACCTTGTCATTGGTTTGTCCTAATTCTGTCAAGCCCGCTCCAAACCCTGAACGTGTGTCTTTATTTCCTGTATTTGTATATGTTTTCATAATAATGCCCACGAAAGTGGGTATCTTTTAATTAATGTTTTTTTTGAAGTCCTTCCCATTGGGAAGAATTTAGGATGGGATTTTAATAATCTCCCAAAGTTACCGGATTTTGCTCCAATCCAATAGCCAGTTGATCATCGTTCGGCGCTTTTCCATGCCAAGCGTGCGTATGCATCATGAAATCAACACCATTCCCCATCACCGTTTTTAAAAGTACACAAACCGGCTTTCCTTGGCCTGTTTTAGATTTAGCAACGGCCATACCTTTTAGGATTGCATCCATTTTGTTGCCGTGCTCAATTTCTACAACGGTCCATCCAAAAGCTTCAAATTTCTCTTTGATACTTCCCATTGGTAATACAGTATCTGTAGAACCATCAATCTGCTGTCCGTTAAGGTCGATGGTGGAAATAAGATTGTCAATTTTTTTAGCAGAGGCATACATAATAGCTTCCCAGTTTTGACCTTCTTGCAATTCGCCATCCCCATGTAAACTATAGATTAAATGAGAATCATTGTTTAGTTTTTTAGCTTGTGCAGCGCCGATGGCTACAGACATGCCTTGACCTAGTGATCCTGAAGCAACACGGATACCTGGTAAACCTTCATGTGTGGTTGGGTGACCTTGTAAACGTGAGTTTAGTAACCTGAAGGTATTCAGTTCTTCTACAGGGAAATAGCCTGCTCTTGCCAAGACGCTGTAAAATACTGGTGAAATATGGCCGTTGGAAAGAAAGAATAGGTCTTCGCCTATGCCATCCATTTCAAAAGTGTTCTTTCTGTCCATGATCTCATTGTAGAGCGCAACCAAAAATTCTGCGCAACCTAATGAGCCTCCTGGGTGTCCAGAATTGACCTTGTGTACCATTCGGAGAATATCTCTACGTACCTGTGTTGTTAAATCCTCTAATTGTTGTGTGTTTGACATTTTATAAAAGTTAGTTTTACGGTGCAAAAGTAAAGTTTTAAAACCCCGAATCAAAACTACAATTGGCGCACTTATTAACGAATGTTGCTGTTTGCTAACAATTAAAGAGAGAATTTTCTTCGTTATTTTTTACCAGTGGGACTTAATTTCAAAATTGACCACTAGCATCCAATGTATTTGCCCAAAAATAGAATTTTAAAATTTTCTTAAGAGCTCTTTATCTTAATTGCAGCATTGTTTATCTTTGGCGACTAATAATAATTTTAAAAATACAATCACATCTTCCTTCACTCTGATTATTTTCAGTTTGAATTAAAAAAAGATGTACGTTTGCCACCTATGAAATTTGAATTAAAAGGAAAAGACCCACAAACTAAAGCGAGGGCAGGAGTGCTGACTACAGACCATGGTGTTATTGAAACGCCAATTTTTATGCCAGTAGGTACTGTAGGCTCTGTAAAAGGAGTGCACCAAAGAGAGCTTAGAAATGATATCAATGCCGATGTAATCTTAGGTAATACCTATCATTTGTATTTACGTCCACAAACGCGAATATTGGAACAGGCGGGAGGTTTGCATAAATTCATAAATTGGGATCGTCCTATTCTGACGGATTCAGGTGGTTTTCAAGTGTATTCATTATCCGCGAATCGGAAAATTAAGGAAGAAGGAGTCAAGTTTAAATCGCATATTGATGGCAGCTATCACACCTTTACACCAGAAAATGTTATGGAGATCCAGCGTGTTATTGGTGCTGATATCATCATGGCTTTTGATGAGTGTACACCATATCCTTGCGATTATAATTACGCCAAACGCTCCATGCACATGACCCACCGTTGGTTGGACCGCTGTATCAAGCATTTGGACAAAACCCCGTTTAGTTACGACTATGAGCAAAGTTTTTTTCCAATTGTGCAAGGAAGTACTTATAAAGATTTACGCCTGCAATCTGCAGAGTACATTGCCAATGCTGGTGCTGTAGGAAATGCTATTGGCGGTCTGTCGGTAGGAGAGCCTGCTGATGAAATGTATGCCATGACCGAAGTGGTTTGTAGTGTCCTGCCTGAGGATAAGCCGCGATACTTAATGGGGGTGGGGACGCCGATCAATATTCTGGAAAATATTGCGTTGGGTATTGATATGTTTGATTGTGTAATGCCCACGCGGAATGCACGAAACGGCATGCTTTTTACCGCACATGGCTCCATAAATATCAAAAATAAAAAATGGGAAGATGATTTTTCGCCTTTAGATGAAATGGCCATGACGTATGTGGATACCGAATATTCTAAAGCGTATTTGCGTCATTTGTTTAGTGTCAACGAACGCTTGGCCATGCAAATTGCAACCATTCATAACCTCGGTTTTTATTTATGGTTGGTCAGGGAAGCCAGAAAACATATCTTAGCAGGAACTTTTAGAACTTGGAAAGAGATGATGGTAAAACAAATGGATAAGCGGTTGTAAAAAGTGAAATTGAAATTTAAATCGTCTGCCCTTACTTTAGCGGAGACGGGAAGATGAAGGTTTCAAAACGGAAGTTGGAAGCAATAGGTTTAAATTGATAGTGATTACAGTTTTAATGCAAACCTCAAACCACGAGTATTAAATAATAAAAATAAACAATAGTCCTCAGACTTTGAAAATCCTAGATTGGTACATATTAAAACGTTATCTCTTCACCTTTTTGATGATGTTATTGCTGTTTATTCCTATTGGAATCACGGTCAACCTTGCAGAGAAAATCGGAAAGATTTTAGAAAATAAAGTGCCTTTTTGGGAAGTGGCCTTATACTATCTTAATTTTACCATCTACTTTGCTAATTTACTTTTTCCCATATTTTTATTCCTGTCCGTTATTTGGTTTACCTCCAAACTCGCCAATAATACGGAGATTGTCGCTTTTTTAAGTTCTGGGGTATCGTTCTCACGCTTTCTGAGACCTTATATTGTTGGAGCAACCATTATTTCCATATTTGCGATGGTATTGGGCTTCTATTTGGCACCCATCGCAAGTCAAGGGTTTAATCAATTTACTTATAAATACTTAAAAAGTGCCAGTAGCCAGCAACCGGGACAAAATATTTTTCGGCAGATTAATGATACGGACTTTATTTTTGTGAGCAGTTTCGATCCAGGAAAAAATACCGGCTATAATTTCACTTTAGAGCATATTGAAAACAACGAATTAAAATACAAGATTTTCGCAAATTCAATTAATTATATTGAAAAGGATAGTACCTATAGGCTCTTCAATTATTTTAAAAGAACCATCACAGATAATGGAGATGTTATTCAGACTCAAAGAAGAATGGATACCATGTTTTCATTTGATTTGGAAGATTTGACCCCTGTGAATTATATTGCAGAAACAAAACCGTATTTTGAATTGGTGGATTTTATAAATAAAGAAAAGGCTAGAGGATCATCAAATATTGGACGCTACGAAATCGTAAAATATAAAAAGTGGAGTTTGCCAGTTGCCGTTTTTATTCTGACCATTATTGCCGTTTCAGTATCTTCAGTAAAGAGAAGAGGGGGCATGGGGGTCAACTTGGCATTTGGGATTACCACAGCTATGGTTTATGTGTTTTTTGATAAAGTTTTTGGAGTATTGGCTGAGCAATCTGATTTTTCGCCATTAATTGCCGCATGGCTTCCAAATGTGGTTTTTGGTATTTTGGCTATTTATCTCCTCTACAATGCAAAACGCTAAGTTAAAAAATTATCTACACCTTCATTTCTTAGTATTTATTGCCGGTTTTACGGCTATTTTAGGCGAGTTAATTACCATTGGATCGATTCCCCTTGTCTGGTATAGAATGGTCATGGCAGGACTGCTCATGTTTTTCTACATCAAATTTATTAAACTCAAAATTAAGGTCGATAAACGAACCATGCTCAAGTTTTTTGCAGCAGGGGTCATCATTGCTTTACACTGGATTACTTTTTTTGAAGCCATCAAACAATCCAATATCTCTATCACGCTGGCCATGTTTTCGACAGGGGCGTTTTTTGCTTCTTTTATTGAACCTTTGTTTTATAAACGACGCATCATTTGGTATGAAATTCTTTTTGGAGTGATGGTTATTGTTGGTGTCTTTCTAATTACGCATGGTGAACTGAAATATATAAATGGGATTATTCTTGGGGTCGTTTCCGCATTGTTGTCGAGTTTATTTGCAGTGATCAATGGCACATTTATTCAAAAACATTCCGCAACGGTCATTTCTTTTTATGAGTTTCTAAGTGGTGTGTTGTTTCTAACGGTATTCATACTCGTGTTTAAGGGCGGGTTTGATACAAAATTCTTCACACTTACGTCTTCAGATTGGATTTTTCTATTTGTTTTAGCGTCTATCTGCACAGCTTATGCATTTATTGGGGTAGTAAAAGTGATGAA
>JBDTKP010000044.1:0-8756 GCA_039935255.1 Gelidibacter sp. | reverse complement strand
ACTACAGCTTTCAAATTGAGTAATGCCTTTAGAGAAAACTTCAAAAAATTTGAAGAATTTTCAAGTGAGGAAATTAGACGAGGTGGTCCGCAACGTTATGCGTTTTAGACCAAATTGGTTATAAAGTAAAAAGGCGATTCAAATATTTGAATCGCCTTTTTTTATACTAAGTAAAACTACTATTTTCCTTTATTAACTTTTTCGATATATTTTTCCAAAGCCATTGTCATTGATGGTGTTTCAGGAGTTGGCGCCATGATATCAACTTTCAATCCATGCTCTTCAACAGCTTTTGCTGTTGTACTACCAAAAACGGCAATACGCGTATCATTTTGTTTAAAGTCTGGGAAATTATGGAATAAAGATTCGATTCCTGATGGGCTAAAGAATACTAAAACGTCATAAAATACATCAGCAAGATCTGATAAATCACTAATAACCGTTTTGTAAAAAATCGCTTCCTTCCACTTAATATTTAAACTATTAAGGAGTTCAGGAACTTCATCGTTTAATTTGTCTGTAGTGGGCAACAAGAAGCTTTCATCCTTGTATTTCTTGATCAACGGCGATAAATCTTCGAAGTTGCGTTTGCCTACATAGATTTTCCGTTTTCGATACACTACGTATTTTTGCAGGTAGAAAGCTACTGCTTCACTCTGACAAAAATATTTTAAACTATCAGGCACTTTAAACCGCATTTCATCCGCGACTCTAAAAAAATGATCTACCGAGTTTCTACTTGTTAAAATAATAGCAGAGTAATTTGCTAGATCAACTTTTTGCTGTCTTACATCTTTGGCGGGAAGCCCTTCAACATGAATAAAAGGACGGAAGTCAATCTTTACTTTTAGTTTTTCTTGGAGATCAAAGTAAGGCGAATTTTCGATTTTAGGTTCGGGTTGAGACACTAAAATTGTTTTCACTTTCATAGGCTTCGGAGGGTTTTAAGCTTTATATTCTACAATTATTTTATATAAAATCAGATAAGGCCCAATTTCAAGTGCGCAAAGATACAAAATAAAATAGAATATGTTGCTCGTCAGGATCTTTTGATGATTTTTGAACGAAGTCATAAATCCAAGAACGTTTATAAGTATCATAATCAAAACCACGGCAAGAACAATAGTTTTAGAGGGGTTTATTGTATACAGTAACAGCGCGTTAAAAAGTAAAAGTACAAAGCCACTAAAGTTTTTATAACTTATTTTTTGAAATAAGTAAGCATCAATTACTTTGTCAATTTCAAATAAACTACCTACCAATCGCTCTATTAAAATCTTAATCACGATCAAGCTGGTAATGCCGAGAACCAATTTTAAAAAAACATCCAATTCAAAAATTCGGCTGGGTTCGAGGCTGAGATAGGAGTGGTAACCAAAAATGGAAAGAGAGATGACTAAATTGAAAAACAGGAGCGCGTCAAAAGAATCAACAAATTTCTGATCTTTTGTGTAAAATTTTAAATATTTGGAATTGCCTAAAACGCCGACAAATTCCAAAAACCGATCGGTAAATAGAACCTTAGCTATCGTAATGAAAACCAATCCCAAAACCATAAAAGCGGTAAACCATTCATAAGATATAATCTCTCGTATCATGCTGCTAAATTATAAAGAAAATGTTATCTCTTCATTTCAATAAAATTAATCTTTTAAAAAAACTTACTTTTGCTAAAATTCTTATCGATGAAAGACGCTATTGTCATCATTCCAACTTATAATGAAATTGAAAATATTGAAGCTATTATCATAACGGTATTTGCTCAAGATAAAGCCTGTGATATCCTTGTGGTTGATGACAATTCACCCGATTTAACTGCTGAAACTGTAAAGTCTTTACAGATGGAGTTTCCAGACCGTTTGTTTTTGCTCCAACGAAAGAATAAAACTGGGTTAGGAACTGCATATATTGAAGGGTTTAAATGGTGTCTTGCAAAAGGTTATGAATATATTTTTGAAATGGATGCTGACTTTTCGCATAATCCTGAAGATTTAGTGAAGCTTTACAACGCTTGTGCAAAAGAAGATGCTGACGTTGCCATTGGATCGCGCTATATAACTGGGGTAAATGTAGTCAACTGGCCAATGAACAGGATATTACTGTCTTATTTCGCTTCAAAATATGTGCGATTTGTGACACGAATGAAAATTCAAGATACGACTGCAGGGTTCGTTTGCTATAAAAGAAAAGTATTAGAGACTATAAACTTAGATGCCATTAAATTTGTGGGCTATGCGTTTCAAATAGAAATGAAATTTAAGGCCCATTTAAAGGGTTTTAAAATTGTAGAGGTTCCTGTAATTTTTACAGATAGAGCCAAAGGGAAATCGAAAATGAGTGGCGGTATTATTTCTGAAGCAATTTTCGGAGTTATTAACATGAAATTGAAAAGCCTATTTGGCAAATAAGATCAAACACGCATCCTAAAGATTTTAAACCCAGAGGAATAATAAATTGCGAACAACATGCCTATACTGAGTTAAGTCGAAGTATGATGGTTAAAAAAAATAAATTTAAACACATGAAAGCAAAAACGGTACTTATTAAAAATGCCAAAATTGTTAATGAAGGACAAATTTTTGAAGGTGATATTCTAATAGAAGGTGAGTTCATCAAGGAAATCGCGGATTCTATCAGTGCGAAAACCTCAGATGTCTTGGTTATAGATATTGAAGGCAAGTATGTTTTTCCCGGAGTTATTGATGATCAAGTCCACTTTAGGGAGCCTGGGCTGACCCATAAGGCTACCATCGAATCAGAATCTAAAGCGGCAGTTGCTGGTGGAATTACATCATTCATTGAAATGCCGAATACCGTGCCACAAACGACAACTATTGAGAAGTTGGAAGAGAAATTTGAAATTGCTGCAAATAGTTCTTATGCCAATTATTCGTTCATGTTTGGTGGAACCAATACAAACTTAGAAGAGATTTTAAAATTAGATTCCAAAAATGTGGCGGGTTTAAAGTTGTTCTTAGGATCGTCAACTGGGGATATGTTGGTGGATAACACGGAGGTTTTGGAAAAAATCTTTAAAAGTACTGATTTACTGATTTCTGTACACTGTGAAGATGAAGCGACCATTAAAAAGAATCTTGAAGAGCACATTCAAAAATATGGAGATGCTATTCCTATGGAATGTCATCCGATCATTAGAAGCGCAGAAGCATGTTATATATCTTCGTCTAAAGCAATAGAATTGGCAAAAAAAACAGGGGCGCGTTTGCACGTTTTTCATCTTTCTACTGCAAAAGAAACAAAATTGTTCAGTAATAAAATTCCGCTCAAGGATAAAAAAATTACGGCAGAAGTTTGTGTTCATCACCTATGGTTTAGCGATGAAGATTATGACAAAAAGGGTACCTTAATTAAATGGAATCCTGCAGTAAAAACGGCCAATGATCGCGAAGAACTGTGGAAAGCTCTTTTAGATGACCGTATTGACGTCATTGCTACTGACCATGCACCTCATACTTTAGAAGAGAAGCAAAATATTTATACCCATGCGCCTTCTGGCGGACCACTAGTGCAACACGCTTTGGTTGCTATGATCGAAGCCTTTCATAAGGGTAAAATAAGCTTGGAGAAAATTGTCGAAAAAATGTGTCATAATCCTGCTATATTATTTCAGGTGGAGAAACGTGGATATATACGTCCAGGTTACTATGCTGATTTGGCCATTGTGGATATCAATAGTCCATGGACCGTAAATAAGGATAATATCCTTTACAAATGCGGCTGGTCACCATTTGAAAATACTTTATTTAAGTCGAGAATAACGCATACTTTTGTCAATGGCGCTTTAGTGTATAAGAATTTCAAGTTTTTGGACGTTAAAGCAGGGAAACGATTAACTTTTAACCGATGAAACATTTTTTTTACATCCTAATCCTGATTTCATTTGTGAGTTGCAACAGTGTTGATAGACCTGAAAAACCTAAAAACTTAATTGCCGAGGATAAAATGTCAGAGATCATGTATGACTTGTATATCCTTAATGCGGCAAAAGGAGTTAACAGAAAGTTGTTAGAACTCAACGGGATTATGCCTTCAGAATATATTTATAAAAAATATGATATTGACAGTTTGCAATTTGCTGAAAGCAATACCTATTACTCATATGACACGGAAGTCTATAGTAGTATTATACAAAAAATGAGCGGAGCGCTTGAAAAAGATAAAGCTTTTTATGAAAAGCTGGCCAAAGAAGATCTAAAAGTTAAAGACTCTATTTAAGAAGGCTGAAAAATGTTAAGGAGATCTAAAAGATCGCAAAATCGATTCGATCAATTAGGAGTCGCTCTTTAAATCTTCCAAGAACAAATCACAGGTTTCTTTAATTGAAATCTGCATAGGTTTAAATTCAATGTCCAATGCGTTCTTCAGTTTTGAAGCGTCGTATTTTGTAATGCTTCTAGCGCTTTTAGTCATATGTTTCGATAGTCTTCGACGTTTTCCTGTCAGTAAACGATTCAGCCAATCCAATCGCCAACCAATCTCTAAAATAAACGGAGTTGCTTCTTTTGTGGCAGATTTCACATCTAGCGCCATGGTGGTTTGCTGCTGAAATTTTTTAAAGGATAAATTTTCTGAAATGATAATGAAACGTTCATTTTTAATACCGCTTTGAACCAACAAAATCATGGTATTGACAACGTCATTAATGTCTACATAACCCGTTACGCCATGCGTATAATACGGCATACCTTTGTAGATCTTTTTAATCAAACTGCTGCTGCCGCCACTGTTCCAAAACCCAGGGCCAATAATAATTCCTGGATTTAAAATAACGGCATCGACGCCTTCTTGAGTACCTCTCCAAACTTCAATTTCTGCGCCATATTTGGTAATGGCATACACGCTGTTGTCATCTTCTTGATTCCAATTAGTGTCTTCCGTGATGAGCTGCTGCGGATTCTGATGATGGCCAATTGTGGCAATCGAACTTATATAGCATAATTTTTTGACCTGATGTGATACGCATAAGTTGACCACATTTGCAGTGCCTTCAATATTTATTTTCCGTAATTGGTGGTATTTGTCAGGTTCAAAACTTACAAATGCGGCACAATGGTAAACGTAGTCCACATTTTTAAAAGCTACTTCTAGCGAAGGAACGTCAGTTATATCGGCATTAATCCATTCAATTTTTTCGTAAAGCGCTTCAGAATCGGCGGTGTAGTAAGAAAAAACTTTTTTAACCAACTCTAATTTGTGTGCTCTTCTGTAAATTGCTTTGACCTTATCGTTGGTTTGCAATAACTTATAGAGTAAATGTGAGCCCACCAAACCTGTACCTCCTGTAACTAATATCATGAGACTAAAATAAAGAATTATTAGATATTAATTCCTAATTGTCCCTTGATGTTTATCTTTGCACAAAATTTATAAAATTAATATTAAAACTCATGACAAACGCCTTTGTAGAAGATTTACGTTGGAGAGGAATGGTCCACGATATCATGCCGGGTACGGAAGAGCAACTCAATAAAGAAATGACTACGGCCTATATTGGCTTTGACCCAACCTCCGACTCGTTGCATATTGGCAGTTTAGTACCTATTATATTATTGGTGCATCTTGAAAAAGCAGGACACAAACCGATGGCTTTGGTAGGTGGAGCGACAGGAATGATTGGTGACCCTTCAGGCAAAAGTGATGAACGTAATTTGTTGGATGAAGTCGCGTTGGAAAAGAATGTCGCTGGAATAAAATCAGTATTATCTCGATTTTTAAATTTTGATTCTGATGCGAAAAACGCACCGGTTTTGGTTAATAACTATGACTGGATGAAGAGTTTCACCTTTATTGATTTTGCAAGAGATGTTGGCAAGCGCATTACGGTCAATTATATGATGTCCAAAGATTCTGTTAAAAAACGTTTTTCTGGCGAAGAAGGTAGTGTTGGGATGTCGTTTACCGAATTTACATACCAACTTATTCAAGGGTACGATTTTTACTATTTGCACAAACATCATAATGTTGTTTTACAAATGGGAGGAAGTGATCAATGGGGAAATATTACGACAGGAACTGAATTGGTAAGAAGAATGAATGTTGGTCAAGAGGCAAAAGCTTTCGCTATGACGTGTCCATTGATTACAAAAGCAGATGGTTCTAAATTTGGTAAAAGCGAAGGTGGAAACATTTGGTTGGATATTGATAAGACGTCAGTATATAAGTTTTACCAGTTTTGGTTGAACACCAGCGATGAAGATGCTGGGAAATATATCAAGATTTTTACATTTTTAGATAGGGCAACCATTGAGAAATTAATTATTGAACATCAAGAAGCACCGCACTTAAGAATTTTACAGAAGCGGTTGGCACAAGAAGTAACCACGTTCGTACACTCTGAAGAAGATTTTCAGAATGCTGAAAGAGCTTCGAATATTCTATTTAGTGATAGTTTCAAAAAAGACATTAGAACATTGGACGAAACCATGTTTTTAGAGGTTTTTGAAGGAGTGCCCTTGGCAGAGATATCTAAAGCAGATTTTGACGAAGGGATTGATATGATTGCTGCGCTTGCTGCAAAAACTAATTTTTTAAATTCCAACGGCGAGGCGCGTCGCGCATTAAAAGAGAACTCAATTTCAGTGAACAAAGAAAAAGTTACTGAAGACTATATCTTATCCGCTGATGATTTGATCAATGATAAATATATCATTCTAAATAAGGGAAAGAAAAACACTTATATATTAAAAGTGAGTTCTTAATAAGGCCTCAATTTTATCGTTTAGAGTGATAATTAGGAATCCAAAATTTTTATACAACAAAGATCCCGCTAATAAGCGGGATTTTTGCTTCTAAAAAAACGCCTAAGGAAGTAAACTTCACTAGGCGTTAAAAACCAACCAATCAACTTAAAAACTCTCTTTTTCAATTATAGAATATTTTTTTTGGTTTCCCAACCATCAGTTTTTCAAGTGTAATTTTAGTCGTATATATTACAAATTGATTACAGCCATTTCAGACTTTAACAAAGTTTTATAATACCATTAGGTTACACCCTCTAATGTCAGCATTATCAAACCGACCAATAATTTCAAAACGGGTGTCGGACAATATCTTTCCTAAATCTTGAGTGGCAATAAAAGCACATGAATTGAAATTTGCCAAATCAATAATATTGATACCCCCTGTTTTATTTTTTGGGAGAATGGTTAGGGCGTCTTCAGGATCTCTTGTGAGCACTTGCATCCATTTGGGGCATTCAAAAACGCCATGGCCTTTGGAATAGGCTTGACTCAATAATTCAGTCATGCCATATTCACTATGGATGCTGTTAACACCAAAACCTTGTTTTAGAATAGTATGAAGTTCCTCTCTAACTAATTCTTTCCGTTTGCCTTTCATGCCACCAGTTTCCATGATGATGGTGTTTTTTAGTTGAAATTGATACGATTCGACTAAGTCCAAAAGAGCAAAGGAAACGCCAATAAGCAACACTCTTGTGCCTTCAGTATCCAATTTAATTAAGAGGTCTTTTAATTCTGAAAGGTTATGGAGGTAAAACCCACTTTCAGGATGATGGGATTGTGAAATCAAATCTTCCACCATATAGATCAACGAAGAGCCGTCGCGCTCTAAATAGGAAGGCAATAGAGCCAACACGACATAGTCTTCAACAGCTCCGTAAAAATGATTGAAAGCGCGTCTAAAACTATCTTCATAAACCTTTACATCTGTTACCAAGTGTTTACTGGTCAAATCACCTGTAGTTCCTGAGCTGGTAAATACATGCTCAACCGTTTTTTTGCTGCTTAAAATATCATGAGATTTAAAAAACTGAATGGGAAGAAATGGAATGTCTTCAATGCTTGTCACATCGCTGGGATGTCTGTATAGTAGATCACAAAACGAACGATATACACGATTGTTCTCAAACTGAAATTTAAAAACTTCTAGACTTGCCGCTTCAAATTCAGTCTGTGTTTGAATATTAAAAATTGTGTTCATGGTATTCATAATGCAAAAATATAGAAAATAAAAAAAGCGTTACTTGAATAAGATAACGCTTTTCCTTTATTTTAAATAAGATTTCCTTGAGATTAAACTTCGATTATCACAAATGGGGAGCATATGCATCCATTATCTAAAACTGATTAGGAGCAAGTTAAGGGCGTGTCAGTTTTTGATTAGATTATAAGTCTTGAATTATCTCACGACTAATTTTCTCGTAGCAGAATTGCTGCCTTCCTTGATCTTTAGGATGTAGATTCCAGGAGTCAATTTAGAGATGTTCAGTTCTTTTCCAAAAAGGGAAACGGAAATGATCCTTTTGCCCAAAACATCATAAATTTGAATGTCTTTAGTGAGATTTTGTTGGGTTGTAATGTAGATTTTACCATTGGTGGCTGGATTTGGGTAAATTGATAAATCAACAATACCCTCTGACAGCGATGCAGATGCCTTAGAAGGAGCTGATTGTGCATGACTTGTTCCGCCAAATCCAAGGCCAATCATTAAAAAAACAATATAAAAGTAATTTTTCATCAAATGAAATCGTTTTATTAAATATAGTCAATTAATGCAAATGCCGTACCAAAAGTATGTTAAACAATTAAACTTTTCCACAAAATATTAAATGATTGTTTTCTGCAGGTTATGTTAATGTTATCAATGCTTTGCTTTTTATAATCGTTTGCTAATAACCTTATCTTTACACCTATAATATTTGAATAAAACCCATGAATAAAAAGAATATAAAAATTCTGTTAGTTGATGATGAACCAGACATATTGGAGATTATT
>JBDTKP010000043.1:0-8772 GCA_039935255.1 Gelidibacter sp. | reverse complement strand
GGGAAATATGGCGGTGAAATCATCAGTGTTGGAACTCCAGAAGAGCTTAAAACACATCACACGCTTACTGCTGATTATCTCAACGGCACCAAACAGATCGAGATTCCTGAAAAACGACGTGAAGGCAATGGTAAATTTATAGAGCTTAAAGGCTGTACAGGTAATAATTTGAAGAATGTATCCGTTAAATTCCCATTGGGAATGATGATTGGTGTGACCGGTGTTTCTGGGAGTGGAAAATCTACTTTGATTAATGAAACCCTCTACCCCATTCTCAATGCCTATTACTTTAACGGCGTTAAAAAACCGATGCCGTATAAAAGTATCAAAGGTTTGGAGCATATTGACAAGGTTATTGACATTAACCAATCGCCAATTGGAAGAACGCCACGAAGCAATCCGGCAACCTACACCAAAACTTTCGATGAAATTCGCAGTTTATTTGCCAAGATCCCAGAAGCAATGATTCGTGGGTATAAACCAGGGCGTTTTAGCTTTAACGTCAAAGGTGGCCGCTGCGAAACTTGTCAAGGCGGGGGCTTAAGAGTCATTGAAATGAACTTTCTGCCCGATGTTTACGTAGAATGTGAAACTTGCCATGGCAAACGTTTTAATAGAGAAACATTAGAAATTCGTTACAAAGGAAAATCCATTAGCGACACCTTGGATATGACCATTAACGAAGCCGTTGATTTTTTTGAGCATATTCCAAAAATCCATAATAAACTCAAAACAATCAAAGATGTTGGTTTGGGCTATATTACACTTGGCCAACAAAGTACAACCCTCTCTGGAGGTGAGGCACAACGTATTAAATTGGCTACTGAATTGAGCAAACGCGATACTGGAAATACGTTTTACATATTAGATGAACCCACAACGGGGCTTCACTTCGAAGATATAAGAGTGTTAATGAATGTTCTCAACAAATTAGTCAATAAAGGCAATACCATCTTAATTATTGAACATAATATGGATGTGATTAAAACAGTTGATTATATTATTGATATTGGCTATGAAGGTGGAAAAGGCGGTGGAGAAGTCATCGTGAAAGGTACTCCTGAAGAAGTGGCAAAACACAAGAAAAGCTACACTGCTAAATTTCTGAAAAAGGAATTGGAAACTGCTAAAAACGAATCAAACTGACCCTAACTCTAACAAAGCCTAACCAATAGTGTTAAAAATTTACTCATATCAGCACGTCGGGGATGTCAAAACTTTAGTACCTTAGTGAGATAACTTTAAAACTAACTATTATGAGAGGTATTCTTTGGCTTGTAGCCGTAATTTGTATTGTCGTATGGCTTTTAGGCTTTTTAGGCGTTGTAGAAGGATTAGCGACTAATAATTTAATCCATATTCTTTTAGTAATCGCTGTCATTGCTATTCTTTACAATATCATTGCGGGACGTAAACCACTGTGATTCAGAATTTAAATAGTATAATACTCAATTATTATATGAAAAGGCAAATCTCTCGATTTGCCTTTTTTTATTCCATCTTTCTCATCTACATCCCAAAGCTTTATAGGGCGTCATCTCATAACTCTTCAATTTTTTAACTTCACATTTAAAACAAAAGTACTGACCAACGTTTGCCTTATGTGTAATTCGTGTCCAAAATATTTTTAAAACGGACTGAATAGAACTTATTAGGTTATTTTCTATTAAATTTGTCTGTTTTGGCTTTTTAGAAGGTAGAGAATTAGAGATTAGAAGTTACTCATAAAAAAGGGTTAATACTAAGAACAACGATCTGAAAACTGAAACTAAACAACAGCAATAAATAATAAAAATAATCAATAGAGCATATATCCAATGAGATTAGAGAAACATAGTAAAGCTTGGAATGAAATAAAAACAAACGACTCTTGGGCCATTTTTAAAATAATGGGCGAGTTTGTAAACGGTTATGAAAAGTTGAGCAAAATTGGACCTTGTGTGTCCATTTTTGGATCAGCACGGACTAAACCAGATCATAAATATTATAAATTGGCCGAAGAAGTTGCCAAAAAAATTGTGGAACATGGTTATGGCGTCATTACTGGTGGTGGTCCCGGAATTATGGAAGCAGGCAACAAAGGGGCGCACATTGCCGGTGGCACTTCTGTAGGCTTGAACATTGATTTGCCTTTTGAACAACACGACAACCCTTATATTGACGCTGACAAAAGCTTGGATTTTGATTACTTCTTTGTACGGAAGGTCATGTTTGTAAAATACTCACAAGGTTTCGTGGTGATGCCTGGAGGTTTTGGAACTTTAGACGAGTTGTTTGAAGCCATTACCCTAATTCAAACCAATAAAATTGAAGAATTTCCAATTATTTTAGTAGGTACTGAATTTTGGGAAGGACTTTTGGGATGGATTCGAAGCGCAGTTTTAGATTCTTTTGGCAATATCTGCGCTAAGGATTTGGACCTTGTTCATTTAGTGGACACGCCTGACGAGGTTATTAAAATACTGGACGATTTTTACAAAGAATTTGAGTTAAGTCCTAATTTTTAGAATGTAACCGACATCAAAAATCTTTATACAAATCAGATTCTACCTGATGTACAGCACATGAAAACCTCTATTGCTCCAGTAAAACCATGAATATTTTAGATTGGATATAAATCCGCTCTGTAGTTTTGTGTTTTTTTTATAAAAAGACTGAAATATAATCGTTCGGGCTTTATGAAATTTAATCCTTTAAAGTTTGTTAAATAGCACATTGAAAAGCCGTTTCCTTTTAAGTTTCTTGATTTTTTATTCAGCATTGGTGTATGGTCAAAATAAGATCGACATCAATGCGCGCTTCAATATGCAAAAAAAGAACGCGAAAATTGCACAGATCATTCGCTATCAAAATAACACAAACGATACCTTAAAGACGATTTACCTAAACGATTGGAACAATAGCTTTTCAACAAAAAGAACTCCTTTGGCCAATCGGTTTGCTGAAGAATATAGCACGAAATTTCATTTTGCAACCAATGAAATGCGAGGTTTTACAAATATCACCTCCATAAAAAATAGCGATGGTCTGGAACTTAATTACACCAGGTTAAAACCACACCCCGACGTTTTAGAAGTGCAACTCTCTGAGCAAGTACTACCCAACCAATACTATCAAATTGAGCTCTATTACAATTCACAAATCCCTGATGCTACCTTTACGGATTATGGAATTACGGACAACAATGAACTCAATTTAAAATACTGGTATATAACACCTGCTGTTTATGACGGCACATGGCATTATTACAGCAATAAAAATTTAGATGATTTGTATGTTCCTAAAGCAGATATCAGTCTAAAAGTGGAGTTTCCTAAAAATTACGGTATTTATTCTGAACTCATCCTTCAGGAGACGAAACAAAATGACAGTACACAAACATTCTATCTTTATGGAAAAGATCGTGTGGATAGCAAATTATATCTCAACAAATTCCCAAAATTTAATTTTGTACAGACGGATAACTTTACAGTCATCACCAACTTGGAAAATGAAGGTATTATGCCTTCCGATCGGGCCATTATCACGGATAAAATTACGCAATTCATAACAAAACACTTAGGAAAATATCCTCATAACTATCTTTTAGTAACTGAGATTGAATATAAAAAAGACCCCCTTTATGGCTTAAATCAATTGCCGAAATTCCTCAACCCTTTTCCAGGAAATCTTCAGTATGAGCTTAAGCTCTTAAAAACTACATTAAAAAACTATCTTGACAACACGCTATTATTAAATCCACGACAAGACTATTGGCTGAGTGATGGCATTCAGATTTATTATTTAATGAAATATGTGGAGGAAAACTATCCTGACCTCAAGCTGATTGGCACTCTCGCTGATTTTTGGGGCATCCGTTCATTTCATGCCGCAGACCTTAACTTTAATGAGCAGTACAATATGTATTTCATGCAAATGGCCCGCAACAATCTGGATCAAGCCTTAACGGTGCCAAAAGATTCCTTATTGAAATTCAATGCCAATATCGCTGGAAAATATAAAGCAGGCATTGGATTAAAATACTTAGATGATTTTGTCAATGCTGACGTCGTTGAAAAAACTATCCAAGAATATCTTGAAAATTCAAAGTTAAAAGTCACGAGCATTACTGACTTTGAAACTCTACTCAAAAAGAATACTGATAAAGACGTCAATTGGTTTTTTGAAGACTATGTGAACAGCAGAAAAAAAATAGATTTTAGAATCAGAAATATTATTAAGACTGAAGACTCCGTAACACTTACCATCAAGAATAAGCGAAAAACGGATGTTCCCGTTTCTCTATTTACTTTAAAAAATGATACGATTCTGTCCAAAATATGGATTGAGCATGTAAATGGATCCAAAACGTTGACCATTCCTCGAAACGATGCTTCCAAATTGGTGTTGAATTATGACAACACGATCCCAGAATATAACCTCCGTGACAACTGGAAATCATTAAAAGGATGGTTTTTCAACAACAAACCCTTTCAATTTAGATTATTTAAAGATATTGAAGACCCTAACTATAATCAGGTGTTTTTTATGCCTTTGGTAGAATTCAATAACATTTATGATGGCTTAACTTTAGGTGTCAAAGCTTATAATAAAACATTATTGATGAAAAATTTCACCTATAGATTGTCGCCGAAATATTCATTTAATTCAGAAACTATAACAGGGAGTGTGTTAGGAGTTTATACCCAACATATTGAAGACCGGAATTTATATATGATTAATTATGGTGTAGCTGCAGGATATGAGTCCTTTGCTAAAAATGCGTTTGTAACCAAAATCAGTCCGGGGCTGTCTTTTCATTTTAGAGACAACAACAACTTTAGATCGAATAAATCAAGCTATATAAATTTCAGATATTTGGATATTTCTAGAACTGTCAAGAACAATCCGCTGCTAATCGTAACAGATCCAGATTATAGTGTCTTCAATATAAGATATGTTAATGCTCACACTGAATTAATTGACTTTTCGAAATTTTATTATGATTTTCAAGCCGCTAAACAATTTGGAAAAATCTCAGTAAATTACGAATGGCGCAAACTGGCGGAGAATAATAGACAGTTCAATTTTAGATTTTTTGCCGGTACATTCTTATATAACAAAACTGACACAAACTCAGACTACTTTAGTTTTGCATTAGACCGACCAACCGATTACCTATTTGACTATAACTATTTAGGTCGTTCAGAGAACTCTGGCATCTTCAGTCAGCAAATCATCATTGCCGAAGGTGGTTTTAAGTCCAAACTAGAAACCCCTTTCGCCAACCAATGGATGACCACGGCAAATGTGAGCACCACTTTATGGCGCTATATCGAAGCTTATGGTGATGTTGGCTTGTTAAAAAACAAATCTTTCAGCCCCGAATTTGTTTATGACTCTGGCATTCGACTCAATTTAGTCACGGATTATTTTGAACTGTATTTTCCTATCTACTCCAATTTAGGTTGGGAAGTTGATCAGCCCAACTACAGCCAACGCATCCGTATTAAATTCACGTTAGATCCTCAGGTATTATTAGGTCTTTTTAAACGCAGGTGGTTTTAATTCGGAAAGATTCACTGTGTTATTTTTTGGAACCTATTTAGCATAATCCCTATCTTTAAAATTTATAAGTTTGCGTTGTTATACAATTCCTCAATTAAATATATTGTAAAATCAGAGCAGTTAACAATTAATTACAATACTCATGAGTAAATCCATTTTTATCACTATTCTTTTTTCGTTTCTTTTCATCAACATCTTCGCGCAACAAAGCGAACTTTCTGTTGAGAAAATAATGCAAGATCCGAAATGGATGGGTACATTTCCTTCAAACGTAAAATGGGACCAAAAAGGCAGCGCCATTTATTTTGATTACAATAATGAGCATGCTCCTTCTGATTCGTTATATCGTATCCCATTGACAAATCTTAAAAAGATTGAAAAAGTAAGTTGGATGGTAGAAAAAGATATTGATTTTGCTAGAGGTACTTACGATAAAGCAAAAACTAAAAATATTTATTCCAAAGGCAACACCTTAATCATTAGTGATATCAAATCTGGAAAAGAAACAGAATTAATCCAATTTCCAAAAAACATCGGCAGTCCGTATTTCTTGGCCAACGAAGATTGGATTGCTTTTGAAGCTGAAAACAATGCCTACATCTATTCGCAGACAACAGGGATTTTAAAGAAATTAACTGAAATTAAAACGGGCGATGAATCCAAAAAGAAAGACCCGAAAGTGTCAGAAAAATCATCGTTTTTAGAAGAAGAGAACCTCAAATTATTAAGTGTTGTAAAAGAACGTAAAGACAAACAAGAAAACACCAAAAAAATAAAAGACAGACGCAAAGACAAAGAAATGTACACGTATTATGCTGGCGATAATCAAATCCTCAATCTGAAAGTATCTCCAGATGCGAAGTATGTAACCTTTAGCATCTTCCAACGTGGTAAAAGCGACGGTACTATCGTTCCGAATTATATTGATGCCTCTAGCTATACTAAAGATTTGAACACTCGCTCAAAAGTTGGCGACGACCCAACCAAAGTAGAAATGGCCATCTACAATATTGAAAAAGACACCGTATATAAAGTCCAAACCAATACCTTACCTGGAATTAAAGATTTACCAGACTACGTTAAAGATTATCCAGATAAAGAATGGGAAGAAAAGGAACGCGACCTCATTACCTCCAATGCTTATTTTTCTGATAATGGCCAACATGCTGTTGTCAATGTGCGCTCAAAAGACAACAAAGACCGCTGGATTGCCAAAATTGATTTGACTACAGGCGCATTAACCACTTTAGACAGACAACGTGATGAAGCATGGATTGCTGGCCCAGGGATTGGCTGGTCAATGGGCGGTGGCACTTTAGGTTGGTTACCAGATAATCAACACATTTTCTTCCAATCGGAAGCTACAGGCTATTCCCATGTATATCTTTTGGATGTTACTACTGGTAATAAAACAGCGTTGACGTCAGGAAATTATGAGGTTTTCAATCCATTCATTTCCAAGGATAAAAAAAGTTGGTATTTAACAACTTCTGAGGTGGGTCCTGGTGAAAGACATTTCTATAAAATGCCAATTATGGGAGGAAAAATGGAGCAATTGACGAGTATGACTGGCAATAATGACGTCACCCTTTCGCCAGATGAAAAAACAATGGCTATTCTTCATTCTTATAGCAATCAACCATGGGAACTTTATTACAAAAAGAACGATTCCAAGTCTAAGGCCATTCCATTGACCTCCGGACAATCTGATACCTTTAAAAGTTACACTTGGAGAGATCCACAACTTATTACATTTAAGGCGGAAGATGGCGCACAGGTACCAGCAAGACTTTACGTACCTGATGCATCGGTTAAAAATAATGCAGCCGTGATTTTTGTACATGGTGCAGGTTATTTACAAAATGTCCATAAATGGTGGTCTTCCTACTTTAGAGAATATATGTTTCACAATCTATTAACCGATTTAGGCTACACCGTTATCGATATTGATTACCGAGGAAGCGCAGGCTACGGTAGAGATTGGCGTACGGGTATTTACAGACATATGGGTGGCAAGGATTTATCCGATCAAGTCGATGGCGCAAAATATCTGATAGATAATTATGGCATTGACAAAGATAAGATCGGTATTTATGGTGGCAGTTACGGTGGTTTTATCACCTTAATGGCGCTATTTAATGAAGCTGACACATTCACTTCTGGTGCGGCATTGCGCTCTGTCACGGATTGGGCACACTACAATCATGGTTACACCGCCAATATTTTGAACGAACCTTATAACGATCCGATCGCCTATGAACGTTCCTCTCCTATTTACTTTGCAGAAGGTTTAAAAGGCAATCTCCTCATAGCTCACGGTATGGTCGATGTTAACGTGCATTTCCAAGATGTGGTGCGCTTATCCCAACGTTTGATTGAATTGGGCAAAGACAATTGGGAAATGGCCATTTATCCAGCCGAGGATCATGGATTCGTAGAACCAAGCAGTTGGACCGATGAGTACAAACGTATTTTAAAACTCTTTAATGATACCTTGCTCAACGAATAAACCACATTAACAACTTAACTATCAATACTTGACACGCCAACTTACAGAAAGCTTTAGGTTGGTAATTAAAAATTGATTCAACCCTTCAAAAAAAAATCGAATTGCAAAACCAGTCCAATTTGACTACTTTTGCAATAATCAAAAAGCACTTTATGCAAACGACATCAAAAACAACCAAAGACATATCCTTCGAAGAATTTCAATCAGAAATCCTAAGTGACTATAAAATTGCGATGACCAGCAGAGAGTGTAGTTTGTTGGGCAGACGGGAAGTTTTGACCGGAAAGGCGAAATTTGGAATTTTTGGAGACGGGAAAGAAGTGCCACAACTGGCATGGGCTAAAGTATTTAAAAATGGGGATTTCCGTTCTGGTTATTACAGAGACCAAACCTTTATGATGGCGATTGGGGAGTTGACCATTCAGCAGTTTTTTGCTGGATTATATGGTGATTCTGATATTGACCATGACCCAATGTCGGCAGGCCGTCAAATGGGAGGCCACTTTGGCACTCATAGTCTGGATGACAAAGGCGAATGGAAAAACCTATTACAACAAAAAAACTCAAGTGCTGACATCTCTCCTACTGCTGGACAGATGCCACGCCTATTAGGATTGGCGCAAGCCTCTAAAATATATAGAAATGTGAAGGGCATTCACAGTCCAAACTTCTCAAATAAAGGAAATGAAGTCGCTTGGGGTACCATAGGAAATGCC
>JBDTKP010000042.1:0-16926 GCA_039935255.1 Gelidibacter sp. | reverse complement strand
GATTTCAGACAAAAAAAAGGATTGCATATTAGTTTTACATTGGATGCAGGTGCCAATGTGCACGTGCTTTATCCAAAAAATGAAACTGACGAAGTGTTGCAATTCATTAAGAGCGAGTTGGTTGCGTATTGTCAAAATGGACATTTTATTTGTGACGAAATTGGATTCGGAGCAAAGCAAATACAATAATAATCGTATATTTGCCCCACAAGTCACTGCAACTGTAGACTGCATACTGAAGACTGAACAATGAAAGGACCTCTATTTTACTCTAAAATCCTGCTTTTTGGCGAATATGGCATCATCAAAGATTCCAAAGGTTTGTCTATTCCGTATAACTTTTTTAATGGTGCGTTGAAAACTGACGGACTGGATTCTGAAATCGCCATAAAGTCTAACGCCAATCTTAAAAGGTATGTGGATTATCTTAAAGCCATCAATCCAGAATTGGTGACTTTTGATATGGAAGCTTTAGAAAGTGACGTCCATGCAGGAATGTATTTTGATTCTTCAATTCCCCAAGGTTATGGTGTTGGAAGTAGTGGTGCATTAGTAGCTGCTATTTATGACAAATATGCTCATAATAAAATTACCGTTTTAGAGAACTTAACACGTGAGAAACTATTGATTCTTAAAGCAGTTTTTGCTGAAATGGAATCTTTTTTCCATGGAAAATCATCGGGTTTAGATCCTTTAAATAGTTATTTGAGTATTCCTATTTTGATTAATTCAAAAGACAATATTGAAGCTACTGGCATTCCGTCACAAAGAAGTGATGGTAAAGGAGCCGTGTTTTTATTAGACAGTGGCATCGCTGGTGAAACTGCGCCAATGGTCCATATTTTTATGGAAAACATGAAACAGGAAGGTTTCCGAAAAATGCTTAAAAACCAATTTATAAAGCATACAGATGCTTGTGTGGATGACTTTTTAAAAGGGGACTTTAAATCTTTATTTTTGAATACAAAAAAGCTCTCAAAAGTGGCTTTGAATCACTTTAAACCCATGATTCCGCAACAATTCCATGCGCTTTGGAAACAAGGTCTTGACACCAATGATTATTATCTGAAGTTATGTGGTTCAGGTGGTGGTGGCTATATTTTAGGATTCACTGAAGACATCGATAAAGCGCGACAGTCTCTTAAAGATCATAAATTGGAGGTGGTTTATAATTTTTAAACCCTACTGCTATGATTGCATTAGCGTTTTAATTTTTTTTCGATGCTAACCAGAAAACAAAAACACCTTATACTTAAGTTTTTCAGCCTGTTTTCTGTCATTAGAGGCTATAACATTCTGATTATTGTTATTGCCCAGTATTTGACCTCCATTTATATTTTGGCACCCGATAAACATCTTCGTGAAGTGGTGCTCGATTTGAACTTGTTCATGCTAGTATTGGCATCTGCTTCTACAATTGCTGGTGGTTATATCATCAATAATTTTTATGATTCAGAAAAGGACTTGATCAATCGTCCCCACAAATCGATGTTGGACCGATTGGTGAGCCAGAACACTAAATTGTCATTTTACTTCGTCCTGAATTTTTTGGCGGTGGTTATGGCAAGTTATGTGTCGTTTAATGCCGTCATCTTCTTTTCATTATACATTTTTGGAATATGGTTCTATTCTCATAAATTAAAAAAATTGCCTTTTATTGGTAATTTGACTTCTGTCACTTTAATGATCACCCCGTTTTTTGCAATTTTCATCTATTATGGAAATTTTGAAACGGTCATATTTTTCCATGCCATGTTCTTGTTTTTGATTATTTCCATGAAGGAGCTGACTAAAGATTTAGAGAATATCAAAGGCGATTTGGCTCAGGATTATCATACTATTCCTGTTGTATATGGTGAAAATGTTTCAAAAACAATGTTAACTATTTTGGCGTTTTTGACTTTGATTCCAATGGTTTTGCTTGTTAGTTATTTTGATATTGGACACATGAATTATTTCTTCTATTTAAGCACCATCTTATTGTTTGGGGTCATTTTATTAGTATGGAAATCAAAAACTAAAACCCATTACCTCATATTACACAATGTTTTAAAATTTATCATTGTGGCAGGTGTGTTTTGTATTGTTTTGATTAACGTGGATGTAGTGTTAAATAGAATTTGAGAAAATCATAAATTGAAGCTCTTAAATCGTCATATAAAAAAGTATCTTTGCGTAAAATTTTTTAGTCATGAGTAGACATCAAGGGAGTAGTGGAAAAGGAAAGTCGGCAGGTAGAGGTCAGAGCAAAAGTAGCTCAGTAGGAGGAGAAAGAGGACGCGACAATTCTAAAGGGAAGAGTTATGCAAGAGGGAATGCCCCAATGAAAAAAGCTGCCAAAGAAACTTCGCAGCCGGATTCAGTTAAAAAAACGCCAGTTAAAAAGTCCAATCCGGATGAAATCCGATTGAATAAGTACATTGCCAATTCAGGAATTTGTTCTCGTCGTGATGCTGATATGCATATTTCGACAGGAAGTGTGACTGTGAATGGAAAAGTGGTTTCTGAAATGGGTTATAAAGTGAAGTTGGAAGATGATGTGCGTTTTGATGGGTCACGCATTAATCCAGAAAAGAAAGCCTACGTTCTACTGAATAAACCCAAAGGTTTTGCAAGTACCACAAGTGAAGGTAAAGGCAGGACAGTGATGGATTTGGTTGCTAATGCGACCACGTCAAGAATTAAACCAATTGGTCGTTTAGGGAGAAACTCTTTAGGGTTGATTTTATTTACTAATGACGAAGCTTTGGTTAAAAAGTTTACGAATTCTAAAAATGGAGTTCCGCGTCTGTTTCAAATAGAATTGGATAAAAACTTAAAGTTTGAAGATCTCAAAACGATTCAGGATGGATTGAGAATTGAAGGCAAACTGGTGCCTGTTGAAGAAATCAGCTATATCGAAGGAGAATCCAAAAATCAGATTGGCTTAAAAATTAAAAACACCGGAAACTCTGTAATTCGTTCAATTTTTGACCACTTAAAATATGAAATCGTAAAGTTGGATTGTGTGGCTATTGCTGGTCTTACAAAAAAAGATATCCCTCGTGGACATTGGAAACATCTTACGGAGCAAGAAGTTAATAATTTGAAAATGATGTCTTAAAGTTACAATTCACAACTTTAATTGTCAAATTGGTTGTTTTTGGACGTTGGCTCTATATTTAGGTTGCTATGGCGGGTGAGCTAAGAGGTTTTTAGCGTAGCAATATCTCTAAATTTAAGGTGTTCGTGACTTTCGAGTAAAAACAGGTTCTAAAGAATTAATGACGAGTAAGGAGCATTTCGTCATTAATTTCAATTATATTTTATGTGTAAATAGTTTAAATTAAAGGTTGTGACTGTTGTTGCTAATTTTTAAAAACCTTATCTTTTAACGTGTCATATACATCTAACATAAATTTTATACTTTCCATATTGTTTTCTAAAATTTTTATAGTTCTTTTGCACTTAATTGAGCTGAACCCTTGAATCGCGTTTCTATGTTTGGGCTTTTGGATTTTAAGAAGTCATTTTCAAAAGCAACTTATAAGATAAGTTACCAAATTTTAAAGCTTACTTCTAATTATGAGTTATTTAAGAGCAAACACCTTGTCTTCGTGTCGGTTCCTTCCCATCAACAACTTCAAGTCTGATTTTTTCATTATTTATCAGCAATTTATTGCTCTATATTGATTTTTTTTTCAGAATTTTAAACCTTAATAAATTACAATGAATACAAAATATATTGATCTCATCAATCAAACCTTTTATTTTCCGCAAGAAGAATTTAAACTGGAAGAGAAGAATCTTCGATTTCACGACATTGATTTGATGAAATTGGTAGAAGATTATGGGACACCGTTAAAGTTCACATATCTACCTCAAATATCTAATAATATTGGTCGTGCCAAAGATTGGTTTAACAAGGCCATAAAGAAACATAAATATAAAGGTAAATACCACTATTGTTATTGTACCAAGAGTTCACATTTTAAACACGTGTTGGATGAAGCCTTAAAAAATGATATCCATATTGAAACGTCTTCGGCATTTGATATTGACATTGTTGAAAAACTGAAGGCAGATGGTAAAATTACCGATAAAACGTATGTCATTAGTAACGGCTTCAAACGTGATCAGTATGTTACCAATATTGCGCGATTGATCAATAACGGACACAAAAATTGTATTCCTATTATTGATAATTATGAAGAGATTGATTTGCTTTCACAGGAAATCAAAGGAAAATTTAATATTGGTATTCGAATTGCTTCGGAAGAAGAGCCGAAATTTGAGTTTTATACTTCCCGATTGGGCATTGGCTATAAAAACATCCTTCCTTTTTACAGAAATCAGATTAAAGACAATAAGAAAGTAAAACTGAAAATGCTTCACTTTTTTATCAACACAGGCATACGCGATAACGCTTATTATTGGAATGAATTTTCCAAATGTTTAAAAGTATATGCCAATTTGAAACGTATTTGTCCATCTTTGGATAGCTTGAATATTGGTGGCGGTTTTCCGATTAAAAACTCATTGGGCTTTGATTTCGATTATGAATATATGGTCGATGAAATTATCAATCAAATCCAACAGTTTTGTGAGCAGGAAGAGGTAGACGTACCAAATATCTTTACAGAGTTTGGTAGTTTTACAGTAGGTGAAAGTGGGGGTGCTATTTATGAAGTGCTTTACCAGAAACAACAGAATGATAGAGAGAAGTGGAACATGATCAATTCATCGTTCATTACGACTTTACCAGATACATGGGCCATTAACAAACGATTTGTGATGTTACCAGTTAACCGTTGGCACGATAGTTATGAGCGTGTGCTTTTGGGAGGATTAACCTGCGATAGTGATGATTATTACAATAGCGAGCAGCATATGAATGCGATTTATCTTCCAAAGTATAATAAAGATAAACCTTTGTATCTTGGCTTTTTTAATACAGGCGCCTATCAAGAAACTATAGGTGGATTTGGCGGATTGCAACATTGTTTAATACCTTCGCCAAAACATATTTTAATTGATAAAGATGAGGATGGTAATTTGACTACCAAATTATTTGCTGATGAACAAAAAAGTGAAGACTTACTCAAAATTTTAGGTTTCGATGAAACGAGCAAAAGCTAATTGTTTCCGAGAACCTAAAATATCATATCGCACATTACATTTGATCTTTTAAAAATAACACGTATTGCAAAATGAACAGTAACATAACTTATGCAGGAATAGACGAAGAATATTCCAAATTAGAAACAGCAAAAATCGTTTTGATCCCTGTGCCTTATGACGGCACAAGCACATGGCAAAAAGGAGCAGACAAAGGCCCTCAAGCCTTTTTGGATGCTTCGGAAAACATGGAGCTGTATGACATTGAAACAAGGACTGAGGTTTACAAACAAGGCGTTTATCTTGCAGATGCCGTGACTGAAAATTCATCACCTGAAAAGATGGTGGATGCAGTGCACCAAGCTGTGAAAAAATACATTAAACGTAACAAGTTTGTAACGGCTTTTGGAGGCGAACATTCCATTTCAATTGGCACTATTCGCGCGTTTAATGAATGTTTTGATAACTTGACGGTACTTCAGATTGATGCACATGCCGATTTGCGTAAGGAATATCAAGGCAGCACCTGCAACCATGCTTGTGCGGTTTATGAAGCAAGTCAAAACACCAATTTGATTCAGGTTGGTATTCGTAGTATGGATGCTATGGAAATGACAGTGATGGACGAAGAAAAAACTTATTTTGCCCATGATATGGTCACGGATGAGTTTTGGATGGACAGTGCTATTGATCAAATGACAGAGAATGTGTTTATCACTATTGATTTGGACGCTTTTGATCCTTCAATTATGCCATCAACCGGTACACCAGAGCCAGGTGGAATGCTTTGGTATGAAACTTTGGACTTTTTAAAGAAAGTGTTTGAAGAGAAAAATGTGGTTGGATTTGACATTGTTGAGCTTTGTCCAGATCCAAAAGAGAAATCCTCAGATTTTCTTGCCGCAAAATTATATTATAAAATGTTAACCTATAAATTCTTGGACGATAATGTAGAAGATGGTTACGAAAGTAACTTTAACGAAACCAGTTCAAGCACAAATAAAAATTCTAAATTCGATGACGATGACAACTAAAGGACCTATTTCTAATTTTATTGAAAAATACTATCTGCATTTTAACGCAGCTGCTCTAGTAGATGCCGCTAAAGGCTACGAAGCGCAATTGGCAAATGGATCAAAGATGCTAGTGTCTTTGGCAGGTGCCATGAGTACTGCTGAGATAGGTAAAGTATTTGCAGAAATGATCCGTAAAGATAAAGTGCAAATTATTTCCTCTACAGGAGCCAATCTTGAAGAAGATATCATGAACTTGGTAGCACATTCACATTATAAACGTGTGCCTAACTATCGTGATTTGACACCTCAGGACGAGTGGGACTTGATGGAAAAAGGATTAAATCGTGTGACTGATACTTGTATTCCAGAAGAGGAAGCTTTCAGACGTTTGCAAAAGCATATTTTCAAAATTTGGAAAGATGCTGATGATAAAGGTGAGCGCTTTTTCCCACATGAATTTATGTACAAAATGTTGTTGAGTGGTGTACTTGAGCAATATTACGAAATTGACATAAAAAATTCTTGGATGTTTGCTGCAGCAGAGAAAAATTTACCTATAATTGTACCAGGTTGGGAAGATAGTACCATGGGTAATATTTTTGCCAGCTACGTTCTTAAAGGAGAATTGAAAGCAAGCACCATGAAATCAGGAATTGAATATATGACGTTCTTGGCAGATTGGTACACAAATAATTCTGAAAACGGTATTGGATTCTTCCAAATTGGAGGTGGTATTGCAGGCGACTTCCCAATATGTGTGGTCCCAATGTTGTACCAAGATATGGAGCGACCAGATACACCGTTTTGGAGCTATTTCTGCCAAATCAGTGATTCTACTACAAGTTACGGATCTTACTCAGGAGCCGTTCCAAATGAAAAAATAACCTGGGGAAAATTAAATATAGATACCCCAAAGTTTATAATAGAAAGTGATGCTACTATTGTTGCACCACTTATATTTGCGTATCTATTAGACATGTAATTATTATGATTAACAAAAGAGACAATCTAAAACGCGTAATCGTTGATTTTAAAAAATTGACACCAGAAATTCTTTCGTTATTGGTTGAGAAATATCCTGATGGATATGATGATGACAATATCATTACTTTCAAAAATGCCAACAACGAAATTGTAGAAGCCGTTGAAGTGACCACTAAAGACACTAAGTATTTAGTGAAAGTGAGCACTAAACTTCAGGTGACTATGGAGAATTATGATGAAGATGATTATGAAGATTTTGAAGGTGATGATCCAGATGCAGTTCAAGACCCTGAGCTGGGAGAGGATGATCCAGAAATTGAAATAGACGAAGACGAAGATTAGTCGGAGATTGAAAAATATACAATCATGAAACTATCGACATAGATTCATGATATAAATTGACTTAAAAGTTGCCCATGTAAGGCAACTTTTTTGTTTCTATACATTTGTTATACGCATTAAAAAATAACGTAACTTTAACACACGAGTGAATTTTATAAATCTGATTTCCTACCATATGCTTAAGAGGTCAATTATAATTGACTAAAAGACAATAGAAGTAATCAGATGTAAACCAGTAAATTATGGCAACACGATTTCATTTGGCTTTACCATGTGTAAGCATTAATAAAACGCGACTGTTCTATAAGGATATTCTTGGAGCAGAAATTGGACGCTCCTCAGTGAAATGGGCAGACGTTAATTTGTTTGATCATCAAATTACATTTACCGAATGTGGACCTTTTAAATTTGACTGTAAAAGTTATAGTTTTAATGGTGATATTTTGCCGTCATTCCATTTTGGAGTGATCTTACAAAAAGAAGATTGGGAAAGAGTTCGTGATCGGTTGGCATCTAAAAATATACCTATTATATCTGAGGTTAAGTTTCTAGAAAACAAAACTGGTGAACATCAGTCCTTCTTTGTTAAAGACCCTAATGATTATACGGTAGAGTTTAAGTGTTTTACTAAAGCTGCTGATATTTTCAACGCTTAATTAAAAAGTTTTTATAGTCGTTATTATCTTTTAATATCCACGTGCAAACTTCATCGGGATGAGGTGGCTAAAAGTAATCGGACTTGTTGTGGTAAACCTCCGATAAAAGAATGTTTCCTAACTAAAAATAAAAATTACATGAAAACAAAACTTATAATGGCAATTCCGATTCTGTGCTTTCTTTTAATGTCCGTGAAGCCTTTTCCTTTAAACGTATCGGAACGCTGTGCTGAAGCTCAAGATTTAAAAATAATTGGGGTTTATGATGGCAATGAAGGCTACGGCTATAACTTTGTAACACAACATAAAGACGGTGGTTCTGAATTTACCATGACCTTTAAAAAGGTGAGTGACGCTGTGATGAAAGAATTTGATTTGGATGAAGAATTGTTTCTGAATCAAAAATTTGAAGTCACTTATAATGTGGAAATAGTGGTCACCAAAGATGAAGATGGATTTGATCAAGAGGATGAGGTTTATATTATAACACAATTGAGAACATTATAATAATAGCATTATTTAATTTGAAAAGACTGCCTTTGGGTGGTCTTTTTTTATGAATACTTCCCAAATAAACACCGCATAAACTACCAAGTATTGCAAGCCTATAATCCATAGGTTTTCTGTGTTTTGTGTGTTGGTGTAAGCTAAATAACTCAGGATAATCATGAATGACCAAACTAATGGAAATTTATAATTGGTAAATATGGACAAGATTAAAAGGGTTGCTAAATACCAAGGATGTATCGTTGTAGAAATGAATAAATAAATACTTAACGCAAAAAGCATACTCGCGATAAGTTGTTTTGTGGTGGTGTTTTTTCGGAAGAAGGTCAACATTAAAACCGCTGAAGTTGTCAGCATTGGAATGAATTTACCAATGATCGCAATTTGATTGTAGCCCGTAAGTCTATAACCAATCGCTCTTGCAACATAATAAAGACTCGCATTAAATTCAAAGGTACTGAACCAAAGTCCTACTGTTGTGGCGTAATTATGTACAAATTCTAAAGAAAAGAAGGGGGCAAACAAAATCAAGTTGAGAAGGGCAACAATACTATAGAAACCGATCAGTTTTTTCAGGTTAAATGATTTTGAAACCGAATTAAGATTTGGTTTGTCGTCGGATTCGAATACATTATTATTCTTGTTGAAATATTGAAAAAATAATGGTAAAAACAACAACGGAATCAATTTTACAGAAACCGATAGTGCGAAAAGGGCAGCGGCCGATTTCCAATGGCCCACGTGCAGAAGAAACAAGCTCAGAAGGAGGAAGAAGATCATGATACCTTCAAAATGTAAATTCCCAGTCAATTCAATAATTATGAACGGATTGAGAATGTACCATAATATAAGGTGCACAGGCATTTTTAAGCGTTCTAGTAGCTTTTTACCGATATATAGCACTCCAATGTCTGCAGCAACAATAAACACCCTAAACACAACGACTGATCCCAAGATGCTTTTGCCTGAGAAAATGGCGGCAACTATAAAAATAAATTGTTTGATTGGCGGGTAATTTGTGAAATGGCTAGCGTTAAGTGCGCCCATGCCTTGAAAGAGTTCATGAGCTTGCGAAATCGGGAATTTGCCCTTACTAATAAAAGATTCTGGCGTAAACAGATAAGGATTAAAGCCTTCTAAAATCATACGTCCATCCCAAATAAATCGATAGAAATCTTGCGAAAGATTGGGGGTAGCAAAAAGGAATACCAGTCTGAAAAGTATGGCGATACCCATTAAGAACTTGAAATCAGATGTACTGATCTGAACTAACTTATAGAATAAAAAAAAGAGTGCTGAGTAAAGTGAAATAAGTTTTATGTAATCCGTTCGCACCAAATCGTACGCAAATGATGCGTAAAAAACCACACTTAAGAGCGTAAATAAAATTGGAGTTTTATGAGATTTTAAAAACGTTGCGTTGACCATTTGTTGTCGTGAAAAAGTTCATCTATTAAAGTATGATGATTTTTCTTGGCAAGATAAGTTGTTTTCAGAATTGATGGTTAATGTCAACACCGAAATATTGGTATTACGGATTCGCGTTAGGGATGGTAGCGGCATCCTTTTACAGAAACAGCTGCCCAATGAGGCAGCTGTTTCTGTAAAAGATATAGCGAACAGCCCGACCTTGAGCTTGCCGTAAATTGTTTTCACGATCTATTAGTGTTAGCGAAAGGTAACGCCCAAATAATAAATCGTATAATATTTAAACCTTTGAAGTCAACGATTTAAAGAACACATAACCAAAACCAGCAAAAAGCATCAAATGAAAAGGAAACAATCCAAAATCGCCACCTTGGTCACCCACTACAAAAGCGCTGTAAAGACCAAAGCCAAAGTAGAGCATTAAAGCGCCTTCAAAAATAACATTGACGGAGATTTTTTTTCGCAAATATTTATTGCCTTTCCAGCTGTCTTTTAATGTGCTGATATTAAATTTCGGAGTTCTGACAAATTCACTTCGTTTCCCCAAATGCCCTTCCATAACGGCTATGGAATTGTGGAGTGAAAAGCCCATGGCGATTGAGAAAAACGTAAAAAATAAGACCACGTATTCGAAGAAGTTTTTAAATCCTTTGCCATAAATCTGTCTGAACATCATCCAATAGCACACAAAAAAGATAATCGTGCTCACTACGAAAAAGCTCATAAAATAGAAATAAAACCTTAAATGTGCATATTCGTTTTTAATATAGAGCATTGGGATACTTAAAACCGCCACTAGAAATACGTTTAGAAACATGGTACTGTTCAATAAATGTAACAACCCATGAATCTTGGTTTTAAATGTAATGTTTTTTGAGGTGAGTACGCGCCACATCATTTTTCTGAAATTCTCAGCACCACCTTTGTTCCAACGGAATTGTTGTGACCTTGCAGCGCTAATCACTACAGGTAGTTCTGCTGGTGTTTCAACATCTTCTAAATATTTGAATTTCCAGTTTTTAAGTTGTGCTCTGTAGCTTAAATCCAAATCTTCGGTAAGCGTATCCCCTTCCCAGTTGCCTGCGTCAAGGATGCAGGTTTTACGCCATACGCCAGCGGTTCCATTAAAATTCATGAAATGGCCTTTGCTGTTTCGGCCTACTTGTTCTAATGTAAAATGCGCATCCAGGGCGAAGGCTTGTATTTTTGTAAGTGTGGAATAGTTTCTGTTGATGTGTCCCCAACGGGTTTGAACCACGCCAATTTGTTCGTCCTTGAAATAAGGAATGGTTTGTTTCAGCCAATTTGGTTCTGGCAAAAAATCGGCATCAAAAATGGCAATATATTCACCTTTGGCAATTTTTAAACCTTCTTTTAAGGCGCCTGCTTTGAAACCACTACGATCCGTTCGTTGGATGTGTTGAATATCCAATCCTGTTGCTTTTAATCTTTGAACGTGCTCGAAAGTGGTCAAAACAGTTTCGTCTGTTGAGTCGTCAAGCACTTGAATTTCCAATTTATCTTTTGGATAATCCATCAACGCGATGTTCTCCAAAAGTCTGTCCATCACATACATCTCATTATAAACGGGAAGCTGAATGGTTACATAAGGAATTTCTTCGGGATTGGAGAAATCAAAAAGCACTGAAGTATCCTTGGTTTTTTTAGCAGATAGATAATTAAATAAAAGATTGAGTTGCGCTAAAGCATATAATAAAATAAGTAAAAGAGAAATTGTGTAAACAACTATAATTAAGGATTCTAGAATCATTTTTTAAAACTATATTTAAAGATCCAACCTAGGATTTTTACGCCCGCAAAGATAGAACCTTTTATGGTTCCTGATACTTTTGAGATGCCAATTCTTTTTTTATATTTTACGGGCACTTCAATATAGGTTAAATTTTGTTTTAGAGCCTTTAACTGCATTTCAATGGTCCATCCATAGGTCTTGTCTTGCATTTGTAAATCAAGAAGCTTTTGATATTTTATAGCTCTAAATGGACCGAGATCTGTAAACCTTGCCCCAAATAAAATATGCATTAAAAATGTGGCCAGCCAGTTGCCGAAATGTTGTTGTGGGGTCATGGATCCTTTTTCTTGTAACGACCTGACTCTTGTGCCAATTACAAAATCAATATTATCTTTAAGAATTGGTTTTACGAGCTCAGTTAATTGTTCTGGATAATCGCTGTAGTCGCCATCCATAAAAACGATGATGTCTGGTTTTTCAGATAAGTTGGATACATAATCCATGCCTTTTAAACAGGCATAACCGTAGCCCATTTGAGATTCTAATAACACGGTAGCACCAGCACTTTGAGCAACTTCAGCAGTTTTGTCGGTAGAACGGTTGTTCACGACAATCACTTCATTCACAATGGATGGAATATCATTGATGACGAGCGCAATGGAATCTTCTTCGTTGTAGGCGGGAATAATAACTTTGATATGGGGCATTTTGAGCTTTAATTGATGGGCAAAAGTAAGGTTTGTTTTCTGAAGATTATTGCACGGAGATGCGCAGAGTTTTTTGCGGAGATACACGGAGAGAATTATGAGACGTTAAACTGCAATACGTTAAAAAATCTCAGTGAACCTCTGTGTTTCCTCTGCGTGTCTCTGTGAAATAATCACTATTTCTGATTTACCAAATCCATCAAATCCACATCATTCCCCAATAAAATATCATTACTGTTAATACGACCTTTCAGAGAATCATTCTCCAATTTCAAAACACCTCTTGGGCAAACCGCTGCGCAAATACCACAACCAACACAGCTGCTACGCACAATATTTTCGCCTTTTTGTGCATAGGCGCGCACATCAATTCCCATCTCGCAATAGGTGGAACAATTTCCGCAGGAAATGCATTGTCCGCCATTGGTGGTTATTCTAAAGCGTGAGAATAGACGTTGTTGCAATCCTAAAATTGCGGCCATTGGGCATCCAAAACGACACCACACTCGGTTCCCGAAAATAGGGTAGAAGCCAACACCAATTACCCCGGAAAATATGGCGCCAATTAAAAAACCGTACCACATTTGGAGCTTTGAAGCCTTGAATAAAAAGACATGTGCTGTACCACTGAAATAATGCATCCCGATTAAGACCATAATAACCGCAAAATAGCCAATGGCGCCATATTGAGCATCTTTGGCTAATTCTTTGCGTTTGAAAATCATGATCAGGGCGAACACCAAAGTCAGTAATGCAGCAACACTAATTAGAAATACATTTTTGGTCAGCCAATATTTAGTGGAATCGGTACCTAAATACGAGTAAATAACGGCTGTGGTCATCAAGGTCACAAAAACCACCACGCTATGAATGACCCAACGTTCAACTTTCCAAGCCACTTGTGTTTTGTCACTTAAGTGTCTGAACGGATCTCCAGCAGTTTCCGCAAGACCGCCGCAACCGCAAACCCATGAACAGTACCAACGTTTACCATATTTATAAGTTAGAATTGGTGTGATGACAAAAATAGATACCACCCCGAAGATTAATAATGCTAAGCCGATATCACCAGAACTGATAAAATCGTCAACTCTGTATTTATCAAAATTATAATAATTAAGTGGCCAAATATTTTTAAAATCATAATAGGGAAGATTGAATGTATCAGAATTTAATCGCGACATAAATTCTGGAATCAAAAAGGCAAATGCCAATTGAAAGAACATCACAGAGCCCGTTCGTATTTGTTCATATCTATTATGACGGTATTTCAGCATAAACTTATACCCAAAAACTAAAATGGCAACGGTATAAAGTGTCCCATAAACGAACCATTGGCTCGCAGGTCCGCCGTTCAAAAGTCGGCTCAAAGGGTCAAAGAGTGCTACTAATCCTGTGTTTTCACCTCCTTTAGCGTCCAACCCAAGCCATTCTGCTTGAAAGTAAAGAACAATGTAGAATACTGTAAGGGCGATTCCTGTTACCCAACCCCAAAAACCACGTGATGAAATGGATTTGAACCAAACCCCATCATTTTTGATGCCGGCATGCTTTTTTAAATAGGAATTGTTAGTGAAAATAATCGTGCCTGCAGTGATCATGACCAATGACAAGGTCAGGAATAAAGGTTTGTTCGGGAAATTGACATTAAAAAACGCCAAAATCATTATAAACAAACCAATTACACCAATTGCAGTCGCTATTTTATGTGTCGCAGAAAGTGCTTGTGAATCAGGTTTGGCCAGAGACATGCTGGCATTTATTTTGTTGCTCATCATTATATTTTTATTTTTTCAGAACTAAAAGGTTTTTGAAACCTGTGAGGTTTGAAGCCATTTATTTAGAATCTCTTTTTCAAATGTTTTATAAAACTCAGGATCAAAATTGGCTTCCTTCAAATGTTCCATAACATAATCTGCAGAACGTTTTTCAGTCAACCATCTGTCGAAAACTTCTTGCTTCATACGGATGCCGAAGGTGTTGATACCTAAAAATTGGTTGCATTCTTTTTCGTATTCAATAGTAATACATTTGGTGTCATCGTCATGTTTCCAATGAAAATGAGCATTGCCTTCTTTCGGTTTCGCAAATACCCAACCATAGGTTTGATATTCAATCTCAAAGAATTTTGCCGAGTTGAACCAATGACCAGGATTGTACTTTATGCGATTGCCACAAATGGTTTGCGCAACCGTTTCACCCATCATTCGTCCCGTGTACCAAACAGCTTCGATAGCATTCCTATGGCCGATCGGTTCGCGTTGTTGTGCACAATCGCCAATCGCGTACACGTTTTCAATATTGGTTTCTAAATAGCGATTGACCAAAACGCCTCGGTCAGTTTCAATTTCTGAAGTTTTTACCATGTCAATATTTGGAGAAACACCTGGTGTCAATCCGACCAGATTACAGGAAATTACTTCGCCAGTTTCCTCTATTGCCACAGCGTTTGCACCTCCGTTTTTATCAGCTTTTATTTCTTTTAAATTTGAATTTAATTTTAAATCAATACCATGACTTAAAATATGCCTATTTAGCATCTGCGCTTCGCCAATAGGTAAGGTAATATCCCAAAAATCGGCTTCCCTTACCAAAAAAGTAACTGGAATATTCCGAGTATGTAGCATTTCGACTAACTCAATTCCAACCAAACCCCCGCCAACAATGACAGCACGTTTGCAAACCTCGTTATTGGGAGCCAATACTTCCAATTGGTCCACATCCTGTTTGCTGTATAATCCAAGAACACCATCTAAATCTTGACCTTTCCATCCAAATTTGTTCGATTTACTACCTGTCGAAACTATTAATTTGTCATAGTGAATGGTGTCGCCATCTTCAAAATTTAAAGTTTTGCTTTTTGTTTCAATGTTTTTAACCCATCCGAACTTGAGATCAATTCGATTTTTTTTCCAAAACCAATCTTCATAAGGCTTGGTGTGCTCATATTTCATGTGGCCCATATAAATATACATAAGAGCCGTGCGCGAAAAGAAATGTTCTGTTTCAGCTGAAATTATGGTAATTCTTTTATCTGAAAGTTTACGAATATGTCTCGCAGCGGTGACGCCAGAAATGCCATTTCCAATGATGACGATGTGTTCCATTATTAGGGTTTAGGAGTGTTTTGTCGAAGGGTTTTTGTAAAACTTAATTTTTTAAATTCAGTTTGTTTAAATTTATGAATAAATAGATAGGATGAGAACGATTTTACGGTTTTTATATTTGGTGATGTTTTCACTTATCTTCTCATGCAGCGCGACTGTAGAAAAACCAGAAAAAATAAATGGCGTCAGTTTTGTAGCTTCAAAAGATGCTGTTGAAAACAAGGATGTTACGCCATTAATCAAATTAAATGCTAACTATGCGTCAGTTATGCCTTTCGGGTTTATTCGGGAGTTGGCACATCCCGAAATTATATTTAATAGTGATCGACAATGGTTTGGTGAAACTAAAAAAGGGGTCAAACAGTACATTGAAATCTTGCATAAACATAAGATTAAGGTGATGATGAAGCCGCAAATTTGGGTTTGGCGTGGTGAATTTACGGGTTTTATTAAAATGGCTCATGACGCTGACTGGAAAGTCCTGGAAGATGCGTATTCAAATTTTATTTTGACTTATGCGAAAGTTGCCCAAGATTTGAATGTTGAAGTTTTTTGTATTGGGACCGAGTTGGAGAGTTTTATTGATGAGCGGCCAGCGTATTGGAAGCAACTGATTGTCGATATCCGAAAGATTTATAAAGGTAAACTGACCTACGCCGCCAATTGGAATGAATATGACCGCACACCTTTCTGGGCGGATTTAGACTATATTGGCATTGACGCCTATTTTCCGTTGAGTGCAGCTAAAACTCCAACAGTCGAAGAATGTAAACAGGGCTGGACGATTTATAAAAAGGATTTGAAAAACTTTTCGGAAACCTATCATAAGCAGATTTTATTCACAGAATTCGGTTATCGAAGTGTAGATTATGCAGCAAAAGCGCCTTGGAAATCTGATCGAGAAATGATTAATGTCAATTTGGATGCGCAATCCAATGCCATGCAATCGTTGTTTGAAGAAATCTGGGATGAGGATTGGTTTGCTGGTGGTTTTTTATGGAAATGGTTTCACCGCCACGAGAATGTTGGTGGCGAAACCGATTCACAATTTACGCCCCAGAATAAACCAGCGGAAAACGTGATTAGTGAATTCTATGACAAGTATAAAGAATGAGAGATCATTACAAAAACAGGAGCGATGAAAGTTGAATTGCAACAAGGAGATATCACAAAGATAGAGGTAGAGGCTATCGTCAATGCTGCTAATTCCTCTTTGTTAGGTGGTGGCGGTGTTGATGGTGCTATCCATAGTGCAGGAGGTGCTGAAATTTTACTAGCCTGTCAAATTATTAGAAAAAAAAAGGGTATCTGTAAAACTGGAGAAGCCGT
>JBDTKP010000041.1:0-6944 GCA_039935255.1 Gelidibacter sp. | reverse complement strand
CATCTGGCTATCTATCAAAAACAGTAGACACAAAAACCATTAAGGAAGCGATATTAAAAGTGCATAATGGGGGTATCTATTTAAGTGAGAACATGGCAAAACACTTAAATTATGATGACACACGGAACAACAAAAGCAAAATTTACAAACGCCTATCCACTAGAGAAGTTGAAGTACTGAAACTCTTATCCTCGGGTAGGAAAAACAAAGAGATTGCGCAAGAACTTGATATCAATGAAAAAACAGTAAGTACTTATAAAGCGCGACTTTTCAAAAAACTCAATGTGACCAATTTGGTCGATTTGATCCATCAAGCAAAGCATATGGGCACGATTTAAATTTTACTACCCACCACTTTTCCTAATTTTTTTGATAACAGAGTTTTCAGTTTTAAGTAGTCACGAACATCTTCCATGACAGCAAGAGTATTTACCTCTGGCTTTCTCGTTTCGTTCTGATATTCCACTACTTTTTGATCAATTAAAAAGCAACGTAAACTTAAAATAGTTTGAGTCACCAATTGGGCAATGGTCTCGTTTTTCTCTTTGGGGATGATATGATTTCGTTCCCAATCATGTAATATATACCGCTCGTCATTCATTAAAATAGTAGTCACTTCATTGGCCATACTTTGATCGAGCTTATTGATGAAATCCTTTAATTGAAAGTCTGTGGCTTGATGTAACGCATCAATAATTATATAATATAAATTTTTGAAGCCTTGATCAGAAAATTGCATTTCATCTTCCTGTAAGTCCAAATAAATTTTCTCGAACACCTTTGCCTTCTGGATTATCGGTTCCATTTTTAATTCACCGGTTTTCTCATCTTCCTTCATCACCAAATCTTCAAAATCCTCAGTTTCATTACCATAAAGCAACAAAATTTCTATGATTTTCAGTTCCAATTCATACTGGTGATTGACTTTCCTTGTGGGCGCTTCTGATCGTACGACCTCAAAAGCTTTTCGCTCCGTATTGTTTTGTTTACTGACTTCCTGTGTTTCTTTTTTGTTGATTTGTGCTAAGGTGGTAAATAGCACCTGTTCGCTAATGTCCATAATATTGGAACATTCCTTCACATAAATCTCCCGCTTAATTGGATCAGGTATTTTGGAAATACTATTCACGATTTCTCGGATAGTATCGGCCTTTTTGATAGGATCATTTCTGGCATCTTCAACTAACAAAGATGCTTTAAACTGGATAAAATCCTTAGCGTTCTCGTGAAGATAGGCTGAAAGCTCTTCAAATGTATTCTGTCTTGCAAAACTATCCGGGTCTTCGCCCGCTGGGAAGGAACACACTTTGACATTCATTCCTTGCTCCAAAATTAAATCGATACCTCGCACTGAAGCTCGAACTCCAGCCGCATCCCCGTCAAAAAGAACGGTGATGTTTTTGGTCAAGCGGTTAATCAAACGGATCTGCTCTGCCGATAATGCAGTGCCAGAAGAGGCGACCACGTTTTTAACTCCCGTTTGATGAAATTGGATCACATCGGTGTAACCTTCTACCAAAAAGCAATTGTCTTCTTTGGCAATAGCTTGCTTTGCATGAAATAAACCATACAGAATTTTACTTTTATGATACACTTCACTTTCAGGTGAATTCAGGTATTTTGCTGCTTTTTTATCAGCACCCAAAATTCGACCTCCAAAACCCAAAACACGTCCACTCATACTTTGGATGGGAAACAATACCCGACCTTTAAAACGGTCAAAACGCCTGTCGTCCTTCACGATGGTCAATCCTGTTTTTTCAAGAAATTCAAGTTGATAGCCCTTTTTTAAAGCTTCATCTGTAAAAGCTTGCCATTCATCAAGCGCATAACCCAAATTAAAGGTCTTCATGGTTTCATTTGTAAAACCACGTTCCTTAAAATAACTCAAACCAATCGCTTTGCCAGGATCTGTTTTATGAAGTACTTTTTGAAAATAGGAACTTGCAAATTCATTAACCAAAAAGAGACTTTCGCGTTCATTGGCTTCCTCCTTTTCCTCATTGGTCTGTTCGGTTTCCTCTATTTCAATATTATATTTTCTCGCGAGATATCTGATGGCCTCAGGATACGTGAAATGCTCATGTTCCATGATGAATGTCACCGCATTCCCGCCTTTTCCACTACTGAAATCTTTCCAAATTTGCTTTACCGGACTCACCACAAAACTTGGCGAACGTTCGTCACTAAAAGGACTCAAACCTTTAAAGTTACTGCCTGCTTTCTTGAGATTGACGAAATCGCCAATAACCTCTTCAACACGAGCGGTTTCAAATACTTTGTCTATGGTGGATCTTGAAATCAAAATTTAGTAGTTATTTTTTTGTAAAAATAGCATAACTAATTAGATATAGGGTATATGTTTCAGTTGACTTTGTCTAAAAAAAGACGACATTCGTTCAAGATTTAAGATAAACATATGTTCCCAGATTATCTAAGATCTGTCAGTTTAATATCATTATAATTGACAACGAAATCAAAAATTTAATAATGAAGAAAATACCCCGTTTTACTAGTAGATTAAGAACCAATATTGTAGAAGTGCCAGAAATCATCAATACCTGTTCTGGAATTTATGTTTTTGGACAACTTTTAAAATCTTTTTTATTCAGTACTGATGTGGCCATCATCCGCAATACAAATTCCAACGCCATTATTGCCGTGTATCCATTTACGCCGCAACCCTTAATCTCACATGCTTTGATTTTAGCGGCAGACAAACCTATATTTTGCGGTGTCGGTGGTGGGATTACAACAGGAGATAGATCAATCGATCTTGCTATTGACGCTGAGTTTCAAGGTGCCTTAGGCGTGGTATTAAATAAACCTACGCCAAATGATTTGATCAAAAGGTTAAAAGGGAAAATCGACATCCCTGTAGTGATCACCGTAGTTTCAGAAACCGACGATATCAAGGGAAGGATTTTGGCTGGTGTCGATATTTTTAATGTTTCTGGCGCTGAAAAGACTTCGGATATTATAAAAAAAATCAGAGATATTGATAGCGATGTTGCCATCATTGCAACTAGTGGCAGAACTGATGACACCATTCAACTCGCCATTGAATCGGGAGCCAATGCGATTTCTTATACACCACCAACTACGGCGGAGTTATTTAAGGAAATTATGATACGCTATCGGAACGAATAATAGCAAATGAATCTAATTCCCTAAAACATTCCTAAACCCATTTTAACAAACACTTCTTTTTCGTAATTTTAATAAAAAGAAAAGGTTATGAGCACCAAAACAAGCAGAAGTGCCTACAAAAAGAAACGCTATACCATCCCCATCATCATTATTGTATTTTTGATTGCATTCCGGATTTATTTGCCAACGCTCGTCAAAAATAACATTAATAAAATTCTTGCTGATATTCCAGGATATTACGGAGAAGTAAAGGATATAGATATTGCCTTAATACGTGGTGCCTATGTGGTTAACGGGATGTATTTAAACAAGGTAAACGCTAAAACCCAAGTGCCTTTTTTAAACTTTCCAGAAACGGACATTTCTATCGAATGGAAATCACTTTTTAGAGGTAGGATTGTAAGTGAGATCATCATGACTAGCCCAGAAGTTATTTATATTTTTGAAGACCAAAAAGTGCCAACAGATGGAAAAACTGCCGATGTCAACGATTGGACAAAAGCCTTGACAGACATCGTACCCATTGACATTAACCATTTTGAAGTGCATGATGGCAAAGTGGCTTTTGTGCAGTTACAAGCTGACCCTAATATTGATCTTAACATTGATAAAATAGAACTTTATGCAGACAATCTGCGAAACGTCATCACAAAAACAGGCACTTTACCCTCGCCTATTCATGCGACTGGCGTCACCTTCGGTAACGGAAATATGACACTGGATGGGAACATTAATTTGATTAAGGAAATTCCTGACATGGATCTGGAATTTGCTTTAAAAGGATCCAATGCCACGGCTTTAAACGATTTAACCCGCCATTATGCAGGGATTGATTTTGAAAAAGGAACTTTTGAACTTTACAGTGAAGTTGCCATCGCAGATGGTTATCTGAAAGGTTATATCAAACCCATGCTTACTGACACGCAATTGATTGGAAAGGATGATGGTTTTATAGGCGTTTTATGGGAAGGATTTGTTGGTTTTTTCAAATTTGTACTTAAAAACCAACGCACAGATACTTTGGCTACCAAAGTCCCTCTTGCAGGTGATTTAAACAATGTAGAAAGTGGGACATGGCACACAGTGATTAATATCTTTGGAAACGCTTGGATTAAGGCATTTAAAGGTGAAACTGATGATGAGATTGACTTTAAGGATGCATTTCAGAAAGCAAAAGACGACGCCAACAAAGCTTCAGATAAAGAGCGAAAGAAAGAAGACCGACAAGAAAAAAGAGAAGAACGTAAAGAACGTCGTGAACAAAAGAGAGCCGATCGTAAAAACGATAATAGTTAAAATAAAAAAGGGCTTTAAAAAATTTCCAAAACCCTTTTTTGACTAACACAAATAATTACATTCTCATTTAAATAAGGAACTCAAAAATCCCAGCGAAACCCTAAAGACACATTATGTTGACCAATAAGCTGATCTTTGAACAGTTCGTTAAGATTATATTTTGCATACACGCTAAAGTCGCCTACTCCAATATAACCACTAAGACCATATACCACATTGGGCGTGTTATAATCATTTTTTAATTTATCCTTTTGTTTATCACCATCCATTTTGTACTTCAACTTTTGTTGGGTGCTTAGATTAAGACCAGCAAACCCTCCTATTCCAATTTTGAATTGATTTCTCGTATTATAACGGATACGATCCTCGTACCTTGTAAATTTTGAAGGTCCAAACTCAAAATGTAACGGCACCACCAAGCTCGTAGTTCTAAATTTTGACTTTTTCAAATGCAATGGAAACTCCTCAAGTGTTGTTTGATCGCCATGGTCCACAAAATAAAGATTGTCTTTAATGGATAGCTTATTCCATTGCAATGAAAGTCCGTAATTAACGCGGACAAAATTTGAGTTTTGTAGCAATCTCGTACTCCAAATCCAACCTAATTCCACAAATCCTGAACCTCCTATTTTATAAGGGGAATCGTCTAGACTTTGTCCGTCAATAAGCGTATTGTTGAAACCAATCCCGAAAAGCCAACTTTTTTTGGTACGAACATCATATTTAGGAAGTTTATTCTTTGTTTTGATACTGACACCAGTAACGGAACCGAAATCAATTGAAAATTCACTTTTATTGTCATGTCCCAGTTTGTAAGAATCATCGTTGCGTTCTAAAAGAGCAATTTCATTGTCGATTATACTGATTCGATTTTCGATATTCAAAGCCCGTCTTTTCGCCTTTTCTAATTTCAGGTCTTCAGCTTGTTCCTTGGTTATTTCTCCATTTTCCAACTGTATATTGATTCGTTCAACCTCAATTTTTAAAAGGGCTTTCTCTTCCTCGGAAACATTTTCTTTTTGATTTTGAAGTCTCTCAATTCTAAACTGATTGTTTACTGTTTGAATGGTGTCTTGTGCTTGGGCTTTGCCCATGATTAGGCATAAGCATGCCAGCACAACAATTTTTGTGATTGTGGTCATAATGTTCGATTTTTGATTGATGAATTTTACTTATAATGTCATAGTCGTTAAATACTATAGACTATGCTAATTAATATTAGAGTGCTTCGCCATATAACCCTTTAACCGATTTACGATTGCATTATTTTTATTGGACGATGGCTTTAGATTCCTGCCTTTATTTCGACAAGCTCAAGAACCACAAAGGAAACTGTTAATTATTCCGCTCGGCAACAGCCGTTTTTACAGTTTCATAACTATTTTTTAAAGCATCAAATATTTTGTTTCTAAACGATTGTTGCAAATCTGTTTCAACGTCTTTTAACAGAGCAGTTGCATCAATTATTCTCGTTCCTTCTATTAAAATGCTTTGGTAGGCAATTTCTTTTTGAGCTTGGTGCATTAAGGCATCAATATCGGCATCTGTTACCGTTTGGCCCTTACTTTTTAAATCGTTTATTTGAGCAACGATCTCTAAGACTTTTTTATCTTCAAAAGATTCCTTTTGAGGGATCAATTCTAAAGACTCCAACTGTTCTTCGTTTTGGTTTTTAGCAATAGTAATATTTTGTTGTGTGATTGGTGTTACATTATGCTGTTGTTTGACTAGTTCTTTTTTTGATGTTTCTTTTTCTAAAGAATCTGTATTCTCAAGCTTTTTGCGCATTTCTACCAATTGTTCCTTTTGTTGTGTTTTTTCCATTGGTATGATAGTTTGTTCATCAACTTGTTCTTGTGTATCTACTATATTTGACTGCTGAACCTCAGTGGCATTGTCGCTAAAAAACACAGTGATCGCAAATAATATGCCCATCATAGTTGCCGCAACCCCCATCCACCAAAACGGTGTGTTATTTCTCTTTTTTTCCGCTGCATCTAATCGGTCTGCCAAAGCATTCCATGATGTATCAGAGGGCTTGATTGTTCTTTTCTCAAGCGTCGTCTTAATATTATCTTCCCATTTCATCTGTGACATTATTTATAACGTTTGACCTGTTAATCTTCTCCTGTAAAAGCTGTCTTGCTTTATACAGCTGTGATTTTGAAGTGCCTTCATTGATATTCAGCAAGCTTGCAATTTCGTGGTGTTTGTAACCTTCAATCGCATACATCACAAACACCATTTTATACCCTTCAGGCAAGGCATCAATATATTGTTGTATCTCATCTAATTCGATGGCTGTATGAATGTTGTTGGTCTGCTCATGATGCACTTCAAAATCCTCAACTGAAAACTCAACCTTCTTTATTTGTCTTAAAAATGAGATGGCTTCCCTGACCATAATTCTCCTGAGCCAACCTTCAAAACTGCCTTCATTCTTGAAATTGGTCAGATTAGTAAACGCTTTAAAAAATCCATTCAACATGACCTCTTCC
>JBDTKP010000040.1:0-17322 GCA_039935255.1 Gelidibacter sp. | reverse complement strand
TTATAGATTTCCTTTAACAACCACCAAACACTCTCCATATATTTGGGTTCATAGGTAATGTATGGATCTTTCATATCCACCCAATAGCCCATTTTTTCAGTAAGATTATTCCACGCGTCTGTATAGCACATCACGGCTTTACGACAAGCTGCGTTATAATCTTCAACAGAAATGGTTTTCCCGATGTCTTCTTTGGTAATACCAAGCTCTTTTTCTACACCAAGCTCAATTGGCAATCCATGCGTATCCCAACCTGCTTTACGCTTTACTTGGAAGCCTTTCATGGTTTTGTAGCGTGGAAAAATATCTTTAATGGCGCGGGCTAAAACGTGGTGCACCCCTGGTAATCCGTTTGCAGAAGGTGGTCCTTCAAAAAACACAAATGGTGTGCTCCCTTCTCTTGTGGTTACGCTTTTATTAAAAATGTCGTTTTCTTTCCAATAATTGCCGATTTCCTCTGCAACTCTTGGTAAGTCAAGTCCTTTATATTCAGTGAATTTACTGCTCATTATTTCCTTAATTCTGATCGAAGTGCGAAATTAATGATTTTTGATAAATTAGAAGACGAAAATTAGCTAAAATGAGGGGATGCGCAGGTCAAGGTGAAAAAGATTACTCCTGATTGAATATCTGCTGCCCATAAAGGAAAGCCAACTATGCGTTAATGGTCGTTTTTAAAAGCTTTTTGAAAGCGTTTCGCTTTTTCTAACAGTAATTTTTGTGCTGCCGCATTGGTTTTATTTTCAGAAATAACTTTGTTGTTCTGAACATAAATTTTATTTGATACGCCTTCAAGATTAGTGTCAATCCGCACCAAATCACCAGAATTGAAATAATAAGTTTCTGAAATGGTTTTATCGGTTATTTCAACATTCTTTATTTTAAAGAGCTCGTTGGTTTGCTCATCAAAATATACGGTGTATTTAAATTTACCGATATCTTTAAAACCTTCAATATCGGCCAAAGCTCCTTCAATCATCTCTTCTTTTAAATTTGAATTAGCATCAATTTTTGAGACATAGACATTGGTTTCTTTTGATATATCTGCAATAGATTTACTTGTTTTTGGTCCGCAAGAAGCAAACAAAGCTAGGACGAAGATGAATTGAAGTATTTTTGCTCTCATTTAGTGACTAGAAGTAATTTTTTTAAAGTTTTAGGATTCATGCGATTATTAAAGAATACAACTAAATATTTTTTTTTGATTATGATTTTTCATTTTAAAATAAAGCGAGACGTTTTTGTGAATAATTGCTTTTTTAATGTTAAACTCTGAATTTATTGTAGGGAATTCAACGTATTTCAACCTTATTTTACTCAAAACAGCATTAGTTAAATCATGATATTCTTTGACTTCCTTAAAAGTCCATCTTGCTTTCAGATTTTCTAAGATTTCAAAATATGTGCTTTTAGCAAATTTTGACCAAACAATTTCCATAAAATTACAATCCGTAAGATTTACTTACTTCTTCCATTACTTCGTCATGAGAAAATGTGTTACCACTTTCAATATCTTTCATACTTGCTTTAATAAATGTTTTTTCAATTTCAGTAATTTCATCAGCCCATAATTTATCATTTTCACTTTTGACTTCAATGATCTTCGAAATAACAGGTTCGTCATTTATGCCTATCAACCATTCCAGAAGTTTATATTTTTCCAATTGAACAGCCATAGACGTTATATTTTATATTAAAAATAGCTATTAAATTTAATGATTTAAACCAGGAAACTCACCAAATCTTCAATTTTAGAAATCAGTTGGATTTTAATCACCGTATTTTTAAGGGCAATTTTATTGTATTTAGAGACGAAAATTGTTGAAAAACCAAGCTTTTCAGCTTCTAAAATACGCTGCTCCACACGTTGTACCGGCCTGATTTCTCCCGAAAGACCAACTTCAGCTGCAAAACAGTAATCTTTAGGAATGGCCACGTCTTCATTTGATGACAATACCGATGCCACAACCGCTAAATCAATAGCAGGATCATCAACTGAAATACCCCCAGTGATATTCAAGAACACATCTTTGGCGCCCAATCTAAATCCCGCACGCTTTTCTAAAACCGCCAACAGCATGTTCAAACGTTTGGCATTAAAACCTGTTGCTGAGCGCTGTGGTGTTCCATAAACTGCGGTACTTACTAAAGCCTGTACTTCAATCATCAAAGGCCGCATCCCTTCTAAAGTAGACGCTACGGCATTTCCGGAAAGTTCTTCGTCTTTTTTGGATATCAATATTTCAGAAGGATTGGAAACTTCACGTAATCCTGAGCCTTGCATTTCGTAAATACCCAACTCATTGGTGGATCCAAAACGATTTTTTTGAGCTCTTAAAATTCGGAAAACATGATTACGGTCGCCTTCAAATTGCAAGACGGTATCTACCATATGCTCCAATATTTTTGGCCCAGCGATATTGCCATCTTTCGTGATATGACCTATTAAAATAACCGGGGTCCCTGTTTCTTTAGCAAATTTTATAAGTTCAGTGGTACATTCCTTAATTTGAGAAATGCTACCGGAAGACGATTCAATATAATCACTATGTAACGTTTGGATAGAATCAATAACCACAATATCGGGCTCCAAAGCTTCAATCTGCTTAAAGATGTTTTGGGTTTTAGTTTCTGTTAGAATGTAGCAGTTAGCACTGCTAGGATTGATCCGTTCTGCACGCATTTTGATTTGTTGCTGGCTTTCTTCACCAGAAACATAAAGCGTTTTATAAGGTAATTTTAAGGCTATTTGAAGTAAAAGTGTACTTTTACCAATACCTGGCTCACCTCCTAATAGCACCATAGATCCTGGCACTATACCACCTCCTAAAACACGGTTGAATTCATGATCTTGGGTAATCATTCGTGCTTCCTGAGAAACATCAATTTCATTAATACGTAAGGGTTTTGTAGCACGTTTTACCGTTGAAGAAGGTGTTTTCCAACTGGATTTTTCTTCTTTTTGGATGACCTCCTCAACAATTGTATTCCACTCTTTACAAGCCGAACACTGACCTTGCCATTTAGAGTGCTGACTGCCACAGTTTTGACAGAAAAAAGTTGTTTTTAATTTAGCCATTCTTAAAAGTTTGAGCTAAAATAAAACTTATTATGGTAACATTTCTGATTAACAATTTTAATTGACGCCTCTACTAATCATCAATATCACTTTCCTGATCGTCAGTTGCAACCGTAAGGCCCTCTAAATTTAAGAGAATCAGATCTTTGTTAATATGGGTTGTAGATTCTAGGTCTAATGCAGATTCGTATAATTTCTTAGCGCGTTTGGTTTTGCCAATTCTTTCGGCATGAAGCGCCATATAATAGGTGCCATAAGATGTTGTCGGATCTTGTTTGTTGGCCAATTTCCCTATTCTCTCAAGCGAGGCGAGGTCGTCACGCTGTTCAGCAGCTCTTATAATTTTCTCAAATTCATCTTCAGAAATAAGCTTATGAATACCAAATAAATCCTCGATTTTTTTATAACGCTTACTGATATAGGTGTCTAAAGTGCCTTCATACGTAAGAATATCTTCCTTAAACTCTCTGTCGCTAATAGGTTTATACAACTCAAATATTTTATCCAAGGCTTTCGATAAAGCGCCAGTTACCAAAGTATAGTGAGAATCACCCTCAAAGTCATCAAAATAATACTTCAAGGCTTTATTATCTATCTGTCTTAATTTTTGGTTCGCATCAAGAATGCCATTGCGAAGTGGTACAATATCATCCTCACTCGTAGCCATATAATAAAAAATATCCTCGTTTAACCATTTCAATCTGTTAGCGATATTCTCATCCATTTTTCCTTTAAAATCGGGACTCAAATTAACATAGGCCTTAAACAATGGATCATCCTTTAATAAAAATGAATTCATGAAATTAGCCATGAGATCGTGACCCACCGCCACTTTAAATTTACTCGTTTTGTATTTCCGATCAATATAAGGGATTAGTTCTGTACTGATAAACTCATAAAACCTTGCGCCAAACTCTATAGGCAGTCCTGTCACTTCATCATGATAGCTATCGTAAAAACGTTCTCTTCCTTGAACTACCGCAACTACAATGGCTTCTGGCATTTTATCAAAATAAGTCTGAAACGCAATTTGCCCTACGACAGGTTCAAATAAGTAATCGCCGTCAAACACTAAAATTACCGGATATTTTAATTTAGAATCCGGATCGTAGTCCGTCGGAAGCCTGATTTTTAGTTCTCTGGTAGCATTTAATTTTCGGGATTCAAAGTGTTCATAAATGGTTTGTGCGTTTATTGAAGTACTGCACAGCAAGATGAATAGAAAAAGTAGGGCTTTTTTCATCACAACGTAGGTTTAGGGGTTGGGATGGTAAATATACAGAAATATAGTTAATCTGTATGTATTATTCGACGAAGCGCACGATTTCGGTATTTTTAGTTCTTTATCGCATAGATTTTCTCCAACAATATATCCTTATCAATAAAATCAGAAGCTTTTAAAAGTAAGCCAGATTGGTAATTGTGGAGCGCCTTTTTTAGATTGTTTTCGTTTTCATAATACATTCCTGTATAATAAGCACTGATCATGGAATCAGCATATTCCTTTCTTGTCAATTTTGACAAATCTCGCAATGCATCATGATCATCCTTTTTCATGGCAGCAGCAGCAACAGCTCGTATATCGTTTTCAACCACTTTTTTCTCAAACCCATAAAAGAATTTGATGTCGGCATACTTCTTTTCGAGGTATTTAAAAGGCCCTTCTTCATAGGTTAACACCTGATCTGCATATTCTTTTTTGTTGATAGGCTTGTATAAAGAAAATATCTCATTCAACGCTTTTGGAATACCTAAACCTACCAATGAATAATGGTCGGCATCCTTAAAATCATCATATCTATAATGTACTTTGGGATTGTTTAAAGTACTTAATAGCGCATTATGTCCTACAATTTTTTCTTTTAAATGATCAATGTCATTGTCAGCAGTTGCCACGTAGTAGAACGTGTCAGTTTTCAATGATGACAGCCGCTCCTGAACCCTAACTGCCATTTCTGGAGCTAAATCTGGACTAAGCAAAATATACGCCCTAAAGAGGGGATTATCCTTAAATAAATAATAGTTGAGGAAGTTCGCGCTCATATCATGACCAGCAACAATTCTAAATTGTGAAACATTGTATTTGCTTTCAATAAAAGGAATGAGCTCCATGCCGATAAACTCAAAAAAGGATGCTCCTTCATGCGCTGGAAAATAGATCTCTTTATCGTAAAACAAATCTTTCTCGCGACTTTTGCTTTGGTTGACACCAACGACTACACAATTAGGCATTTCTCCCCAGTATCCCTGATAATCAATATTACCTGCAAAAGGTTCAAATAAGTAATCCCCATCCAAAACAATGACCAACGGATATTGGATCTTATCTTGGGGATCGTAATTTCGTGGCAACTGAATTTTAAGATCTCTTGTTTCTCCTAATTTTAAAGATTCAATAGGTTGATAAATAACCTGCGCATCCATGAAGATACTGATGAAAAACAATAGAAGTAGGGTAATCTTTTGCATACAATTGGGGTATTAAATTAGCTATGGCAAGGTAAAAAAATATTCGGTTTTTCCCATGCCTTCTTAAATGTTTATAAACAGTTCAATCTTTAGTGATCGCCTTGTTTTTACGGTTATAAATCGGTAAAAACAAGAACGAAAGACTCCCCAAAATAATAATCATTAGGGTTTGGGAAGACCATATAATCCATCCAAAAGCAATACTTGGATTTTCGGGAATATCAAAAAGCGAAAAAGCCACACCAATGGCCAATGGATATACAAAAACACCGCCGTTAGTGGCGGCAATGGTAAAACTTCCAGCAATAAATGCTATTAACAGCGCACCAATTGAAACGTTATCCAATTCAGCCACAGCTAAAGAGGTGACATAAAACATTAGAACATACATCACCCAAATAAACAGGGTATGACAAATGAATGCCCATTTATGCTTCATCTTAAAGATACTCATTATGCCCTCCAATAAACCGCGGACAAAGTCCCTCACTCTCAAAGCGATCTTAGACTGACTTTTTTTAAGATATAAAAATATGAGGATACAAAAAACGATGCCTGTGGCCACCAAAAGCATCAGCTTCTTAGGTTGAAAGGATTTTTCTAAAAGTTCAAAAATAAAATCAAATTGGATTAAAAGGGTAATGGCAACAATACTGAGGAGGATAGTTAAGTCGGCCATTCGTTCAGCGATGATCGTACCGAATGACTTTTGAAATGGCACGCCTTCATAATTTGTCAAAACCGCAGCCCGCAATACTTCTCCTGATCTTGGAATCCCGAAATTGGCCAAATAAGTAATGAAAACCGCCATAATGCTATTGGGAAACCTCAAAGAATAGCCCATAGGCTCAATCAGATATTTCCACCTATAGGCTCTTGACAAATTACTCAGTAAACCAAAAGTCATTCCTAAAATTATCCAGCCATAGTTCGCCGTTTTAAAATAAGGAATAATTTGATCAATGGGTAATTTTGAAAATGTGTACCATCCAAAAAACGCGGCCAGTAAAATCGGTAAGGCGAACCGCAACGTTTTTTTAGTCTTGGCGTTCACATTTATTTGAGTAAGTTGGTAGCTTCATCAGGAAAGACTAAAGAAGGCTTAAATGACCTCGCTTCTTCTAAGTCCATAAAAGCATAAGTGATTAAAATAAGCGTGTCTCCAACAGCCACTTTCCTTGCTGCGGCACCGTTAAGGGTTATTTCTCCAGAATTTCTTGGACCAGGAATGACATAGGTATCCAAGCGCTCACCATTATCGTTATTGACAATTTGAACTTTTTCACCTTGAATAATATTGGCTGCATCCATTAAATCTTCATCAATAGTAATGCTTCCGATATAATTTAGTTCGGCTCCCGTACATTTGACACGGTGTATCTTTGATTTTACAACTTGTATTTGCATAAGGCAAAGGTAATTAATTTAGCGCGATATTATCTATAAGTCTGATGTCTCCAACAAACACAGCAATAAAAGCTCTATATGGTTTATGTTTTGATTTATTTTTCACGGGTTGCAAGGTGGTTTCATCAGCAATGGTAAAATATTCCAAAGTCAACAAATCCTGATTTTCAAACTGTACTTCGACCCATTTCACCACGTCATTAGCACTTTCCGTGCCAAAACGGATCTTGGCAGCTTCAAGTGTTTTGTATATAAAAGGCACAACTTTTCGTTGCGCTTCACTTAACCTTTCGTTTCTGGAACTCATCGCTAAGCCATCCTCAGCCCTGAAAATGTCACAACCTATCACTTTGACTGGCAATCCCTGTTTTTCTACTAACTTTTCAATGATTCGCAATTGCTGAAAATCCTTCTCTCCAAAGTAAGCAACATCTGGCTTTACTATTTCAAACAAACGCTTTACAACAGTGCCTACCCCATCAAAATGACCTTTACGGAACGCCCCTTCCATCTGATTTTCTAATCCATCAAAGTTAAAAGATTCAGACGCTATAATGCCTTCATAAATATCATCGGCCGAAGGCGCATAAACAATAATTTCGTTTGAAATTGATTTCAATAATTCCAAATCGTGCTCCAAACTCCTGGGGTATTTTTCAAGATCAGAACTATTGTCAAACTGAGTGGGATTGACAAAAATACTGACAACCATTTTAGCGTTTTCGAGTAAACCTTGATTAATAAGCGACAAATGCCCTTGATGCAGAGCACCCATAGTAGGCACAAAACCAAGGGTTTGATTTTTGGGTCTTAGCGCGTCTATAGCCTGTCTTAACTCTTCTTTTTTATGGCAGATTATCATCCTATAACAAAAAATTAACAAAGTGCAAACTTAAGATTTTACAAACAATCTGCATAAAATTTAGTACTTTTGCGTGTTTTAATTTTAATTTTTTTAAATACGTGATTTATGAAAGATAAGAGAATATTGTACGTGTCTTCCGAGGTTGTACCTTATTTGCCTGAAACTGAAATTTCTTCAATGTCGTTTGAAGCACCAAGAATGGTAAATAAACAAGGTGGGCAAATACGAATATTCATGCCAAGGTATGGAAACATAAACGAACGTAGACATCAACTGCATGAAGTAATAAGACTTTCAGGTATAAACCTGGTCATCAATGACTTGGACATGCCTTTAGTCATCAAAGTAGCCTCGATTCCAAAGGAAAGAATCCAAGTCTATTTCATTGATAATGAAGAGTATTTTAAGAGGAAAGCCACGTTAACCGATGAAGATGGAAAGCTTTACCCAGACAATGATGAGCGCGCCATATTTTTTGCTAAAGGCGTTATCGAAACCGTAAAAAAACTCAATTGGGCGCCTGACGTTATCCATGTTAATGGATGGTTGGCTTCCTTGCTTCCAATCTACCTAAAAGAGTATTATAAAAATGAGCCACTGTTTACAGATAGTAAAATTGTGACTTCTATATACAATCAAAGCTTCGATGGGACGTTAGATATGGGTATGATAAACAAAGTAAGATTTGATAACATTGATGAATCCGCAATTAAGGTCCTAGAAAATCCCACCTATAATAACCTGATGAAAGTGGCTATTGATTACTCAGATGCTTTAATAAAAGGGTCGGCTGAGCTTCCTAAAGAACTGGAAGAGTATATAGAAGCTTCCAAAAAGCCTGTTCTAGATTATTTTTCTCAAGAGGACTTTGCAGAACCTTATTCTGACTTCTACAATAACACCATATTGAACTAAAACCAGCTAAACCTGTGTTATTTGCTTTTAAATCCATCTAAAAATACTAATGAAAAACATAAAATCCACCTCAAAAAAACTATTCACTCTAGTTATATTGACGACCTTGGTCATTGCATGTGACAAAGATTTTATCTCTCTTGACTCCGATATTTCTGGAGAAAATAATTTTGGTGTTGCTGATAAGAAGTACGAAGTCATCGCCTATAACAAAAAACTTGGACCGGTTCAAACCAATGGATTACCTGCCAATTTTTTTGGCTTTTACAAAGACTTGGTTTACGGTAATACCACAGCAAATTTAGTAACACAGTTATCGCCAACGGTAATGGACCCAAAGTTTCCTGATCAAACTGTATTGGACTCTGTGGTAGTAACCATCCCTTACTTTAGTAAAGCTACAGGCATTGAAAATGAAGTAACATCTTATAAATTAGATTCTATCTATGGGAATGGGGCCATTAACTTTAAGCTTTATGAGAACACCTATTTCCTGAGAAGTTTTGATCCAACCTCAGGATTCGATACCCCTCAAAAGTACTATTCTGACCGTTCTTTGTCAGAGACAAGTCAAATCCCACTGGCTTCATTGAAAGGCACAGTTTTACTGGCAATAAATGATTTTAAACCCAGCAATAAGGAAATCAAATTTAAAATTGGCGAAGAGACTAAGCGCATAGCGCCAGCATTGCGGTTTAAAATGGATCCTAATTTTTGGAATGATAAAATCATTCTAAAAGGAGGAGGAGCAGAATTGAGCAACCTCAATAATTTTCAAAACTACTTTAGAGGAATTTATTTTGAAGCCGAGGCGAAAGATAACGACGGTAGCATGATGCTTTTAAATTTTAGAGGCAATGCAAACATCACCCTACATTACAGTTCACCGCCTGTAGGAACTTCCGATGAGCGGGTTATAGGGTCTTACGTCTTGAATTTTGCGAATTTTAATCAATCAACCAATTTCGACCCCATTAATAAGATCAATTTTTTTGATAACGCCTTTACATTCGCAATTCCTGATGGCGATCCAACAACAGGAGATGAGAAATTGTACCTCAAAGGCGGCGAAGGCTCTATGGCAGTTATTAACCTTTTTGGAGGTGCCAATACTGACAACGATGACGGTATAATTAATGAATATGAAGCATTTAAAAATGCATTCGTGGAAACTGATGCCGCGGGAAAATTCGTAAAAGCCAAAAGATTGATCAGTGAAGCTAACTTAATTTTTCATGTAGACAAAACCCTTACACAAGGCCAAGAACCAGATCGAATCTACATTTACGACACAAAAAATAAAACGATATTAATCGACTACGCCTTTGATAACAAAGAAAACATCGACCCTAATTACTCTAAAATCAACCATCTCGGGAAATTACAACGCGAAAACGCTGACAAGAATTCTCAAGGCCTTAAGTACAAAATCAGAATTACAGAACACATAAAGAATCTCCTATTAAAAGATTCAACAAATGTGAGCTTAGGTTTGGTTGTTTCAACAAACGTTGATGTTGAAGGGGCATTACCACAAAATTCCATGCTGTCACCTGGCAACAGTCCAGTTAAAACACTACCAGTTAGCGCTATACTATCACCAAAAGGAACCGTTTTATATGGTAATAAGGTAAATGATGAAGAGAAAAAACTATATTTGGAGATATTTTATACTGAACCAAACAACTAATAAACAACTAATAAGAAATGTGCGGAATTGTTGGATACATAGGACATAGAGATGCCTATCCTATTGTTTTAAAAGGATTAAAACGTTTAGAATACCGTGGCTATGATAGCGCTGGTATTGCATTATATGATGGTAAAGACCTCAATATGTGCAAAACAAAAGGTAAAGTAGCCGATTTGCAAGAGCTCTTAGAAAAAGAAATGTCAACCAGTGGAAAACTGGGGATTGGGCATACACGCTGGGCTACACATGGTGTGCCTAATGATGTAAATTCCCATCCGCATTTTTCCAATTCAGGAAACTTGGCCATCATTCATAATGGAATCATTGAAAATTACGATTCCCTTAAAAAAGAACTCATCAAACGTGGGTATACATTTCAATCAGATACAGATACAGAAGTATTGATCAATTTGATTGAAGACGTTATGTCCAATGAGAAAATCAAACTTGGAAAAGCCGTTCAAATTGCCTTAAACCAAGTTATTGGAGCTTACGCAATTGCCGTGTTTGACAAAAACAAACCTAATGAAATTGTTGTAGCCAAATTAGGAAGTCCATTGGCAATTGGCATCGGAGAAGGTGAATTTTTTATTGCTAGTGATGCTTCTCCATTTATTGAATTTACTGAAAATGCCATCTATCTTGAAGATGAAGAAATGGCCATTATCAGATTGGATAAAGACATTAAAATAAGAAAAATACAGGATGACTCATTGGTTAATCCTTACATTCAAAAACTTAAACTCAATTTAGAACAGATTGAGAAAGGTGGTTATGAGCATTTCATGCTTAAGGAAATTTATGAACAACCCTTAGCTATTAAAGATACATATAGAGGCCGTTTATTAGTAAATGAAGGCATCATAAAAATGGCAGGCGTTGAAGACAACATGAAGCGTTTTCTAAATGCTGACCGCATTATTATTGTAGCCTGTGGTACCTCATGGCATGCAGGATTGGTAGCCGAATACATCTTTGAAGATTTGGCGAGAATTCCAGTAGAAGTTGAGTACGCTTCAGAATTTAGATATAGAAATCCTGTCATTACTGAAAAAGACGTGGTGATTTCAATTTCACAGTCAGGAGAAACAGCGGATACTTTAGCCGCTATTAAATTGGCGAAATCAAAAGGTGCTTTTGTATTTGGAGTTTGTAATGTTGTTGGCTCCTCCATTGCCAGAGAAACTGATGCTGGTGCTTACACACATGCCGGTCCAGAAATTGGGGTGGCTTCTACAAAAGCGTTCACTACTCAAATTACAATTTTAACCTTAATAGCTTTGCGTTTAGCAAGAGCGAAGGGCACCATGTCAAGTACAGATTACCGTAGACAGCTGCAAGAATTGGAGCTGATCCCTGAAAAAGTGAAAATTGCTTTAAAAGCAGACAAACATATCCAAGAAATAGCAAAAAGATATAAAGACTCCCCTAATATGCTTTATTTAGGTAGAGGCTATAACTTCCCAGTAGCTTTAGAAGGCGCGTTAAAACTTAAGGAAATCTCTTACATTCATGCTGAAGGCTACCCTGCTGCAGAGATGAAACATGGTCCTATTGCGCTCATAGATGAAAATATGCCGGTCATAATCGTCGCGACTAAAAAAGGCCATTACGAAAAAATAGTCAGTAACATTCAAGAGATTAAAGCACGAAAAGGAAAAATCATTGCCATTGTAACCGAAGGTGACGAGCATGTTAGAGAACTCGCTGATTATGTGATTGAAGTTCCTGAGACCTTAGAGAATCTATCTCCTTTATTAACCACTATTCCGCTGCAATTATTATCATATCATATTGCAGTGATGTTAGGGAGAAACGTGGATCAACCTCGAAATCTTGCCAAATCAGTCACTGTAGAATAATCAACGCTACGGACCACTATTTGTAAAATAAAAAGAGTTTACAAAAGGCTAAAAACTATTAAATTATAGTTTTTAGCCTTTTTTTTTAACATGAATCATTAATAATGACATCTTTTTTCAAAAAAAGTACTATGCACGCATAATTTTTTATGAAAAACAATTCGAAATCTCATTTTATTATTTATATTGGTATCCTAATCAACTAATCGGCTAAAATGAAAACACTACTTAAGATTATAATGCTGTTCAGTGTTGCTCTAACTTATGGGCAAACCACAGTAAAAGGAAATATAACAGATGCCAATGGCCAACCTTTACCTGGCGCCAATGTAATTATTGTTGGCACATCCACTGGCGCGATATCAGACTTTGATGGACAATATACTTTAAACGCTTCTCAACCACTACCTTTTTCTATACAGGTAAGTAGTGTTGGTTTTGAGACGTTAACAAAGCAAGTAACAGCTACAAATCAAACCATTGACTTCAAATTGAATGAAGGGACATCTTTAGATGAAGTGGTTATTTCGGCATCCAGAACGCCAGAACGCGTCTTTGAATCGCCAGTAACGGTTGAAAGATTTGGTCTCAAGGAAATTAATAATACGGCTTCTGCCGGTTTCTACGACGGCTTAGAAAACTTGAAAGGTGTTGATGTCAACACTAACAGTTTAACCTTTAAATCAATTAACACAAGAGGCTTTGCCACGTTTGCCAACACCCGTTTTATGCAATTGGTGGATGGCATGGACAACGCTGCCCCAGCTTTAAATTTCCCAATTGGTAACTTGGTGGGAATGAATGAAACAGATGTATTAAGTGTGGAAGTCCTACCAGGAGCAGCTTCTGCATTATATGGAGCAAACGCATTTAACGGCATCCTTTTTATGCGTAGTAAAAATCCTTTTGATTTTCAAGGTATTAGTGGGTACCATAAACAAGGTATCACCTCCCAAGATGCTGGAGGAGATAATACCTATAGAGATTCTGGCCTAAGAATGGCTTATAAATTCAGTGATTATTTTGCCGCAAAAGTCAACTTTGGTTGGTTAAAAGGTACGGACTGGACGGCTGACAATTACGGTGGAAAACCTGAAGGTGGAGCGACAAGAGCTAGTTTAAACTATGATGGCTATAATGTGTATGGTGATGAAGTGTCCACTAATATTCGCGGCGTTGGTCAAATTTTAGAACAAAAGGGATTAATTCCTGGAGGCGCTAGTGCTATAATCCCTTCTGTTATTGTTAGTAGAACAGGTTATGAAGAGCGTGATTTAACAGATTACAACGCTGAAAGCATTAAAGCTGACTGGGGCCTTTACTTACGCCCATGGGCCAATGACTTCGAAATCCAATATGTTGGTAAAATAGGTACAGGAAATACCATTTACCAAGGTACAAACAGATACAACATTAACGGATTTACCCAACAACAACATAAAATTGAGGTGAAAAATGACAATTTCTTTTTGAGAGGATACGTTGTTGCAGATAAAGCAGGAGATTCCTATGACATGGTCTTTACAGGAATTAACGTTAACAGAGCATGGAAAGATGATGAAACTTGGTTTGGACAATATACAGGTGCCTATTTGCAATCTACTTTGGGTGGTGCAACAGATGCTGAAGCGCATACCATAGCAAGACAAACTGCCGAAACAGGACGCTTAATACCAGGTACTCCTGAATTTATGTCAGCATTCAATAAAGTTATTAGCGATCCTGATTTAGCCACGGGCTCTCAATTTAGAGATGCTTCAAAATATTATCACGCTGATGCCAATTACAACTTCACGCACTTATGGGACGTGATTGACATTCAAGTTGGTGGCTCTTACAGACAATACAATTTGAATTCTTTCGGAACTATTTATACAGACTATGATGGTGTGATTGATTATTCTGAATATGGTGCTTACACGCAATTGCAAAAAGAGTTGCAACTAGGTGGCGAAATGAAAGTAAAACTAACAGGGTCTTTACGTTATGACAAATCTGAGTTTTTTGATGGATTTTTATCCCCAAGACTTTCTGCAGGTTTGACGGTGAATCAAAATCACAACGTAAGAGCATCTGTACAAACTGGATTTAGAAATCCAACCACCCAAGATTTATTTATTGGCTTAGATGCGGGTAGAGCAATTTTAGTCGGATCTGCACCATCTAACCTCGATCGTTATGAAAGAACTTATAAGGTCAGTCAAGCTGGTCAAATTGGGTTCGGACAACCTGCAACTATAACACAAGTTGGAGGCGCAGGCTATACGAATTCTTATTTGGCATCTTCAGTACAAGCTTTTGCTGCCTCAGGCAATCCTGCACTTTTAGAAATTGGAAATCCTGGACTTGTTAAACCTGAAAAAATTACTTCAGCAGAAGTTGGATATCGTGGAAAAGTCGAAAAAATCGTTTTTGACATGAGTGTGTATTACAACAAATACCAAGACTTTATCTCTAGTGAAGTTGTTATTGCACCTTTCTACGGAACAGCTGGAGACGGAGGATTATCAGTAATGGCCATTGCAAATGGTGATTATCAAGCTTATTCGCTCTATACGAACTCTGAAGCAGACGTTAACTCATACGGAGGCTCACTTGGCTTGTCAACTAAAGTTTTAGGGAACTTTGATTTGGGAGGAAGCTATACTTACACGAAGCAAGATTTTGATCAAGCAGCATTTCCAGATTTCAAAACAAGTTTTAATACCCCACTTCACAAAGCAAAAGTCAACTTTGGTCATACGGAATTATTTAAAAACTTCGGATTTAACGCGGCATGGAGATGGAGTGACAAATACTTCTGGCAAGCTACATTTGGAGATGGACACATCCCAGCATATCACACACTTGATGCCCAGTTGAACTTAACAGTGCCATCTTTGAAATCAATCTTTAAAGCAGGCGCAACCAACGTTCTTGGTGATGAGTACTTTACAGCGATTGGAACTGGTTCTATTGGATCCATGTACTACATCTCTTGGACTATTAACAACTTCTAAAACTAACTATACATGAAAAATATAAAATATTTACTGCTGTCCGCTATATTAGTTGTTTTTACAGCCTGTAGTGACGATGAATATGACTATACCCCGGATGCTAAACCATTACCGGAGTTAACTGCTGGGTCGGCAGACTTTTCAAAATATGTGGCTGTCGGGGCATCTTTCACGGCAGGTTATACTGATGGTGCCGTGTTTATTGCTAGCCAGACCAATTCGTTTCCAAACATATTAAACAAAGAATTCTCAAATGCAGGTGGTGGCACTTTTACGCAACCTTTAATGAAAGATAATATTGGAGGTTTACTTTTTAGTAGCAACCAAATTGCTAACCCAAGATTGTTTTTCAATGGTACTGGTCCGGAATTATTAGCCGCTACACCAACAACAGAAGTGACCAGTGTTCTTTCTGGACCGTTTAATAACATGGGGGTTCCTGGGGCAAAAAGCTTTCACTTCGTAGCTCCTGGCTACGGAAACCTTGCTGGAGTTCCAGCTGGAAAAGCAAATCCATACTTTGCAAGAATGGCTACTAGCGGAACTACCACAGTCATAGGTGATGCTGTGGCACAAAGTCCTACATTTTTCACACTTTCGGAAGTTGGTGGCAATGACGTTTTAGCTTATGCTACTTCTGGTGGTACCGGAGAGTATCAATTAGGCAATATGGATCCTTCTACTTACGGAGGAAACGACATTACGGATCCAGTTGTATTTGCAGCTGCTTTTGAAGGAGCTGTAGGTGCACTGACAAGTAACGGTGCGAAAGGCGTAGTGACCAATGTACCCTATATTACAAGTTTATCTCACTTTACCACAGTGCCACACAATCCAGTTCCATTGGATGCTACTACTGCTGGGTATTTAAACAGTGCCGCAGCCTATGGTGCATATAATGCTGGTATTCAACAAGCATTTGCTTATTTAGTAAGTGTAAATGTAGTAACTCCAGCAGCAGCTGAGTTAGAAATTACTAAAAGAACTATTACGTTTTCAGCAGCACCTAATAACGCTGTCGTAATCATGGATGAAGATTTAACTGATTTGACTGGCATTAATCCTGCTTTGGTAAGCATGAGACAAGCTACAGCTGATGACCTATTGGTTTTACCGGCCATGGCCTTTATTGGAACAAAAGCTGATCCTAATAATCCATTATCTATTAATGGTGTGGCAATTCCACTAGCAGACAAATGGGTACTAACACCTGAAGAACAACTGAATATAAAAACGGCTACGGACTTATATAATCAAACTATTGAAGCTGTTGCCAACCAATATGATTTAGCCATAGTAGATTTTAAATCAATCTTACAAACAGCATCAACTACAGGTTATACCGATAGTAAATATACATTTACCACAAAATTGGTCACTGGCGGTCTGGTAAGTTTAGATGGCATCCACTTAACATCAAGAGGCTATGCGGTCATGGCAAATGCATTTTTAAAAGCTATTGACGCCAAGTATGGCTCCAATTTTGTAGCGGCTGGTGTTACTGCAAATGCAGGCGATTATCCAACAAATTATAATGAAGGTTTCAGATAAAAAAAACTCAAATTTAAATAATAAAACACCTTTCCCAAGAAGGTGTTTTTTTATGCTTAAAAAAGCGGCAAAAGGAGTTCCCTTTTTAATTAAAAACACATATCTTTGCAGCGCGAAAAATGAAGTACTCAACTGATTGAGTGCCGATGTTTTCGGATTTTATTCAATTCAACATTAAACATATAAGTAATGTCAAAAGTTACAGGTAAAGTTGCACAAATCGTTGGTCCAGTTATCGACGTAGCGTTTGAAGCGGGTTCAGAGCTTCCAAAAATCTATGATTCTTTAGAAATTAAAAGACCTGACGGTTCTTTATTGGTACTAGAAGTTCAATCTCATATTGGTCAGGATACCGTTCGAACCATTGCGATGGATTCTTCTGACGGATTGAGCAGAGGCACAGAAGTATTTGCTACTGGCGCTCCTATTCAAATGCCAGTTGGTGAAGACGTTTATGGTCGTTTGTTTAATGTTATTGGGGA
>JBDTKP010000039.1:0-20026 GCA_039935255.1 Gelidibacter sp. | reverse complement strand
CACCTCATCCAGATTATAGGTGGTCATTTGGATGTAAAGCGTCACATCAAGCACTTCGCCTGACTTTAATTGTATCGTTTCAATCCCAAATTGAAATCCGTCGTAAATCGGATAGAGGTTATAAATTCCCGGTGATAGATTCTTAAAAACAAATTCGCCGTTAGTATTGGTCAAAGTCTTCCCATTGGTTTCAACCAAACGTATTTCCACGTTTGCAACCTGTTCATCAAGGGCATTTATGAGTTTCCCTTGAATGGTTCCCGTGCTTTGTGCCATGGCAAATAGAGGGAAAATTATAAAAAATAAGCGTGTAAAATACTTTGACATAAAAAACTAAGAGGTTTATATTATCTATGCCGGGCGCATTCTTAGCTTCTCCAAATAGAAGAAATACTAATAAAAATGCGCCCGGTCAGACTATTGAAGCTTATTAAAAAAGCTTCCCATAATTAAATATGACTTATGATTATTTATCATCAAAGAATCCACAATAATAAGAGGATCCATCAGGTCGTGTTAAAACAGGAGATTTGGTTCTATCAATCTTCTCTTTTACCAAAGTAAATTTGGCTTCTGAACCGTTACCCATTTTTGAATCGAAGGTCATCACTGTTTTTCCATTGAGTTCCTTTATTTCGATATTTTGTGGCTCTAAGCCAAAATGATATGGAGGTCTTCTTTTATTGGTTTGTATAATTTCAAAATCATCAGCATCGCCTTCCCACGTCCAATATTCAGCTGCATAAGGATCGAACAATTGATACTCTCCATCGGTTAATATGTAGTAAAATTTTGAATCCGCACGGAACTCATAACCAGTAATAAGTTCTACGATACAACCATCGCTTGCAGGGATAAGCATCCCCTCTTCAATCATAGTTGTAAAATCTACATTCGTTAGTTGCCAATCACCAACTAGGCTTACTTTTTCGTCGGTACCATTATCATCATCGCTAGAACAAGAATAAAATAACAGTCCAAAAACAACAGCACTCAATAAAACTAATTTTTTCATGAAATTTGATTTTTTTTTAATATTGTGCAAATTTAAGGCTTATTTAGAATAAGACTAAATGAAATCGGGTGTTTTTATACTGATAGCGGAACAAAAGTATCGAAATAAGGTTTTTAAAATTATTTTTTTGCTAAGAAGAAAAAACGAGAACACTCTGTCGCTCTTTACATGATTTGTTGCCAATAGATATTAAAACTTAGTCCAACCTACTTTTTAGTTTGTTTTTCTATTACCAACTACTTCTCTGTCGAGAGGAGATGTATTTATAACAAATGGTGACGTTTTACATCAACACTCGCTAAAACATTCGTCATCGCAATGTATCGCTGAAGACATGAAAAAGGACTTCTATCCTGAAAATATGATGCGATAATCACTATATTAGAATTTCTATAAATACGCTTGTTGCAACTTAAAAAATGAACAATGAATTATTTCCATTTACAAATACTCTCTTTTCTTTTAATAGTCACTTTAAAATTAACGGCTCAAGAAGCAAAAGTTACAGCTGACAAACTTAATTATAAAATCAATGAAGAAATTGAACTTGTATTTGAAGTCAATGTGGAAGTCGATTCTATGAGCACTATCATGCTGGATAATTTCAGAATATTAAAAGGTCCCACAACATCAACCTCCCATTCTTATATTAATGGCTTGAGGACGTACACACAAAAAACAACTTATAAACTGATCCCGAAATCTGTTGGAAGTTTTGAAATAAAGTCGCCAATCTATTATACCGGAAAGCATGGAATTATTGGTGACAATTTAATCCTCAGCATTGAAAACAGCGTGCTTACTGAAAAAGATAAAAGAATTATTGAACTTAAAAAAATCGCTGAGAAATCATCAAAACCTGAAGGAACACTAAGGTTTGTTGTCATTGGAGAAGTCGGTTATCTGGAAGAATTCCGCGATAATAAATGGGAGTTTATTAGAGAACTTTCACATGAAGACATCGGAAAATTAAACTAAAAATAAGATGACTTATTATGAATTAAGCATTGACTTGGTTTGTGCAATTTCATATAAATACCAGATTGCTACTTTATTTCCTATCACAACCCTCCCAAAATCTTAAAAATACAGGGACATAAACGCAGAGAAAATTCTAATGAAAACCAAAAAACAGAGAACGAAATTCAATAGCCTTTTATAAACTCTGAAAAACGCAAAAACCGCAAGGCTTTAAAAAATAATCGCTATTTTTAGGCTACACTAAAGTTAGTTCTTGTTTAATGTCCTCTGATTTCTTTACAGAAAACCCTTGGAAACAAAAAACAACTTTCTAAATATAAACACATTAAAAAACGCATGGCGTTTCTAATATAAAAAAAAATAGTATGTCAGACGAAAAGAAAAAATTAACGTCGGTATCTGGGAGACCGATTGCAGAGAATCAAAACGTAAAAACTGCAGGCAAAAGAGGCCCCATGCTTTTGGAAGATTTCTGGTACCTAGAAAAATTAGCTCATTTTGACAGAGAAGTCATTCCTGAGAGACGTATGCACGCCAAAGGGTCTGGAGCCTTTGGTACGTTTACGGTGACTCACGATATCACTCAATATACAAAAGCCAAAATATTTTCAGAAATAGGCAAAAAAACAGAGATGTTTGCTCGTTTTTCAACCGTCGCTGGAGAAAGAGGTGCAGCGGATGCCGAAAGAGATATTAGAGGCTTTGCACTGAAATTTTATACAGAAGAAGGCAATTGGGATTTAGCAGGAAATAATACGCCTGTTTTCTTCATGAAAGATCCGTACAAATTTCCTGATCTTAATAAAGCAGTAAAGCGGGATCCAAAAACAAACTTAAGAAGTGCTAATAACAATTGGGATTTTTGGACACTCTTGCCAGAATCTTTACATCAAGTGACCATTACGATGAGTGATAGAGGAATTCCAAAATCATACCGACATATGCACGGTTTTGGAAGCCACACCTTTAGTTTTTTAAATACGGATAACAAACGTAGCTGGGTCAAATTCCATTTTGTAACCGCACAGGGGATCGAGACTTTAACGGATGAAGAAGCCATGCACATCGTAGGAAAAGATAGAGAAAGTAACCAACGTGATTTGTTTGACGCAATTGAAAAAGGAGATTTCCCGAAATGGCACTTAAAAGTGCAAGTTATGCCAGAAGCAGATGCCAAAGATTACCGTTTCAATCCTTTTGATTTGACGAAAGTCTGGCCGCACGGCGATTATCCATTGATCGATGTCGGCGTTATGGAACTCAATAAAAATCCTGAAAATTACTTTGCAGATGTGGAGCAAGTCGCCTTTAATCCTGCTAATGTGGTCCCAGGCATTGGGTTTTCACCAGACAGAATGCTGCAAGGCCGTCTATTCTCTTATGGGGACGCCCAACGTTATAGATTAGGGGTCAATCATTATCAGATTCCCGTGAATAAACCAAAATGTCCATTTCATAATCCACACCGTGATGGTGCGATGCGTGTAGATGGGAATGAAGGATCAACACTTCATTACGAGCCCAACAGTTATGGTCAATGGGCTGAAAGCAAGGAATTTGCTGAGCCTGCTGAACATTTAGAAGGCGATGCTTTTCATTACGACCATAGAGAAGATGATGATTACTTTACGCAACCAGGTAATTTATTCAGAATCATGTCTCCCGCACAACAGCAAGTATTGTTTGACAATACCGCACGACAAGTTGGTGGCGCTGAGAGATTCATTCAAGAAAGGCATATCCGCAATTGCTACAAAGCAGATCCAAATTACGGAATAGGCGTTGCAAAAGCACTAGACATGAATCCTGATGATGAGCAGTTAAACATCAACAGTGTTGAGTATTAGTAGATTTAATAAACATAAGAAAGTAGAGCCATGGGATTTTTGATTCTTTTAGAAACTAACTAATGACTATTCACGCATACGAAAACATCATTGTTGGAGGTGGTTTAGCAGGTATATCAGCAGCCATCGAACTTCTGGATAATCATAAAAAAGTGCTTATAATCGAAAGAGATATTGAAGAAAACTTCGGAGGATTAGCTAAAAAATCCTTCGGAGGCATTCTCTTTTCTGGTACACCATTACAAAAAAGAGCAGGCATTAAAGATTCGCCCGCATTACTTTTCGAAGACTGGATGCGTTACGGCGCCTTCACTGAAACTGATAATTTAGGAGCACAGTGGGCTAAATTTTATTCAGAACATTCTGTTTCTATAATCTATAATTGGCTTATTGCCAAAAAAGTCGACTTTCTTCCCGTCGTTAATTGGCCGGAACGCGGCATGGATGTCAAAGGAAACTCAGTCCCGAGATGGCATATCACTTGGGGAACTGGCTATGATTTAACCAATAAGGTTGTAAAACACCTATTAAATCATCCCAATAAGGACAATTTAGAAGTAAAGTTTGAGCACAATGTAAATTCCATTCTTATAGAAAACAAAAAGGCTATTGGCGTAGAAGTTATTGATGAAAGCACACAAGAAAAATTAAGCATCACCTCAGAAAATGTAATCATCGCCTCAGGTGGTATTACTGGGGGCGATTTAAAACTAGTTAAGAAAAATTGGCTTCCCAATTACGGAACCCCACCAAATACTTTATTAAATGGTTCTCATAAATATGCGGATGGAGCGATCCATTTAGATTTAGAGCAACAAGGCATCCCTTCCACCAATCTAAACAGACAATGGCACTACGCTGCCGGAATTCCTACGCCCGTTCCGGAAGAAGGGAAGTATAGAGATGGCTTAAGCTTGGTTCCTCCAAGATCAGCCATTTGGGTTGATGCCTCAGGAAAACGATTTGATCCTCCCCTAGTTCCTTATACCGATACCTCGTATTTTGTAGAAAAGATCTTAAAAACGAAAGAGCAATATTCCTGGAGTATTATGAACTGGAAGATTGCCATCAAAGAATTGGCCATTTCGGGTTCAGAATATATGATTGCTTTCAGAAATAGAGATCGACTACGGAAGATCAAAGAGGTGTTATTTGGCAATAAAGCACTCATCAACAGATTGATTGAAGAGTCGGGCCACTTTGTAGTTGCTGATACGCTTGCGGAATTAGTCACGAAAATGAATCAACAATCGGATGCGAACGAGGTCGATTTAGAGATTATTAAAAAAGATATACAAAGTTATGACGACGAGATTGATCGCGGAAAATCGTATTTTAATGATGAACAATTACGGCGCTTAGTTAATTTCAGACTGTATCGCGGCGATAAAATCAGAACCTCAAAGTTTCAAAAAATATTAGATCCAAAAGCGGGGCCATTAATTGCGGTGAAGCAATATATTTTAAGTAGAAAAAGTTTGGGTGGGATCCCTACCAACTTACAATCTCAAGTAATTGATAAAGATGGGCAGATCATCTCAGGATTATACGCTGTAGGCGAATCTGCGGGGTTTGGAGGCGGTGGCATTCATGGAACTAGATCCTTAGAAGGTACTTTTTTAGGCTCTTGTATTTTAACGGGTAGAGTTGCAGGAGCACATATATCAGGAATAAAACTTTAAAATTAAAAACTCATTATGAAATGAGCATGCTAAAAATTTTAATAACTAATTAGCGCATAGCACCTGCCTGCAGGTATGCAGGTGTTACCATTAAAAATAAATAAGATATAGACATGAAAAGAACAGGTGCATGGTTAATTGTTAAGGCTTTAGAACAACTGCCTATCACACACACCTTTGGTGTTCCAGGCGTACATAACACCGAAATTTATGACGAATTGAACAAGTCTGATAAAATCACCCCCATTTTGGTGACTCATGAAGGTGGCGGTGCATTTATGGCAGATGCTATAAGTCGTACTTCAGATACTATTGGAACTTTGGTGATTGTACCAGCAGCTGGAGTAACCCACGCCTTGAGTGGTATTGGCGAAGCCTTTTTAGATGGGATTCCTATGCTTATTATATCCGGTGGTATTCGTACCGATGTTAATAAGAGTTATCAGCTTCATGAATGGGATATGCACTCCGTTTTAAATGGCATTACTAAAAAAACATATAAACTGATGAACCACCAAGACATCATGACCAGTGTTTTTGAGGCTTATGAGATTGCCATCTCTGGTTTTCCTGGTCCTGTTTTTATCGAAATCCCTACCAATGTCCAACTATTTAAAGGTGAAGTTTCAGAAATACTAACCTACAACAAACAAGAAAACACATTGACAGTGCTTGACTCTCAAATAGCGGAAGCTGTTCGTATTATTTCAGACTCTGAAAAAGTGGGGCTGTTTTTAGGTTGGGGAGCCAAGGAAGCTACTGCTACGAGTATACAAATTGCCGAACGATTGAACGCTCCGGTATCCACGACATTGCAAGGATTCAGCGTATTTCCTGGCGATCATGAATTATTTACAGGTATGGGTTTTGGTCCCGCATCTGTACCTGCTTCAGAAAATGCGTTTAAAGATATTGATTGTTTAATTGCTGTAGGAACGCGATTTGCAGAAATACCTACAGGAAGTTATGGCGCAAAAGTTCCCGAAAACTTGATTCATATCGACATCGATAAAAATGTTTTCGACAAAAACTACAAAAGTAAACTGGCCATAGAAGGTGATGCCAAACAAGTTTTGGAAAGTTTATTAACCGCCCTTTCAGAACAAAACATAGAGAAAACCAATAAAAATTTAATCAGTTCCATTGCAAAAGATAGACAAGCGTATTATAAGGAATGGTCTGATTATAAATTTGATCGGGTAAATCCGTATCACTTTTTCAAAAGTTTAAGAAGTCACTTGGAAGAGGATGCCATTACTGTCGTGGACGATGGCAATCATACCTTCCTAACCGTAGAGTTATTCCAAAACCTGAAAAGCAAACATTTAATTAGCCCTACCGATTTCAATTGTATGGGTTACTGTGTACCGGCAGCCATAGGTGCAAAATTTGCCAATCCAAACAAACAGGTTATTGGCATTGTTGGTGACGGTGCTTTTCTTATGACCGGATTGGAGTTATTAACTGCGAAACGCAATAATTTAGGAATAGTCATTTTTGTATTTCATGATGGTGAATTGTCTCAGATATCCCAAGGTCAAGAAATCCCATATAATAGAAAAACGTCCACAGTGTTGGGAGATTTCAATATAGACGGCATTGCACACGCTGTTGGTGCAGAATATTTGGTGATTGAAGATGATACTCAGATCGATCAAATCATTAGTACGGCACTCAAAGCTGCTAAATCAAATAATACAGTGCTGGTGGATGTCCATATCGATTATAAAAAACGAACCCGATTTACTAAAGGTGTTGTGAAAACCGTTTTAGGGAATTTTCCATTAAAGGACAAAGTTCGGTTTATTGGAAGGGCCATGACAAGGAAAATTTTAGGATAATCAGAAAATAGCCCTAAAATCGCTGTGCCGTTAGAATTAAGAACAAAGGCTCAAATCGACACCCATAAAGAAGATCCATTATAAAATTTACAATCAGTTTACTTCTATGACAGAATCAATTCTCAAAAAAATGCTTAGTTTAGTGCCTATTAAAAAACACGTAATTTTCAGAAATAAACCTAATCACTGTAAGCGTGGCAGCATATGTACACATTAAAACAAAATAAATATGGCAGATCAATTTGAATTAATACCTGGAAATTCATTAATTACAAAAACACCAGAAGAAGGACGACAATTAGCGGTAAAAATGTCAAGACTTATAATAAAACTGACGCAACCAGACCCTGCAATGAGAGAGAAAATGCGCCCTATATATGCGGAAGACGCGGCAATGCTTATTGCTGTTGGACAAACAGTAGCCACCGAATTCGCTACAATTGCTGCGGCAAACAATTATTGGAAATAGTCGTTATAAAACTGCGACCCTGCATCACAAAAGACTCATTGAAAACATGGATTGACCATGGACAACAAAAGAGACAATGATGTGAACATTAGGACTGTAAAGAGACTGAACAATTTACTAGTCCAAATCAGAAAGCATACTAAAAGAAGCTTATCATTTTATATAGGCATCTTTAATATATAAACGAGAAGTAGAAAACTTACAAAACTCCAGTATAAAATTAAACTCGACAGGACGGCTTTAAACCTTATAATGAGAGCATTAAACTTCTAAAAAACTGTAATTGCCCTCCTACTTATTAAAAACGTATCTAATAAAAAAAAACATTAATATCAGTTAAACCCCAAAAAATCAAAGAAATGAAACACTTCAAAACATTCATCTATATCCTTGCGGGCTTTGGAATGGTATCCTGCAACCCAAAGCTATACACCCCCAACACCCATAATGTCCCCTTGATTTCCGAAAAAGGACAAACCAATCTAACGCTTTCAGGAAATGGCAATCAAGTGGAGTTTCAAGGAGCCTATGGAATTGCTGAAAACATCGCGATACAAGCTAGTGGAGGGCTTTTTATACCATCAGACCTTAATAATGGTAACGGAGGCTCTGGGAAATTTCTAGAAGTTGGAGGCGGTTATTTTAAACCCATAAGTGACGTTTGGGTTTTCGAAGCCTACGGATTGATTGGCATTGGTAGTGTCGAAAATCACCTGCCATCTACCATAAGTAAGGCGCCATTAACCAACGGCGATATTTCTGCAAATATTTTAAGAGTAGGCGTCCAACCTAACTTTGGTTATGTCTCAAAATATTTTTCTGCAGCAGTTTCCTCAAGGTTTGTTAACCTTTCCTATAGCAATATTGAAGGCGACTTGGTTTTTAATAACGATATCTTAACCGATTATTTAAAAGAAAACAACTCCAATTTCCTTATTGAACCGGCATTAACCGTTCGCGCAGGATTTGAAAAAGTCAAACTTCAATTACAATATACACACAGTTTAAACCTGTCTAATAGCAACTTCCGACAAGATCAAGGCATGCTGACTATTGGTCTTAATTTCAATTTTCAATGACATTAAATTTCTAACACACCTAAAACAACTGTCTTTCTTATGAATTATTCCGCCATCATTTAAGGCTCAATCGCCAAAAGGGAATTTGAAATAAGAACAGACATTATTACTGTAAAATAAGGTAGCAATAAAGGGTCGAGAATATTCTAATATTATATAACGCACGAAGTGCCATAGGAGTTTCTAGTACCTGAAACAAAATCATAAGCTGTGGTAACACCGTCTATTTCTAACTTTTAGAACTTAAACACTTACTCATCGAAACACAATCTCTCAAATCAACAAAACAAGGTTATTCGATCTAAATAGAATCTACGCAAATTTCAATTATTCATAAAAATAAAAAGAAGTATCTTCGCGACGATTGATTTTAGATAAATGACGCATGATTTTAACAAGTGAAAACATTCTATTAGTTGGCTCGATCTTACTTTTCATAAGCATAATTGTAGGCAAAACTTCTTACAAATTTGGTGTTCCTACCTTAATACTCTTTTTAGCCATAGGCATGCTGGCAGGCTCCGATGGTATTGGTGGCATCCGTTTTGACAACCCAAAAAACGCACAGCTCATTGGCGTTGTTGCACTTAACTTTATATTGTTCTCCGGTGGTCTCGACACCAATTTCAGTTCCATAAAACCCATACTCAGAGAAGGATTGGTGCTATCAACCATAGGTGTTTTACTGACTGCTGTTTCACTAGGGACATTTGTATATTATGTTACCGACTTTACCATTTATGAAAGCATGCTTTTAGGCTCTATTGTTTCATCAACTGACGCAGCCGCGGTCTTCTCTATTTTGCGTTCCAAAAGTCTCGCGCTTAAAAAGAATCTAAGACCAACCTTAGAACTAGAAAGTGGAAGTAACGACCCCATGGCGTATGTGCTCACAATTGCGTTTTTAACTTTAGTGATCAATCAAGATCAAAGTCTTGGCTCGATTGTACCAATGTTTTTTCAGCAAATGATCGTGGGAGCTGCAGCTGGATTTGGATTTGGAATCGCAAGTAAATTTATCATTAATCATATCAAACTTGATTTTGAAGGTCTCTATCCTGTTTTAGTTATTGCCTTGATGTTCATCACATTCTCTGCTACTGATTTTGTAGGTGGTAACGGCTTCCTGTCCATCTATATTTGTGCCTTGTACTTAGGAAACCAAGATCTCATCCATAAGAAAACCATTTTAAAAATGTACGATGGTTTGGCTTGGTTAATGCAAATCGTTTTATTCCTAACTTTGGGTCTTCTGGTTTTCCCTACTCAAATAGTCCCATATATTGGGATTGGACTGCTTATTTCATTGTTTTTGATCATCGTAGCAAGACCCCTAGCCGTTTTTATCAGTTTGATGTTTTTCAAAATGAAATTAAGAAGACGTTTTTATATTTCTTGGGTTGGTTTGCGAGGCGCCGTTCCGATTGTGTTTGCAACGTACCCTCTTTTGGCAGGCATTGAAAAAGCAAATATGATGTTCAATATTGTGTTTTTTATTTCAGTGACCTCCATTTTAATTCAGGGGACAACGTTATCCATCGTGGCAAAATGGTTAAAAGTAGGCATCCCTGAAAAAGCGAAAAAAATCACAGAAATAGACCAGCTCATCTTAGATCTCCCTAAATCTTCCCTGCAAGAATTTGAGATTTTACCTGACTTTTTTGCAGTAAACAAACGCATTGTCGATGTGAATTTTCCCTCATCAGCATTTATTGTCATGATAAAACGTGATAAACAATACATCCGTCCAGGAGGTTCTACAGTAATTAATGCTCATGATGTTTTAATGGTGCTTGCGGATACGCCAAAAGATTACCTCAAAGTTGATGAATCCCTTCGAACGCCTCATTATTCATTAATTTAAATAAAAACTATCAACATTGGCACATGTTGAACAATTTTAGTAAATCGAAAGTACTTTAGAATATTTAAATTTCTAACGCTACTAACGGTATTTCCTAACAATAGCTTCTTATTACTTTACATCGAGTACTTGTTCATAAACATTAAATAACTGAATCCAAAAAATCCTGTTGGATGTTAGGAATCTTTCCGATCGATTAATTATTCTTGCGGCTCTATGAAATCAATCCTAGTAGTATTACCATTTTTTTATTCGTAACAAGTTATCAGAAAAACTTGACCGAAACCGAAAAACTAACCTCATTACTTAAGGTTTGGGGTTCTTAAAATACCACCTCCCTAATGTTGCAGAAGGGAAATTCGATTGGGCAAGCAACTTTTCGAAATTTCACCACAAGTTAAAAACGTTGCTGACAAATAACAATTTTCAGAAATAAATTCAGTTTGGATTGACACGCTTGAAGCGAATAAACATCAAGGTAAAAAACATTAAGCTTCAATCATCAATGGTTCTGAAAATGTGGCCATCACAAATGAAGAGGTATATAACCACGACTGGCAAAATGAAAATTTAAGACTCTTGACCTGATCTCTATATTGGAATATGAATGAATATTTATTTACTCATAAATATCAAAAGGATACAAAGTGAGATGAAGCCTTAAATCACATGGTTTTAAAATTTCAAATCGCACAACCGAATTAGATTTCAATTTGGTAATGCTAGAATTAGTGGGGTGTATTGATGACAGCCATGCACACTTAGCCAATCAATCAACAAATGACTTTTTCGGTCGTAAATACATTCCTGCCAAATTTATAATCGTTGAAGAAAAAGCTATAGTCACGGGCTTTTATAACGATTCACTCGCCCTATGAAATGATTTGAAAATTGGAGACGTCATTACCAAAGAAAATAAAAAAACCATCCAAACGGTTTATGAGGGAAAAGAAAATACATCTCAGGTTCAAACCAAGCAAGGAAAAAGTCGAATTCTTATTGCGCTAATTTTAATGATGAAACAGATTTCGTAATATTGAGATTTCAAGAAATTATCAAACGGTCAAAAAAGCGATTGGAAGATATCTTTACAATGGTTTCAAATACAATTCCAAGCAGCACGCTGATAAATTTAAAATGTTAGCTGACAATATTGGCTATATTAATATCCTAAAAACGTCTAAAAAAACACCAATATAGGGTTTGCTAGCCTAGATTCGGTTTTATAGTCTTACCACTTCATAGGGGCAACCTTTTTTACTATGAAACTCAATATTTGGTTGACATACTTTGCTATTGATCTCTTTGAAAATACCAATCATTATTTCGCCCTTGAAAATGGGAGGATTCCCAATGATCATTTCATAGCTAAGCAGATAAAAAACGACGAAATCAACCGATCAAAAAAATTACAGAATAGTATATTCTCCAAAACTAAAAAACTGAGTTAAAAATCAAATTACCGTATTTTATAAAAATCCTCTTTTGGAATTATAACCGTTTTTAAAAGTCAAGTTTAAACCATTATCAACTGGGAGCACCCAATAAAATCAGCCATAAAACATCTCACACAGCAACGTAAATTAAGTATCTTTACAACCTAATTGATTGATGACTATGAATCCCTCTGCTTCTGGCTGGATAAAAAAATTATTAAAAGAAGTTTCAGTAGATGAGACCTTTTTTAACCGTTGTCTTGAAAGCTTTTATCAAGATCTCAAACATTGTGGTTTTATCTATGGAAGCAATGTTGGGATTGTGAGTGATGCTGTTCCTAAAAACGATCTTTCTGATGAAGAATTATGCAAGGCGAATTTAATTTTGACCTTCTATTATTTTTATAAAATAAATCCTTCGGAAGAAAAATTTATTGATTCGGTCATTAGCTTTTATAGCGCGATAACTACAAGCAAGACCTCTATTTTTGATGCCATTTTAGGTAAAAAGAAATCTGCCGCTTTATTAGAAGACCTTATAGATAAACGCATCCATATTGATGATAACATTTTTACGAAAAACTTTAATTATTTTATTACCAACGCGCTTTTATTTGTGGATGTCATTGCTTACGAGAAATTTTTAAAGACTACTAAAGTCTCAGACAAGTATTTACTGAATTTTGAAACCGCAATAGAAACGATTGTCATTGAAGTTTTTGAATCCAAACTTCAAAAAAGCAAATATGATGATAGCTTGGCGAAATTATTTAAGGACTCAAGACGCTATCACAACTATGAGCCTATGGATTATGGTGATGCTATAGCCGCTCTTGACACCGCTTTGGAAAAACAATACACCATTGATATTGCTTGCATGGCCTCTTGGACCGATAGCACTATTGATAAAAGTGAAAATAGATTCTTGACTCAGTTTTGCAGTCATCTAAATGTGGATCCATCAATTTTGAGACAGTCCATTTCAGACATTGACACTTTTTATTCTTCAAATGATAACCGCATTGCGGCTTTAGGCTCGAAAAACTTTGTAAAGAGTTTTTATGATAATTCCAGTAAAATGGTCATAAAACTTATCAGTAGAAACAGCAAACGTTTGGTCAAAGAACTTAAGGAAAGTAAAGAATTGATGGTGCTTTTGAAAAGATCCACCCAGAGAGAACTGACCGATGAAGAACATAAAAAAATTCAGGAACAACTGTTGGATATTTTTAAATCCATACCAAGTTTAGCGATCTTTATGCTTCCTGGAGGCGCTATTTTACTGCCATTATTTATAAAGTTTATTCCAAAGTTATTGCCATCAGCGTTTGATGATAACAGGATTGACGATTAACTATTCCAACCAATCCTTAAAATCCTTGACGCGTTCTCTAGCCACTATAACGTCCTGCTCTTTATAGGTATTCAATTTGATTTGAAGTCGCGAATTGGTATAACTGATCATGTCTTTAATCGCATCGATATTCACATAAAACTTTCTGCTGACCCGAAAGAATATGGTGGGCTCTAAATCTGGTTCTAGCTGTTCCAAACTAATATCTAATAAATAACTTCTACCTTCAGAGGTGTATAGATAAGTACCTTTGTTTTCACTATAAAAACACTCAATATTCTCGGTAGGAATCAACTTAAGATGCTGTCCGACTTTAACGGAAAATCGCTTTTTATAGCTCCTGTCCAAAGGATTAACCAACATGCTTCTAATCTGATCAAAATCAATAACCACAGATTTCTGGATGGGTAAACGCATCTTATATTTAGCAACCGCTTTTGCCAAATCCTCTTCATCTATGGGCTTCAATAAGTAATCAATACTATTGAGTTTGAAGGCTTGCAGTGCATATTCATCATAAGCCGTTGTAAAAATAACTGCAGAATTAATATCCAAGGCCTCAAAGATTTCAAACGATAATCCATCGCTCAACTGAATGTCTAAAAATATCAAATCAGGATGGACATTTTCTGAAAACCAAGCTATGGATTCTTCCACGGAATGCAACATGGTTTTGGCCTCAATTTCCAAGTTCATTAACATCCGCTGCAAACGACGGGCGGATGGTTTTTCGTCTTCTATGATAATTACGTTCATTGCGTATGCTCTGCTTTTATTAATGTTTTGAGGTAGGTCACTCCCATTTACTATTTCGTTCCCTATCCATAAATTCCTTAATCTTTCTTTCTTCCCAGTCCTTCCCAAGGATGGCATAAGGTAAAAAAACTGATAAACCATGAGCCAAAAGACCGATGCCCCAGAAAAATAGCGTAAGAAAATTTTTCCATTGAAAATAACTTTCCCCTTGCTTGAGTTGCTGGATATTGATTACCACAAGTATCAAATTAACGAACACATAAACCAATAAATGACTGTAAAACCCAGTGATTCTTCTAACACGCTTTTTTGCTCTTTCGTAGCGTTCCTGTTCAAAATAATTTGGTTCCATTAGTTCCATGTTTTAGTCTGTTGTTCTTTATCTAACAGTTGTTTTATTTTTCGTTCTTCCCAATCTTTTCCATAAAAGACACCAAAGGCATGGAACATGACACCAATTCCCCAACCCAACATTGGGAACCAAAACCACTGATATTCCGGAGAGGTTCTATAATTAATGAATATTAAAAACGGGATGACGATGCAATAAGACACTAAATTCCCAAAAAAGCCTTTGATGTCTTCCACTCTTTTTTTTGCGCGCCGATAGGCATCTTGTTCACTATATAAATTTTTTGTTTCCATGACTGAAAATTGTTTAGTCAATATTGGTATTTTCACCTTAAAGAAGGTATCGGATTCTTCAATCAAAACATTTCGTTTGGTCAGAATAGCATATCTGTTGACTATGTTTTGAAGCCCAACACCTATTCTTGTTTGAAGGACTTCCTTTTTCTGTAAATTATTTTGTACCACCAAATAGTTGCCTTCCACTGTAATTATGATGTGCAATGGCTTTGATTGGCTTGCGATATTATGCTTGATGGTATTTTCTAAAAGTAATTGTAATGACAACGGCACTACTTTAGCATTTGGATCATCAATACCTTCAGGCATTTCAAAATTAATACTGTTTTCAAAGCGCATTTTCAATAAGTTCATATAAGTTTTGGCGAACTCCAGCTCCTCGGCAACCGAAACCAATTCTTTATCCTTCTGCTCTAAAACGTATCTGTAAATTTTTGACAAGGATACTGTAAACCGTTGCGCGTTATACGGGTTTTCTTCAATTAGAGAAGTCAACACGTTCAAACTATTGAACAAAAAATGAGGATCTATCTGGTTTTTTAAACTCTCAAATTGCGCACTCGCTGTGTTGGCAATGATTTTTTGTTCCTTTATCTTATTCTGTTGATATCTGTTATAGAAATAAATAACATGGAATATAATTACAATAGTCAAGGTAATCCAAAGTCCAAAACTGTAATGACTCCAACGTTGCCCTTGTATAAAGTTATCCCATGAAATCCCTTTATAGACCAGATATTGAAAAGTATTCAAAATGAATAAACCTAAAATGGAAATGATTGCCGAACCCACAATTCCAAATGTGATGCGTTTAACTCCTTCTTCTTTCTTCCAGCTTAATTTCTGGAGATAAGCAAAATAATAGAAATTAGAATACCCGAGAAGGAAGCTATAAAGTTGATAGAAGCTAAAAGCAATCAAGAACTCGTCAAAACTATTAAATTGAAAACCGTCATAAAGAACATTTCCTGCAACAAAAACAGCACACCCTATAAAAAAGAAAATAAGGATATTTTTAATGGTTTCACTCATCATAAGTTAATTATAAATGGGAGCTATTCTTTACAGCTTTCTAATACTGATTCCGCGTGTTGCAGTCCCCAATTAGGATGCAAAGGAGATTCGGGTCTAAAATTAGTAAAAAGTTCTATTGCTTTTTCAACATCCTTACAAAACGGCCGCGTATCCTGTCCAAAATAACGGGCGGTTCCCATATTCCATTCTGCTCTACCTAGCACTACCATAGGATTACTGGGTGCCAAAGCGTAGGCTTTGTTATATAAGTCTGTAATTTTTCCTGAATATTTCATACCGTAAGTCATGCCATCAAAAGCGACCCAATTAGTTAAAACTTGCGCTTGCAGCACCATGATATCAGCATTTTCCTTTTCAATAGCCATGGCATCATTGAGATAGTTTTGTGCTTTATCTAACTGAGACTTGACTTTATCTACATCTTTTTCTTCCCAAGTTTTTAAACTATTGAGTTGGGCAATGTAGTAATTTGGCAGCCATTTTTCTGGTTCAGCAGCTGCAATACGCTCAAAAAGCTGTTCGGCCTCAGTCGATTTACTGTCTTGCCAAAGCGCTAGTGCCTTCTGCATGCCCTGATCATAATCACTTTGTGCTGACAAACTTCCAGTCACAAATAATACGGTAATAATAATTAAATGTTTCATCTGATATGTTTTTTGTTTGAACAAATATCTCTGATCAATTGTTATTGCAAAAAAATCAGTGACCCAATTGTAAAATGTTTAGGACGAACTGTAAAAAAAGTCGGGAATGAGTCCCAACATTTTCAAAATACGCCCTTTTTGGTCCAACCCTCCAAAACCTATCAAATAAAACACTGCTACTATAATGAATTTATTCGCACTTTACGATTGTAAATTTTGCAATAAATTAAGATTATTCTTCATTCATTATATTATTCATAAAAATATGAGAATAATAATACACAGCATTGCATTTAAAATTTAAAAAAGTATATTGTTGTATCACATTTCTAAGATATAACAGACTAGAGCTCTGGAACTTAAGAATCACCTATTTGTATCGATTAATTAAAAGATAACATAGTGAAAGAACAACATCACAAATGGTATTCACCAACCCTTAGCAAGGACATCGAAATGCTTGTTTTTGGACACTCTGGTTATCCTGTCATTCTGTTTCCTACCACCATGGGCAAGCACAATGAGTGTAAAGATATGAAACTTGTAGAATCCGCAAGATGGTTTGTTGAACAAGGAAAGATTCAAATATATTGTCCCGATGGTATTAATGAACTCAGTTGGTACAACAAAAAGATTCCTCCGTCTCAACGCGCAAAAAACCACGAATGGTACGATCAGTTTATTCTCAATGAAGTGGTTAATCCAATTTGCGAGACTAAAGGTTTATCTAAAGTTGCTGTTGCCGGACCAAGTTTTGGCGGTTACCAAGCCGCAAATTTCGCTTTTAAACATCCAGAAAAAGTCAGCCATATGTTTAGCATGAGTGGCGCATTTGACATCAAATCGTTTGTTGATGGCCATTATGATGATAATGTATTCTTTAACAACCCCATCGACTTCCTTCCAGGTAGCAATCATCCTGATTTATGGAAAATGAAAATCATTCTTGGTGTTGGCGAATGGGACATTTGTATGGAAGCCAACGATCAAATGGCAAAAATACTCAATGATAAGAATATTCCATTTTGGTATGATGTTCGTAAATGGGCCAAACATGATTGGCCATTATGGCGCCAGATGTTCCCGGAATATCTTTCAAAACTGTAATAAATGAAAATAGACATCCAAAACACATATTCATGAAAAAAATAGGCATTTTATTCGGACAAGAAAACACATTTCCTCAGGCATTTATTGATCGTGTCAATGAAAAAAAAGCAAAAGGCATCATGGCGGAAGCGGTTTCCATTGACATGGTTGAACAAGCCAAACCCACAGATTATGCGGTAATTATAGACCGAATTTCTCAAGATGTTCCATTTTATCGTGCGTATTTAAAAAATGCAGCTATTTCAGGAACGGCAGTGATCAACAATCCGTTTTGGTGGAGTGCTGATGAAAAATTCTTCAATAATGCCTTAGCAGAAAAAGTTGGGGTTCCAGTTCCAAAAACCTTTATTTTACCAACGTCTCACCGTCCACCAGATACTGACGAAAATTCCTTCCGCAATATGAAATTCCCCTTTGCTTGGGAACATATGTTTGATACTATTGGTTTTCCAGCCTATATGAAACCACATGATGGCGGTGGATGGAAAAGCGTTTATCGTGTTGAAAACCCACAAGACTTATGGAAAAAACATGGCGAAACTGAGAACTTAGTGATGATGTTGCAAGAAGAAATCAATTTTACGGAGTACTTTAGATGCTATGTATTGGATACCGATAATGTTCATATAATGCAATATGAACCAAGAAACCCGCATCATTTACGCTATGTTATTGATGGTCCTCCGGTAAAACAGGAAATTTTAGACTTGGTTAAAAAATATGCGATCCGATTGAATAAAGCATTGGGTTACGATTTTAATACTGTAGAATTTGCTATTCGCGATGGTATACCATACGCTATTGATTTCTGTAATCCGGCACCAGATGCCGACTTTGATTCTGTAGGTCAGGAAAATTTCGATTGGATCGTGGAAAATGCTGCTAACATGGCAATTCAGAAAGCAAAACAATACAAAAAAGACAAAATGAACCTTACATGGGGAACTTTTGTTAAAGATCAGATTACTGGGAAAAAGACCACTTTTAAATAGGAATTAATAAACCATTTAATTTCTAGCATTTTAGGATTCAATCTTAAAATTTGGGAATTGACAGGTTATCAAATAACCACCTTATTCTATGAAATTCACATTAGGTATTGAAGAGGAATATCAAGTTATCTGTCCTACAACGCGGGAACTCATCTCTCATGATCAAAAGATTGTAACGGAGGCTGAAAAACTTTTAAACGAGCAAGTCAAGGCAGAAATGCACCAAGCCGTTGTGGAGGTTGGAACAAACATTTGCCATGATATTACGGATGCCAGAAGGGAGCTGACGCATTTAAGGAGATCAATTTCAGACATTGCTAACGATTTAGGTTTCAAAATCGGTGCTGCGGGCACCCATCCTTTTACCAAATGGGAAACGCAGTTGATGACGCCAAATCCGCGTTACGATGAAATCGTCAATGAATTACAAGATACGGCGCGTTCTAATTTAATTTTCGGACTCCATGTACACATCGGTATTGCAGACAAACAATTGGCTTTGCACTTAACCAATGCCATGCGTTATTTTTTACCACACTTATATGCCTTATCGACCAATTCCCCTTTTTGGGAAGGCCGTAACACGGGCTTTAAATCCTTTCGATCGAAAGTATTTGACAAGTTTCCTAGAACAGGGATCCCAGGAATTTTCCAGACGGTGGCAGAATATGAACACTATATTGATATCCTGATCAAAACGAAATGCATTGACAATCCTAAAAAAATATGGTGGGACATCCGCATCCATCCGTTTTTCCCAACTTTGGAAGTTCGTATTTGCGATGTACCCATGACTATTGAAGAAACCTTAAGTATTGCTGCCCTAATTCAAGCTTTGGTCGCAAAACTATACAAACTAAGAACCCAAAACCTTAATTTTATGCTCTATCATCGGGCGCTGATTAATGAAAACAAATGGCGCGCAAGTCGCTACGGAATAGATGGCAGAATGATCGACTTTGGCAAGGAATGTGAAGTACCTACAAAAGATTTAATGATTGAATTACTTGATTTTGTAGAGGATGTTGTTGATGAGCTCGGCTCCAGAAACGAAATAGAACACATCAAAACCATGCTTAAAAATGGTACAGGAGCTGACAGACAGCTCGCCGTTTTTGAAGAAACCAAGGATTTGATTAAAGTGGTAGACTATATTACAGAACAGACCATTTTGGGAACCTAGAAAAAATTCACATGCAAAACGAAAAATTTAAAGTAGCCATTCTGGATATGAATAACAACCAAGCCAATCAAGGTTTGCGTTGTATTGCTG
>JBDTKP010000038.1:0-12505 GCA_039935255.1 Gelidibacter sp. | reverse complement strand
TCTCTAAAGCGACTGGACTTTTATAATCCGCTATAATATTCTCCGTAACCTTTTGTCCGTCCAACATTCTAATGATGCGATGACTATATTTAGCATCGTGTTCACTATGCGTTACCATAATAATGGTGGTTCCTGCTTCGTTCAATTCGGTCAATAAATCCATAACCTCGTTGCCATTGCTACTATCCAAATTTCCCGTAGGCTCATCGGCAAGTATAAGTTTTGGATTATTGACTACCGCTCGTGCAACGGCAACACGTTGTTGTTGACCACCAGATAATTGTTGTGGAAAGTGTTTACGACGGTGCATAATCTGCATTTTTTCGAGTACGGCATCCACACGTTCTTTTCGCTCGGCAGCTTTTACACCCGTATATATTAAAGGAAGTTCCACGTTTTCAAACACCGTAAGCTCATCGATCAAATTAAAACTTTGAAAGACGAAACCGATATTATGTTTGCGAAGGTCAGCGCGTTTCCGTTCATTAAAACCGGCCACTTCAATGCCGTTGAACATAAAACTTCCCCCATCGGGATCATCCAGTAAGCCTAAAATATTCAGCAATGTTGATTTTCCACAACCTGATGGTCCCATCACTGCCACAAACTCGCCCATCTTAACATTAAAAGACAATTTGTTCAAGGCAATCGTTCGGACTTCTTCTGTGGCGTAGTACTTTTCGAGATCTGTTATTTTTATCATTTTATATGGTGTTATCGTTATTATATATTTTTTAATTCTGACGCTTATTATTTCAATATCAACTCCTGCACATCGCCATAATTATCATAGCTGCTCGTGATCACTTTATCACCAGGCTGGAGTCCGCTTAATACTTCGTAATATTCTGTATTCTGACTGCCCAAGGCAATGTCCACTCTGTAGGCGGTGTCTCCATTTTCACTCACTTTAAAAATCCAATTCCCGCCAGTTTGTTGAAAGAAACCGCCTTTCGGGATGAGTAAGGCTTGTTTTTCATCGCTAAGGGCCAAACGTATTTGCAAGGTTTGACCACGACGGATGCCTTCAGGAATAGCGTCTCCAAACTCCATGTCCACTTGAAATCTCCCATTCGTCACTTGCGTGTAAACCTTTTTTATGGTCAACTTATAGGGTTTCCCACTAATATTAAAACTCCCTGTCTGACCATTATAGATTCTGGAAATATAATGCTCATCAATATCAGCACGCACCTTAAAACCACTCAACACGTCAATCTGGCCTAAACGTTCGCCTTTATTTTTAGATTGACCAATTTCAGCGTCCAACGAAGTTAGCTGTCCATCTACCGGTGCTTTCACTACAAGATCCGCCACTTTTCTGCGCATAAGCTCGAGTGCATTTTGGGTTCGGGCATAACTACTCTGCACCTGATTTTTTTCTTGTTTTACGGCAATAGAGTCCTGACCTAAAATTTGTTTAGAAAGTTGCATACGCTCTTTTTGATAGTTGTATTCGTTTTGTGCTTTGATCAAATCTTGTCTGCCAATCGCATCTTTTTCGTACAATTTACTGTTGAGGTCATAAAGTCTTTTGGCTTCTATCAAACCGCTTTCCACATCGGTGTATTGGTTAAGTTTATTGATGGTATTTTGACGCGCTGCCGTTTGCGAAATTTGCATTTGGGTCAAGAGATTGTAAACTTGGGTTTCCTGATTGATTAAACTCAATTCGAGATCCGTATTGGAAAGCCTTAAAATCGGATCTCCTTTTTTGAGGATCGCACCATCTTCAGCAAATTTTTCTTCCACACGACCGCCTTCCAAAGCATCTAAGTAGATGGTGGTTATAGGAAGCACGATTCCGTTGACAGGAATATTCTCCTGGAAAACACCGTTTTCAACGGTATTAATACTGATCCGTTCTTTTTCGACGTTCAACTTCGAACCTCCCGAAGACGATAAAATCACAAAAACGATTAATGCCGCTAAAAGAATTGCTCCTGCGATGAGGATTAATTTTTGTGTCGTGAATCGCTTTTTTTCCAATTGGATATCCATAGAGTGTATTGTTTTTCAATAAGTATATACTGAATATGATGCCACAAACACAATGACTTGATTATTAGCAATTTAACCTGTTTGCATTAATTATAAAGTGTTCGGTTTTGATACACTCCCTGTTCGAAGCCGATACAGTTTTTTATATTCATAATTATGATTTGACAATCTCCCATTAAAAGATTTGAATTTATTAATATTGTAGGTATGCTTCTTAACACTGCTAAAATATTAGTTATCGACGACGATGAGGATGTCCTCATTGCACTTCGCCTTTTACTGAAATCAAAAGTAAAACAGGTAGTTACCAACAAAAACCCTAATACTATACTCAGTCTGATGCAGGAACATTCGTTCGACGTCGTCATCCTAGATATGAATTTTAATGGCTTGGTAAACACGGGAAATGAAGGAATCTTCTGGCTGAATAAAATAAAAAAACAAAAACCGGAGATCGACGTCATTCTCATAACGGCTTATGGTGATATTGATCTCGCCATTCGATCCTTAAAAGAAGGGGCTTCTGATTTTCTTGTCAAGCCATGGCAAAACGAAAAAATATTAGAAACGGTTCGGGAGCATGTTGAAAAACAGAAAAAAAAGCAGACAAAATCACTTCATTTAGATACTGAAAACAAAATTATCGGTGAAAGCGAGCCGATGCAGGATGTGTTTGTTAAACTAAAAAAAGTAGCACCGACAGATGCCAACATTCTAATTTTGGGAGAAAATGGAACTGGTAAAGATCTTATTGCGAAAGCCATTCATGATAACTCCCATCGTAAAAACAAACCATTTATAAAAGTAGATGTTGGTTCTTTAACAGATACACTCTTTGAAAGTGAGCTGTTCGGCTACAAAAAAGGCGCTTTTACTGACGCACGTGAAGATCGTCAAGGACGATTTGAAACTGCGAACGGCGGGACTCTTTTTTTAGATGAAATAGGAAATATCACACTAAGACAACAGGCTCGTTTGTTAACTATTCTACAGAATAGAGAGGTCACACCTTTGGGAGCCAATCACCCCATACCCATCGATATACGGTTAATATGTGCTACCAATGTATCAATAACCGATTTGGCAGATGAAGACCGCTTCAGAAAAGATTTAATTTACCGCATCAATACGGTAGACATAGTGATACCGCCGTTACGGAATCGTGGCACGGACATCGCCCTTCTCGCCCATCATTTCATCAGTTTCTATGCCCAAAAATACGGTAAAAACGCCTTTAGCATGGCACCTTGTTTTATGCAGAAATTAAATAAACATCACTTTAGTGGCAACGTTCGTGAATTACAATATGCATTGGAACGCGCTATTATTATGGCAGAACATCAAACTTTGGAAGCTGAAGACTTAACTTTTTCAGCGATTGAACAACCACAATTACATAATTTTGAAAACGAAACCAATTTGGACGCCCTTGAAAAAAGCACCATTCTCTCGGTTATCGAAAAAAACAACGGAAACATCTCCAAATCAGCCAAAGAATTAGGGATTACTCGTGCTGGACTTTATCGCAGACTCCATAAATATGACCTTTAAAAGCTACTTATTCTCCCTTTCACTTCGGGTTATCGGATTGCTGTGTTGCTTGATACTCTTGGCTTTCGGAATAGCGTGGGTAAACACCTATGCAATTATCGGAGGGATCTTCCTATCATTAATTGCTTTATATAACTTCTATCAATTTGTCATCAAACGCTTTAGAGAAGTTGATGATTTTTTTGAATCCGTAAAATACCGTGACTTTTCAAGATGGTTTGTGGAAACCAAAGGCCCGCAAGACATTCGAGAACTTCATAAAGGTTTTAATCTGGTCAACAAAACCATCAAAGCGATAGACAGCGAACGTCAGGCACAATATGTTTACCTCCAAAAAATATTGGAAATGGTCAATATTGGGATTATTGCTTATAATGTGGAAAGCGGTGATGTGCTCTGGACGAACGATTCTCTTTTAAAAACCTTGGATTTCCCATCTTTCAAAAACATCAGTTTTATCGAAAAAAGAAGCCCAAAAATCTACGACGAACTGTTTGAAACGTACCATTCTAACACAGCTTCAGTCGTTTTGGAAATGCGGCAGGAAACACTAAAAGTACTCATTTCTGATACTGTTTTTGAAATGGAGGAACATTCCTTTAAGCTCATCGTACTTCAAAACATCGACGAAACGCTTAACAGAAACGAAAGTGAAGCTTGGAAAAAATTACTGAGTGTCATGACGCATGAAATCATGAACAGCATTGCGCCTATAAGCTCCTTGGCAGAGACACTCCAAAAAAGCATTCAAGAATCTTTGGATCATTCGCAACCTGAAAAACTGGAATTGGAAGACATCAATGCAGGACTCAATAGTATCAAGAAACGTAGTGAGGGCTTGATGAAGTTTGCAAAAACCTACCGAAGTCTCAATAAAATCACACACGTTAATAAAACTAAAATCAAAGCTTCCGATCTGTTCGATAGCATCAACGAATTGATGAAACCCTCTTTAGAAAACAAAAACGTACAGCTTAATTTTGAGTTGAATGATCCTAACCTCACTTTTGAAATTGACGCCTACCTTATCGAACAAGTATTAATTAACCTCATCTTGAATGCTATTGATGCTACAGAAACAGTTTCCAAACCGCAGATTTCCGTTTCCGCGAGCATAGGCCATAAAGGAAAGGGCCAGATAAAAGTTCTGGACAATGGCAGGGGCATTCCAACAGAGATATTAGATAGTATTTTCGTACCCTTCTTCAGCACTAAAAAAACAGGCAGTGGCATTGGCTTAAGTCTTTGTAAACAGATTATGTTATTGCACAGCGGAAAAATCCAACTTCAAAGCTCTGAGACTAAAGGAACTGCGATAAGCTTGCTTTTCTAAGCTCTACAAAATATGTTAAGGCAAGTGGTTTTAACTAAATTTAAAATCAGCACACCTCCGTTATTTGGTAATCTAATTTCTAAATCGTAATTTGTAGTTACTATTCTAAAACTCTCTGTTATGCTAAAATGGTTTATAGTTTGTATCGTTATCGCAATTGTTGCGGGAATCCTTGGTTTTGGAGGCATATCTGATGCCGCAGCGGGAATCGCAAAAGTCATATTTTTCATTTTTATTATAGGTGCAGTTATCTTTCTTTTATTATTGAAAAAGATTTTCTGATTTTTAGTAATGCACTATTAATTAGACATCTGCTGTTCATCGACCTGAGAATCTTGAACAACCAAAAATAAATCGATACGGTGATTCCTTTAGTGGTAACTTGTATTGCAATTCCTGCTATACTATAATTAAGGATCTTAAGAACTATCAAAGCATATCAAATTCATTATAATCAAAACAGCACGATTTGCTTAAAGACTAATTGGACATGATCCTATTTTTGTTAAAATAGTGATCACATATCAATCCATATAACCTCTTTCGTTTTCTATAAATTGATCTTAACCTCAGTATATAACCTTGCTTTTGATAGGAGTGGTTAAAATTCCCAATTTTCATCTGTCTGTTTAGCTTATGCAGTTTAGTTTGTGAGATAATATTCTTAAGCGTTCCATATTCATTTTCTAATTTATGAAATGCGTTTTAATCAAGTCATTCTCATAATATAATCAAGATAACCTTCTATTTTAATTTCTAATGTGTAATTTACTTAATACCGCTCCACTTAAAGGAAACTATAAAAAATACTTAATCTTTTAAAAAGCCAACGGTACGTCATTGAGACCCTAGTATTGCGATTTTAGCATTCTGTTTTTACTATGATCATACCGTTCAATTACAGTCTATTTACGAAATTCAACGACAAGAACTCCTATTATTACCTTATGATTAAGACCGTTACTCTTTCTCATTATAGACTTGCTTCTTTTAGAATAATTATATACCTTACAGTAAACTATAGACGCTCAAACTAATACAATCGACCTGTTTAGCACTTATTGCAGTTTCGTCAGTCCTTGAAAGTCCGTTTACATTTCAACTATAGTTTTTTAATTAGAGTGGCTCCTTAAGAGACCCTTGTGTCGGATAGAAAGATGCAGAGGGTCCCAGAGATAAAGGCACATCTTGGACAGTAGTAGCAAATACTTGAATGTAACTCATATGAAAAAGAAAATCAATCCTATAAAAATTCTCTTTCTGGCGGATGCTCAAAGTCCTCTAATATTAAATACCATTAAGTTACAGAAAAAGGAAAATGCATTTGAAATTCTTCTTTCAGATTCAGAATCCCTTTATAAAGAGGCATTAAAAGATTATAATCCAGATATTATATGCTTTGATACCTCACTTAAAGCCTTCAGTTATAATCTAGCTCTGGACATTTTAAAGAAGTCAAAATTACAAGCCTCATTTATCGTGCTTTCAGACAATAGTTGTAATGAGTTTGGAATTATGATGTTGGAAAATGGAGTAAATGATTATGCTCTAAAGGATACACCCGAGAACCTTTTATTCTTTATAGAAAAAATAGCCTTCAAATTTAAACTTGAAAGAGAACGATGTGAATTAGAAGAAAAATCTAAAGACACTGAATATAGAGTTAAGGACTTCAATGCGGCAAACTCAGAAATTGTTTGTTTTTTAACAGAAAAAGGAGAGATTAAATTTATCACATCCGCGATCGAAAATTTATTGGGTTTTTCCGAAAAAGAGGCAAACAACAGAAAATTAATTGATTTACTAAATTTGAATAGTCCTGAAATCTTTACTGAAGCGCTGAATGATACAATTATCCATCCCAAAAAAAACGCTGCTTCAATTTTAATTCATGCAAAAAACAGAAAAGGAAAATCCATATGGTTCCAAGCCAGCTTTATAAATCAGCTCGATGATGCAACCATAATGGGGATCATAGTTTTGTTAAAAGAAGTCATCAATACAAAGTTTTCTGATTTTAAAAGCGTAGGTAACGAAAAGAAATACTGCGCATTTTTTGAGAGCAGTTTAGATGGAATTTTACTTACAACCATTGATGGGAAGGTACATGCGGCCAATCCAGCAGCATGTAAAATGTTTCAAATGACCGAACAGGAAATTTGCGAAATAGGACGTTCTGGTTTGGCAGACCTCAACGAATCAAACTTTCATAAAGCTCTTAAAGAAAGAGAGTCAAAGGGGAAAAGCAAGTCGGAAATAAATTTATTCCGCAAAGATGGCAGTTCGTTTATTGCAGAGTTATCCTCTGTGCGTATTGATTCTAGTTCTGGATACTTCTCTCTGATTATAAAAGATGATACAGAAAAAAGACACATTAAGCGTAAACTTGAAAAATCGGAAGAGCGCTATAAATTACTATTTAAATTAAATCCGCTACCAACCTTCATGTTTAATGAAAATGATTTAACAATTGTAGATGTTAATGATAGCTGTTCCAAAAAATACGGATATACACGGGATGAATTCCTAAAAATGAATTTGTTAGATTTAAGAAATATCAAAGAAAAAAAGGAATTATATGCTATACTTCAAGAATTCAGAAAGAGTAATAAATCATCACTTCATACATTTTCCAGACACCAGAAAAAAGATAAGACCGAAATATCGGTAGAAATTAATTCACACAGGTTTTTCATCGACGGCATACCGTATATAGTTTCTGTTTGTGATGACATTACTGAAAAAGACAAAATTCTTAAAAAGCTTATTGATACCTCCGAAAAATTGAAAGTTGCTGAAAAAATAGCAAAAATTGGCTACTGGGAGATCGATTTGAAGGATGACTCTCTTTTCGGTTCAGATTATTTCTTTAAAATATATGGTGTAAAAGACAGACATATTAGACCTGATCCTAAAGGCTTCAAAAATAAGGTTCATCCTATGGATAGAACCAAATTTAACGAATATTTAAAGAAACTACTTTTAGGAACAAATGTGAGAGAATTAAAATATAGAATTGTCTTGGACGACGGGTCCATTAAATGGTTACATTCTCGATCTAAATTAGTTAAAAATCCTAACGGACAAGCCATTTGTATGAAAGGTGTTGTACAAGACATCACGAGCGAGAAGCGTACTTTTGAGAATCTTGCTAAGAGTGAATCGAGATATAAAGGACTCATACAATCTCAAACAAACTACTTCGTAAGAATAGGTGTGGACGGCAATTATTCGTTTTGCAATAAAAAATTTATTGAAGAGTTTGGATGGGCGTTTCCTGATAACAACCCCATAGGCATGAGTTCACTAACTGATGTTAAGAAGTATCATCACCAAAAACTTTTTGACACCACAAAGGAATCTATGGCCCATCCCAATGTAATTACCCAAATGGAGATTGATAAACGCATGAAAAATGGGGGCACTAAAACCACACTTTGGGAAGTCATTTATTTAACTGATGCTGAGGATGTAGGTGAAATACAATGCGTGGGGATAGATATTTCCGAAAGGGTAAAAATAGATCGCGAAAACCAATTTCAGGCAAATCTTTTGGAAAAAATTGGTCAGGGAATTATGGCTACCGACGCCGACGATCACGTGACCTATTGGAATAACGCTGCCAAAGAAATGTATCAATGGACAAAAGAAGAAGTGTTAGGTAAAAACATTTTTTTGCTCTTGTATGGGGATTATGACAATCATAAAGAAACAATACCGCTGCTCAAAACAGGAAAAAGCTGGACAGGTGAAATAATTGCGAAACGTAAAGATGGTTCGACTTTACCAATACAAATCACAAAGTCTCCTTTATTTGACCAAAACGATAGTCTCTCTGGTGTAATAAGTATATCGTCTGATATTTCGAGCTTAAGGAAATCTGAAATTAAATTGACAAAACTCAATAATGATCTTAAAGATTATACCAAAGAGCTCTTTTCTGCCAATGAAGGTTTGGACCAGTTTTCTTACATTGTATCTCACAATTTGAGGGCTCCTATTGCAAACATTATAGGCATCGGTGATTTACTAGAGAGTAACAGCGAACCTGAAGATATTCACAAACAACTACTCTATGAGTTATTCTCTAATATCGGACGGTTAGATGATATCATGCAAGATTTAAATGAAGCTCTGAAAATCAAAACTGAATTTCCTAAAAAGTTGGAATATGTAAAATTAGAAGAATTAATACATGATATTTTAGATGCAAACCAGAAATTAATGGTTGAAGAAAATGTGATAATTACAACTGATTTCAGAGAAATAGACGAAATCTATACTATAAAAAACTATCTCTACAATACATTTTTTAATCTTATTTCCAACAGCATTAAATATCGTAAACCAGAGTTATCTCCTGTAATTGAGATAAGGACTAAGAGTGTAGAAAATCAAATAATTATTTATTTTAAGGACAATGGCTTAGGAATAGATTTAGAGAAAAAAGGAGATGATATTTTTAGATTGTACAAACGTTTTCATCACCACATAGAAGGGAAAGGACTGGGGTTATTTATGGTTAAAACACAACTAGAAATGCTTGGTGGTCGGATTACAGTAATTAGTTCAGTTGGAGATGGAACTGAATTTATTATCCACTTAAAAAATAATAAATAACGCTATGGATACAAACTTTAATTACATGGTAGTTGATGACGATCCCACCAATAATCTAATTTGCAGATTGATGATTAAAAAATTCGATCCCGTTGCAGAAATTAAATTATTCTCCAAGCCCGAAGAAGGGCTTAATTTTATTGAAAATTATGTGGGCGATCCCATAGTGCTTTTTTTGGATGTAAATATGCCCACATTAACAGGATGGGAATTCCTGGATCACTTTATAAAATTCAGGTCTGATATTAAAGATAAGTTTGAAATCTACATCCTCACTTCTGCAATTCAGAATTTTAGAAAAGAAAAAGAAATATATCCATTTGTGAAAGACATTTTATCTAAACCGCTCAAAGAAAGATATTTGATGGAAATAAAAAAATCCATTGGAAAATAAAAGTGATGTAACCGCAACTGAAAAACACAAGTTGACAAACAATGTCTACAATGAAAAGCAAATTTTAAATTTGCTAGGTATCAAAAAAATCAACGTCTGTTTTTTTCGAAAAAAAGTTTCTTTAAATTTAAATAGGACGTTATCTCAATTCCTGAAATGATCAAATCTTTAGATTCGACATATTTAGATTGAAAAAGAAAACCCCTTCAAGACTGAAAGGGTTTAAAAGAACTAACATATAACTTTTAATTGTTTTGAGTGGAATTTTTCCATTCTCTAATCTCGTTATTTACATCCTCACGATTTCTATTGGTACGTTTTGCAATACGACCAGTCATGCTGTCAAATTCGCCTGATTTGTAATTTACATCTTCATCAGTGACATTGGGATAGCGACTTCTATAATCACTCTCAATGTTTTTCCAACGGGTCTCCATATCGCCAGTTGATTCCGAATTACTTTGATGCGTATTTTCATCGTAGCTAACCGACCCCTGAACGTCATTGGTGCGTTCGTTCATGCGGTGAGCACTGTCTTTAAGACGCTCTGGATTAGGTATTTGAAGTGGTTTATCATCATCAATGCGTTGTTTTTCCTGTTCAGAATTTTCGTTTTGGTTATTCTTATCACGATTTTCATGTTGTAGTTCTTGATCTCTATCGTGCTCGCGATTATCTTCGTTTGTGTTCATAATCTTACTTTTTAGATTAAAAAAATTAATACTTCTAGATGCCTTAACTTATTGAGTGGGTGTTCTAACTACCACAAAATGAAATTAATATTTCTCACCTCTATTTCTGTCCTCAAAAAAGTAGACTTTTAACTCAAAAAATATTAGTTCAAAATATTTCTGTTCATTAATTAGAATTATTTTTAACCTTTTATGTCTGATAAACCATTTTGTTAATGATGATTTGTTCTTTGGATAGGTTAAATGTGAGTCACAGTGAAGACACTGATCTGACGGAAAATGAAGTGGTAACTGAAACATTGTTTTTAGTTTTTTAATCTTACGAATCCTTAGAATAATTTTTTATAAAACAGAGATTTTAGAATTAGCTTTCTAGTTAAAAGAACTTTTATCCTTATCAACAACTCAATCTTTTCCAAATGAATTTTGTACATTTAAGGTGTCACTATGCTATCTCCTGTCAGTCGAAAAAAAGGTACTGACGACCTAATTAATAATACTAAAAACGAAAAGAGTGTCAAAGGATTTTGAGATTTTAGATGCCATCACAGATTCTATGGCAATAATTAATACTTTGGGAGAAATAATATTCACAAATAAAGCCTGGCTTGCATTTTCCGATGAAAACATAGGAAATGATTCTTGTACAGGTTCAAATAATAATTATTTAAGTGTTTGTGATTCCGTTCAAGGAGATGAATTAAAATCAGCAAAGGATGCCCAGCGTGGTATTCAAAATGTAATTGACAAGAAAGAGAAGATTTTTGAGTTAGAATATCCATGCCACTCTCCTACCGAAAAAAGATGGTTTATCTTAAGAGCATCACAAGTGCTATCAAATCCCGACTTAACCTTATTAGCCCATATCAATATTACCAATAGAAAAATAGCAGAACTGGAAATTGAAAAAAACTACAACAAGTCTCTTATTCTTAATGACCTTGTCAGTACAACCCTTTATAAAATCGTCCATGATATACAAGATCCTTTATCTGGCATAATTGGATTAATCAATCTTTCCAAATCTGAAAGTGATATTGAAACCTTAAATGAGTATTTAGAGCTTATGGAAGTGGGGAGTTCTAATTTAAGCGCGTTTGTAAGAGAAACTCTGACCTATATTTCCAGATCAGAAGAGTCACAGAAAATAATTTTTGAAGACATGCTCTCTAAATACTTAGAAACTGTTACGCCTCTTTTAAAATCAAATGGCATTAATATGACTCTAGACATCCAGCAAAAAGGTGAATTCCGTACCAACGCGATTGAATTTCGTTCAATTCTATCTAATCTGATCAGCAATTCCATCAAATACTGCGATGAGATGAAGCACGAAAAATTTATTATCATCCGATTTTCATCAGATTCAAATCGTGCTATTTTGAAGGTGGAAGACAATGGATTGGGCGTAAAAAAAGAAGATATTCCAAAACTTATGCAACGCAATTATCAAGTAAATAAAAAATCAGAAGCTGGTGTGGGGTTAGGCCTATTTATGGTTGCTAAGTCAGTTACTAATCTTGGTGGATCAATTAAAATAAGATCAAACTACGGTATTGGATCAGAATTCACTGTTGAAATTCCTAATAAAATATAATTGACTTCAATGCAACAACTTACCGTTCTAATTTAGAATGCAAAGCCTAATTTTGACAGGGCCTAGCGAACTAACAATGTAAACGCGGCAATACGAGATTATGTTCGGAAACTTATCATAAACACTAAATAATGTAATGATTATTAATCTGGTAGAGATTTCCAATAGTATCGTAATATGAACTTTCTTATAGGTGATGATATTTAGTATGGTGCTTAAGTTTTCAATATTGACAACCTGCTCTAATATAAATAGTGCTCAAATATTTCATGATTTTGTGATTTAAAAGATATAAAGTCAGATAGGAAGCACATTTC
>JBDTKP010000037.1:0-10773 GCA_039935255.1 Gelidibacter sp. | reverse complement strand
TAACGCTCTATTAATATACCGCAAATACAAATAGTATTAACCCAATGGAACTAAATTGATATAACCCAAACTTTAAAAATTAGACAAATCAATCCGCATTGTTCATTTAAAAACTCAGTTTAATTTGAGATGAAAACGTAAATAAGGGAGACTTATAATTCTAAATCTATAGCAAATGTACAATTAGTTCGTTCCGTTACGAACTAATTAGAATTAAGATTTTGTTAAATTTATTCTTACAGGAAAATTTTAAAGAAATGGAGATAATAATCGTACCGCTCTTTCCCATAATAACACATATTTTGGACGATTAAGCCAAAGCTTTGGATCAATCATTTCCGATTGTTTTAAATCGTCATCAAATACATCTGTCAGTTGTTTTGCAATCGATTTACTATACACCATGGCATTTACTTCAAAATTGAGATCAAAACTTCTGTAATCCATGTTTGCAGAACCCACTATGGCTAAATTATCATCAATAACCATAGTTTTAGCGTGAACAAAGCCTTTGTTGTATTGGTAAATTTTTGCCCCATATTGAAGCAGTTCTGTATAATAAGCACTCGCCGCTGCATTTACCATTTTAGAATCTGAAATTCCAGGAATTAAAATCTTTACATCCAAGCCACTTTGAACAGCAATGATCAAGGCATCCATCAAGCTTTCACCCGGAATGAAATACGGACTTGTGATATAAATATTCTTCTTTGCAGAACCAATCGCCTCCAATAAGGAATAGAAAATAACAGGTTGCGTGCTGTCAGGTCCTGATGCGGCAATTTGAACCACATCATTTTCTATGGATTCATGTTGTGTTTGATCAGGAAAATAAACCATATCATAATCTAAACGGGTTGGACTGCAAAAATTCCAATCGCACAAAAACAAGTATTGCAAATAGGATGTGGCTGAACCTTTTATCATCAAATGGGTGTCACGCCAGAATAAATCATTTCCATTTTCGAGATCATTTCGGTATTTATCGCTCATATTGATACCTCCCACAAACCCGACCGTTCCATCAATAATAATAATTTTACGATGATTTCGGTAATTAAGTCGGTTAGCGAGCGCATACCAAATTATTCTGTAAAAAGGAATTGTTTGTACTCCCCCCGCTTGTAATCTATTGAGGAATTCTTTTCCAAGACGACTCCCAAAATCATCATACATAAATCGCACCTCGACACCTTCTTGCGCTTTTTTGATCAGAACATCGGCCACAGAATTTCCTGTGATGTCATTTTCATAAATATAATACTCGATATGAATGTGCGATGTAGCATTCTCCAATGCTTGTAATAGTTCTGGAAATTTTTCTTCGCCATTAATCAACAATTTCACCTCGTTATTTGCAGTTAATGGACTGCTTCCAGACTGACGTATATACTCCGATAAATTTTGATATCTGTTAGCTACTAGACCAGAGTTACTTATTGAGTCCGAATAGGCATTCATTCTATCCCTAATGGTTTTCCGGAGGGGTTCATCTTCAACAATTTTTTTCGAATACAACTTTCGTTTTCGATAATTGATGCCCACAGAAAAATAAAAAATCATTCCAATAAAAGGAACAAACACAATAAAAAGAATATAAGCTAAGGCCTTTGTGCTACTTCGGGTATCGTAAAGCACTCTTAAAATGACGAAAATAACTAAAAGTGCGTACGCAATTTCTGCAAGTAAAATCCAGCTCATAGTAGAGGTTTATTCATAGGTACAAAATAATATATTTATCAAACTTAATAGCTATTTCGTTGATAAAAAAAAGACCTCACAAGTTTTAAAAACCTGTGAGGTCTACATATTATAGCTTCCGCAATTTTAAAAAACTTCAGGAATTATATGCTTTGCTCTTCAACAACCTCTTCCAAATTCTCTTCAGTTTCTTCAAAATAGAGATAGCGTTCTTTACTATCATCCAATTCGTCCATCCATTCCGTATGGTGTGTTTCGGCTTTGGTTCCAGTCACTACACTTTGGAAAGTTTTATCCCTGTAAGTTAAAATATTCTCATCCTTGTCATTAAGCCACTCCTTAAACATCACACCCACTTTGTCGACATTAAAATCAGGATAATCAGAAAGTTTTAAGATGTCTTTAATATAAGCCGATTGAAAATCGACATCATCAGCACCAGATTCCAGTTTATCATTAGCCTTTAACCATTTATCAATATCGATACGACGTTTTGCTTTTGCAGGTAATTTATAACGGTCCATCATAAAATCTCTCGCTACCCAAGCCTGTGCATCAAACATATTGAACGTATAGTATTGATCCTGCATCCCTAAATAAATCAATTTTGGCAATTCGTTAAAGAACACGCCTTTATAAAGATTGTCAGGATAGAGATTGTTTTTGGTTTTTAGTCGTAAGTCGTCGGGCAGAAAAGGGAATTTATGTTGGTATCCTGTACACATAATTACGGCATCATAACGGTTAGACGTCCCATCTTTAAAATGAGCAATGTCATCTTCAAAATGGGTCAATAAGGGGACTTCGCTGATTCCGTCGGGCCAATTGACACCGATGGGATTACTTCGATAGCTCAATGTAACCGATTTCGCGCCGTGCTTATGGCATTGTACACCAATATCTTCGGCAGAATAACTACTCCCAATAATCAATAGGTCTTGGTCTTTGTAAGGGTCGGCTCCTCTAAAGTCGTGCGCGTGCATTACTTGCCCAGGAAAATTTTCGATCCCTTTAAAGTAGGGCATGTTTGGGGTTGAGAAATGCCCTGAAGCAACCACGAGATAATCAAATACTTCCGTGTAGGTTTTATTGATTTTCAGATCGTCCAGAACCATTTCGAATTTCTTTGTTTCTTCGTTATAATTGACCCAACGTACGGTGGTGTCGAAACGAATATAATCGCGCACCTTATTCTTTTTAATCCGTCCTTGGATATAATCGAATAACACGGGTCTTGGTGGATACGATGAAATTGGCTTCTTGAAATGTTCATCAAATGAATAATCGGAAAACTCGAGACATTCTTTTGGACCGTTAGACCACAAATATTTATACATACTCCCATGGATGGGCTCTCCGTATTTTCCAACACCTGTGCGCCAAGAATAATTCCACATGCCTCCCCAATTGCTTTGTTTTTCAAAACACACGATTTCCGGCACTTCCATTCCTTCATTTTTAGCGGCTTCAAAAGCTCTTAATTGTGCCAATCCACTTGGGCCTGCTCCAATTATTCCAATACGCTTTTTAGCCACCTTTTCAGTTCGTTTAATATTCATTTACTATATAGATTTTGGTCTGCAAAAATCGCCTATCTAGAAGCATTTCTACAAACAATTATTAATTCTGATTTTATGGAAAAAGCTGCGGTTTTACAGCAAAAGAGATACTAGGTATGCACTAAAATTAAGGACTCAAGAGGGATGAATGAGAGTCAGAATGCATGAAAATTTTATTATTTTTCCGACATGGATAATATAATGTTTTTTATGCGGAATTCCTATTTTTACAATGAGAAAACACTAGAAATATAGAAGTCTCATAAAAATGTCATGAATTGTTAAATTTAAAAGAATAGATTTTTTATTAGACATTATTAAATCTGCTTAATGTGCAGTTTTATGAGTGAATACGGGGTAGAACAATTTTAAATTAAAATTAAGGAAAAACCTACACTAAAAAATACATCATAAATAAACGTCAAAATAATCAGCATCAAGAGACTAGTTTGGGACTTTCTTCTTCTCCCGAATCAAGTAGATACCGATTAGAATCAACACTCCTCCAACAATGTACCACAACGTGAATTCTTCCCCATCTAAAATTCCCCATATGACCGCAACAACAGGCAACAGATAACTTACTGAACTTGCAAAAACAGCGGATGTATTCTGGATGAGTTTATAATACAAAAACATGGCGATTCCCGTCCCAAATATAGTTAGAAATCCTAAGTAACCTATGGCTTCAGTTCGCTCAGGCGTCATTTCAAAATCCTTAAAAATTCCTGTGAAATATAAGATGACAAATGAAGGAATGGACCAAAATGAAAATACGGCTGCCGTTAATTTTATGGAAGAAAGATTGGGGATTTTCTCTTTTATCACCAAGGCGTTAATACCATAGGAGGCACTTGCTAAAACTATCAACATCACGTACCAAAATTGGGAACCATCTGTATTCGCTTCAGAGAAAAAAATAAGACTGGCAGCCCCAACAAACCCAATAATAGCTCCAAAAACTTGTGTCCATTTGCTTTTTATTCCAAAGAACAAAAACCCAAAAGCCAATACAAATATTGGAAATAATGCATCCAAAATACCCGCTAAAGAACTACTTACCTTTTGTTGTGCGATTGGAAATAAAAACATGGGAAGAAAATTTCCGAAAAATCCAGCAACCACAACCCAAAACAAGGTTTTACGAGGCATCTTAAAAATAGCTGGAAATCCAATAACCGCTAGTAACAAACCAGAAACGGCAACACGAATGGCGCCAATTTCATAAGGTGAAAATGCTATCAATGATTTTTTCACCAAGATGAATGAACTTCCCCAAGTGAGCGCAAGAATGGTGATTAGAAACCATCGGTTGTTTAATAACTGGATCATCCGAAATGACTTTTTTAGATGTATATTTTTAAATGACTCTTATCGTGGCACATGTTGCGGTTTCTTCTTTGGTTCTCTAATGAGGTAAATGCCAATCAATATCAACAACGCGCCTAACAGATACCAAACGGTAAATCTTTCGCCATCCAACAATCCCCAAGATACCGCGACAATAGGTAACAAATACGTGACCGTACTTGCAAATACTGGCGAGACTTCTTGAATTAACTTATTATAAAGAACCCCACAAACGGCAGTTCCTAAAACACCTAATATCATCATATAACCTACCGCTTCCCAGGTTGGTGGATTAGGCTCAAAGTTGGTAAAAAACCCCGAAAACGTCAAAGCAATTAAAGAAGGAAGGAGCCATAATGAAATAGCACCACTAGATAATTGAAGCGATGGCACATGCCCCAATCTATACTTTACAATCAATGCCGATAGGCCATAACAAGCCGTTGCCAAAACAATAAGTAAGGCATATAAAAACTGTGTTTCTTCAGAATTTGATTCGGAGAAATACAATAATAAAGCAGCTCCAGAAAATCCTACCACCGCACCGATGATTTGAATCAGTTTACTTTTAATGCCAAAGAACAAAAATCCTATCACGAGAATAAAAACAGGAACTAAGGTATCTAGGATTCCTGCCATAGAACTGCTCACTTGTGTTTGTGCGATCGGAAATAAAAATGTCGGGAAAAAATTTCCAAAAAACCCTGCGACACCTACCCAAATCATAGTCTCTTTTGACATTTTACGCAAGGCTGGCCATCCGAATTTCACAAGTACGATTCCCGAAATCACCATACGTAAAGCACCTATTTCATAAGGATTAAATACCAATAAAGTTTTCTTGATGAGGATAAAAACACTTCCCCACGTGAGGGCGAGGATGCATAAGACAATCCATTTGTTTTCAAGTGCTTTTGCCATTGTTTTGCTTTCAAAAATTAAGCTGCAAATTTAAAACAATAAGCGCAGTCAAAAGGTTTTATAATCTTAATTATTAAACTTTCTGACTGCGCCAGACTTGACTTCTAGTTCTGAAATTATAATCAAATTAAATACGATTTAAAGAAGGTCAATTAATTTCAAAAAAAACTCAAATTACTATAATCTGAGTCCCTGATCGTCCTTCAGGTGGATTTAGCCTATCTTCTAGATTCTTTGATCTATATTCTAGAATCTTTAGTCAATGCCTATGTTCTAAAAGCGAAGCGCTCTTAATTATCAGTTACATATCTAAAGTCTGTTCACCACCTCCATTTATGAAAATGACCTGTCCGCTGGTCCAACTTGAAATTGGCGCTGCAAAATAAAGTACCGCACCGGCAATATCCTCTGCTTCACCCAATCTTTTAATTGGCGTATGTTTAAGCATTGCTTTTTCTAAATCTGGGGTTAATACCGTACTTAAAGCATGCGTTCTTGTCGCACCAGGACCAATAGCATTGATACGGATATTATCTGGGCCATAATCGAACGCCAAGTTTCTTGTCATATGATTAATGGCTGCTTTTGAGGACGCATACGCACTAATGGCTGGACTCTTATTAATCGATGCCATTGACGACATATTGATGATACTTCCGTAACCGGCGTTTTTCATATGTGGCGCTACCAATTGGCACAAACGCCACATACTGAACACATTCATGTCAAACACTTTCTTAAATTGTTCTACGGTAATATCGTAAGGACTTTCCTTGCCTGCGCCACCACCGCCAACATTGTTGACCAAGATTTCAATGCTCCCGAATTTATCTAACGTTCGATCTATTAAATTCACTAAAGCTTCATCTTTGGTCACATCACAATCTATTGCAATTGTCTTTCCTCCATCAGCGTTGATTTCTTTTGATGTTTTTTCAGCGGCTTCTAAATTGTAATCTGAAACTACAACATTAGCGCCGTAGGCTGCAAGCATTTCACAACATGCTTTTCCTATCCCGTTTGCACCACCTGTGACTATGGCGGTTTTTCCTTTTAAGTCAAAATATTTTGATGTGTCCATGATGATATTTTTTATTGATTATTTTTATTATTTATTGTTGTCTTATTGTCATATAGACATACCTTTAGCAATCCTTTTTATCGGTAATCTTTACCATTTGCTTCCCAATGTTTTCACCTGAAAACAAGCCGATAAAAGCGGAAGGAATATTTTCAAAGCCTTCAATCAAATTTTCCTTATATTTTAATTGTCCAGAGTTGTACCATTCCCCCAATTGTTTTTTAGCGTCATCAAACTCATCCTTAAAATCAAAAGCTACAAAACCTTCGATTCTAGCTGATTGCTTAATCAAATGATGCTCTGGCCTAGGTCCTTTTGGTGGATTACTACTGTTGTATTCTGAGATTTGTCCGCAAATAACAAGTCGTGCTTTGCGATTAATATGGGCAAATACCGCATCAAAAATTTCGCCCCCCACATTATCAAAAAACACATCGACACCATCAGGACAAGCAGCTTTAACGGCTTCTTCCATGTTATGGGTTTTCTTATAATTAATACCTTTATCAATCCCCAATTCTTTTTCTAAATACTCAATTTTAGCTTCTGAACCTGCTATGCCAACAACTTTGCAACCTTTGATTTTTGCAATTTGAACAGCCGTACTTCCAACAGCTCCTGCTGCTCCTGAAACCACAACAGTCTCTCCTTTTTTGACCATTCCAATTTTAAGCATCCCAAAATAAGCGGCCAAACCAGTGATTCCTAGCAAACTTACTGCTGTTGATATGGGTGCCAAGGACGAATCAACTTTTTCTAAATTATCGGTAGTATTCGTTTGATATTTGCGCCATGCCAAGCGACCGTGGACAATATCATCTTTCTTAAAATCTTTCGATTCACTTTCTATGACCTGCGCCACCGTTCGACTGGTAATAGGTTGGCCAATTTGAAACTTTATGCCCGCCGCATCATCGTCACCTTTGTCCATAAAACCCCGCATCCCAGGATCAACAGACACATAAATACTTTTTAACAAGACCTCACCTTCTTTAAGAGCTGGCATGTTGATAACATTGATCTTAAAAATGCTTTCCGTCGGAACACCTTCTGGATGTTCTGCAAGAACTATTTCCTTATTTTGCTCGGTCTTCATTATTATTGTTTTATATCATTTTACGCGTTGAAAACATTAAAACTATCGCATCTGAAAGGGTCAAAAAGGACTGAATTAGAAATAAAACAGTTTGAATTCTATTTTTTATAAATCGTCTTTCCTTCTTTAATAGTTTCCATAACCTGAATATTCTTGATATCCATTGGTTTTACTCTTAACGGATTTTGATCTAAAATCACAAAATCGGCTAACTTACCTTCTGATAACGTACCTTTTGAATCTTCCTCGAAAAACTCGTAAGCGGCGTTGCTAGTAATCGCTTGTAAGGCCAAATAGGGCTTGGCTCTTTCTTTTTCTCCAATAATAACACCTGAACGTGACACACGATTAACAGCGGTCCAAATCGTAAAAATAGGATCAATTGGTGTGACGGTAGCATCAGAATGGTTGGTGGGTTTTAAACCTAACCGTTCTGCGCTAACCATCGGACTTAAAAAATCCGATCTTTTTTTGCCTAAATTCTCAACATGGGCATCGCCCCAAAAGTATGCGTGATTGGTGAAAAAAGAAGGCTCCATTTTATAATTAACGAATTTCAACAACTGATCCTGACGCGCAAATTGCGCATGAATAACAATGGTTCTACGATCTTTATCTAAGGGTTGATTTAACTTTACGCAGGCAAATTGATGCGCTTCTAAAACCATATCCACGGTGGCATCACCATTACAGTGGATGAACAATTGATTGTTCTTATCGTAAGCCATCACGAACAAGTCATTTAACTCTTTTTGAGTTAAACTCGGCAACCCTTTACAATCGTGAGTACAACCAGGAACTTCAGTTAAATACGGTTTTGTAAAATAGGCGGTTTTACCTTGTGGCGAACCATCTGCGACAATTTTTGTGCCTTGAACTTTAAATCCGTTTTTATAGGTTTTAAACTCAAGAGTAGCGTCTTTTAAATTACTTTCCAATTCCGAATAGCCCGCTAAAGCAATCAAATCGATATCCAATTTTCCAGCATCTGCTTGGGCTTGAAAAAACCGGATCGTGTTGCGATCGGTCATCCCATCTTGGGCCGTGGTAATTCCGTTAGAAGCATAATAGTGTTGTGTAGTATCGAAAAACTCCGCTTGTTTACTTGCCAATTCTTCCAACATGTGGCGTACAAAAGGATACATCGCAGTTTCCTGCATCAATCCTGTTGGCTCCTGTGAGTTGGGAAAACGATCAATATTACCGCCTTCTGGACTTTTACTATCTACAGAAATCTTCATTTTTTCGAGTGCCAAAGTATTTCCGACGCCCATATGACCGCTGGTATGTTGCAAATACACAGGATTGTTTGGCAATACTTTGTCGATATCTCTTTTGGTAGGATGCCTTTTTTCGGCCAGCTGTCCATCATCATAACCCCAACCAAAAATCCATGTGCCATCAGGAATGTTATTCTCTTCTTTATAGCCTTTAAGGTTTTTTAGTATATCATCAATATTGGTAACCGTTCCTACAGGTTCAGGATTCAAATCTACTTGTCCCATCGTATTGGATACCATCCCAAAATGGCTGTGTGGATCTATAAAACCCGGTAAGAGTGTTTTTCTATTGAGGTCTATTTTCTTTGCATTGACATACTTTGATTCAGCATCCTTTTTGCTTCCCACAAAAACAATTTTACCGTTTTGTTCCACTAGAGCTTCAGCATAGGACGGTTTTTGAGACTCCATAGTAATAATGTCTCCATTGAAGAATAATTGCGCGACATCTTTCGGTGTTTTTGCCAATTCTGCCGATTCTTCAGTGTTTTTACAGCTGAAGAAAGCAGCCAATAAAACTAGGAGATAAATTGATTTTTTCATGTGTTATATCTATTGTTTAAAACCGTCACATGTAGTTCGTTATTCATCATTTATTTTTCATGAAACGTTAAACATGCTTGTTACGTGTATGTTTTTTTTACGAATTTATTTGGATGCTCACTGCTTTCTTCTTCATTAATAATCTGGCTTCGTTATCTAAATAATAATTATCGCACTCCACAATGATTTCAAAATCTAAATCTTCATAAATTTTGATTGCGGAAGCATTATCGGGATGCACGGTTAAACAAATTTCTTTAGAATTGTTGTTTTCTAAAAGCGAAATTAATTTTTCAGTAAGCATTCTTCCAATTTTTTTTCCTCGCGCTTCAGGATGCACTCCCAACGATAAGATCCAACCCTGACTATCTTTCGTTGAAAAATTTCCCAAGGCATAACCCAAAATTACATCATCTTCTTCAGCAATTAAAAAATAATCCTCCGAGATATCGAATAATTGTCTTAAAACGAACAGTGGGTAACTTCCATCATTAAAACTTAAGGTTTCGATTTCATGAATACTTTTGAGATCTTCTAATATTGCTTTTCTTATATTCATAATGCATTTCTAGCTTAACGTTAATTCTCAATTATCTACACGAATTAAGCCTCCCACTCTTCATCAATGTCTTTCATAACCTCATCATAACGCGCTCTTAATTTTGCAGAAATCTGTTTAGATGATTTGTGCAGTTTCCTTAATTGAAAAGAAAGAAAAATACTAAAGAGCCCTGCAAAAAAGAAACTCATCGCTATTAAAATAACCACGCTCATCCCTGCAAAAAGAGGATTCCAGATTAATATGAAAGAAAAAATAGTTCCCAAAATTCCAAGGACTAATAACGCGCTCCAGTTTTTACTGCCGTATTTTTTAATATCCAAAGAAAAACCAATAGCAGAAACCGAACGGAAGAGGATCACAAATCCGATATAGAATGCCAAGACACTAAGTGAAAGTGCCGGGTGCATGGTAAGAGAAATGCCTACAATAAAAGTAATGATCCCAAAAGCAAACGACCAACCCCAGTTTACCATTTGCTGCCGGTTAACCAAAGAAAAAACAGCTTCCGCAAGTCCGCCAAAAACAAATGACATCGCAAACAAAAATGATAACGTTAGCAACGAGCCTGCAGGCGAAGTAAATACAACCATACTCACGATTATAAAAAACACACCAACAAGTGCCGGAACGTACCAGTGCTTGATAGTGTCTTTGATTGAGTTCAAAAATGGTGGTTTCAT
>JBDTKP010000036.1:0-8086 GCA_039935255.1 Gelidibacter sp. | reverse complement strand
AATCTTTTTCTGTATTAAAGAAGTGACAAGATAGACGTACATAGGGGCCTCTAAACGAAACAAATATATTTTGTTCAAATAAAGCTTTTTTGAATTTTTTGGCATCTACCATTTCTGGCAATCTAAGCCCGAAAAGATGATGGCTTCTGTAAAGGTCATCTTCAATATAACATCCTAAAGTCCTTAAATCTTTAACTGCTTTTTCTGAGATTTCCCTACAATAGTTCTGGACAGTTTGAGGCGTCCATAAATTCACTTGTTTTAAAGCTTCTAATTGCATTTTCACATAGATGAAGCTTCCGCTTTCTCCCACATCATATCTATTCGCTAAAGGTTTGTATTCTGCTTGGTATTCCGTTAAGTCGTGAGTTTTGTGGCTGTCTAATCGGTTGGTCCAATTCTCTTCTAGAGGTTCGCCGTGGTCAAAATAAGGTCCAAAATAAGCATATCCGCAACCATAGGGTCCAAAAAGCCATTTATAGCCAGCACAGATTAAAGCGTCTGGTTGGATGTCTTTTGTTGAAAATGGTAAGGCGCCAATAGATTGGCTGCCATCAATAATCAATAAAGCATTGTGCTGTTGCGTTTTTTTCCTAATCGCTTTGAGATCGAATAAAACGCCGCTCGACCAATGGATATGCCCCATAGCCACCACAGCAGTGGATTCATCAATGGCTTCTAAGATAGCATCATTCCATAACTTACCACGGTTGGCCTTAGTTTCTGGTGCCGAGACAATTTTTAAATGCGCCTGATATTTGTCCGCTAATTTCTTCCAAGAATAATAGTTACTTGGGAATTGTTCTTGCATCAAAACAACCGTATCCCCAGCATTTAATCTGATATTGTTGGTGACGGTAGCTATCCCGTAAGAGACTGAGGGAATGCTTGCAATTCGCTCAAATTCATTTGTATCTATGAGATGCGCAAAGCTTTTCTTTAACTCGATGACGGGCTCAAAAAAGTCAGATGGCGGAATCAGGTAGGGTCTGCTTTTTCGCAACACAGCTTCAATTCCGGCATTTTCAACGGCTCTAAACGACGGCGATAGGCTCGCCGTGTTCAAGTAGCACATGTTTTCAGGAATATCAAACAGCTGTTTTTGTTGCGAGGCGTCCATTACTTATCGAAATAACTGAATGTGTCATTTTCCTTGATATTTAATAAGGATTCATAAATCAATCGAATCACATTTTCAACATCGTCTCTATGGACCATCTCTACCGTGGTGTGCATATAACGTAACGGCAATGATATCAAAGCGCTTGCGACACCCATCCCGCTATAAGCGAATGCATCTGTATCTGTACCAGTCGCTCTGGAGCAAGCTGAACGTTGAAAAGGTATTTTGTGAGCTTCCGCGGTATCTGTAATCAAATCTCTTAATTTTTGTTGAACAGCGGGAGCATAAGCGATAACCGGGCCTAATCCGAGTTCCAAATGACCTTCCTTTTTCTTGTCGATCATTGGAGTGGTTGTGTCATGCGTCACATCAGTTACGATAGCCACATTAGGTTTAATGCGCTCTGCAATCATCTCTGCACCACGTAAACCAATTTCCTCTTGCACAGAATTCGTAATATAAAGTCCGAAAGGAAGCGTCTTCTTATTTTCGTGTAATAAACGCGCTACTTGGGCAATCATGAAGCCACCAATACGATTGTCGAGTGCGCGACAAACAAATTTGTCATTATTTAAAATATGGAAGGTATCTGGATAGGTAATAACACAACCTACGTGAACGCCCATTTTTTCAACTTCTTCCTTGTTTTTGGCACCAACGTCAATTGTGATATTCTCTGGTTTTGGTGTTTCTTCTTTTGCTTTATCTCTGGTGTGAATTGCAGGCCATCCGAAAACCCCCTTCACAATGCCATTTTTTGTATGAATATTAACTATTTTACTCGGGGCGATTTGATGGTCACTACCCCCGTTTCTAATCACGTAAATAAGGCCGTTGTCTGTAATATAATTGACATACCATGAAATTTCATCGGCATGTCCTTCAATAACTACTTTATATTTTGCTTTTGGGTTGATCACGCCAACAGCAGTTCCGTAAGTATCTGTAATGAATTCATCAACATAAGGCTTGAGATAATCCATCCACAATTCTTGCCCTGTCCATTCATATCCTGTTGGTGATGCATTGTTTAGATAGTTTTCTAAAAATTCTAACGATTTGTTGTCTAAAATGTTTTTTTCTGCCATTGGTAAGTATTTTGTCTAAAATTAATAATATTAATAGGATTTTAAGCGTATTGCTTGTGTAAATTCTTAATTTTGAATGATTTTAGCTATTGCACCCATGAAGCTGATAACCTACATTTTTATTTTTTTGCCGTTTTTGATGTTCGCCCAAATCAAGCCTGCAAAACAAGACTCCACGGTGGTGGAATATTATTATATTGACGGTCAATCAATTCCAGTGTCCATTATTGATTTGGATCCTGTTGTGCTGATTAATAAATTAAAATATGGGAGCAAGGAAGATCGCTTACGCTATTTAATTTTAAAACGAAGAACAATAAAAGTCTATCCTTACGCAAAGCTTGCTGCAGAGCGTTTGGTAGAGCTCAATATACGATTGGAAACGTTAGAACGCAAAAGTGATCAACGCAAGTATGCCAAAATTATCCAAAAGTATATTGAAGACGAATTTTCTGCTGAGCTTAAAAAGCTGACGCGCAAAGAAGGCCAGATTTTGGTTAAGTTGATTCATCGTCAAACAGGAGAGACAACCTTTCAGTTAATCAAAGATCTGCGAAGTGGTTGGCGTGCGTTTTGGTTTAACAATACCGCAAAACTGTTTGATATCTCCTTAAAGGAAGAGTTTAATCCTTTATTAGAAAGCGAGGATTATTTAATCGAAGATATTCTGGAACGTGCTTTTCAGAATGGACAATTGGACCGTCAAAGATCGGCATTCCCAATTGATTACTTTGAGCTCAAAGCAAAATGGGCCACTAAACACGAAGAGAATTAATGCGCATCCAATCCGAATTTGAGGAAAAACTAAATGCTTGGACCCATGGTTTTGGTGCGGTTTTAGGAATTGCTGGATTGGCATTGTTGATTAGCGTTAAAGAGCACAAAACAGATTGGAGCTTGTTTATCGTGATCATTTATGGAGTGTCTATTATTATTCTTTTTGCAGCCTCTGCTATTTATCACTCCGTTTCTGGAGATCGACGAAAGCATTATTTCCGTATTATCGACCACATCAGTATTTACCTGTTGATTGCAGGTACCTATACACCAGTTACTTTGATTGCTCTTAACAACAGTTTGGGCTGGCCACTATTTTGGAGTGTATGGGCGATTGCTGGTTTTGGACTTATTATAAAATTGTTCTTTACGGGTAAATTTGAGATTATTTCCACCTTATTATACTTGGTAATGGGGTGGTTGATTGTTTTTGATTATGGCAACCTCTCAGAATTAATTGGTCCCAATGGCGTCATTCTTTTTATTGCTGGGGGTGCCTTCTACACAATTGGAATCATTTTTTATGCCGTTCATAGAATCCCTTATAACCACGTTATTTGGCATTTATTTGTCCTCGGTGGTGCCATTTGCCATTATTTGATGATTTTCTTTTATGTGTTATAAACCTATTATTTGAATTTGCTCACATCGATCTTAAACAACTCTGCGGCATTCTTCCAAAAGATCATTTCTTTCTTTTCATCGTCTAATTCCAATTGATCCATAAATTTCAGATAAGACTTCATATTGCTAATCGGCCAATCCGTTCCATATAATAAATATTTAGGATCACCGGCATAGGTAATCATTTCTTCAATTTCCTTTTTCATGTAGCGCTCAAACTTATCTGAGAAGTCGCCTAAAACCAAACCGGAAATATCGGCATGAACATTTTTATTTTTATAAACGACTTCCATGCAATCCCTAATCCAAGGATTTCCGACATGGCAAATCACAATCTTTAAATCAGGATAATCGACCGCTAAATCATCGATGTGGATAGGGTGGGAGTACTTGATTTTTCCATTTGGAGCATAAGTATCTCCAGAATGAAACATCACAGGAACATCAAACTCAATAGCCATTTCATACATGACCTTAAACCGAATATCATTAGGGTAAAAGGGCTCATAACCCGGATAGAACTTCAGACCTTTAATCAGTCCGGCATCAAGAAACTCACTGAGTTCGCGAAGATCTTTGTAGTCGTAATTCAGATAACTGACCCCAGCAACCACACCCAAGTTATTTCTATTACTTATAGCTTCCACCACTTTTTTTGTACTGGGTCTGTGTTCATTCACTTTGTAGGATGACAATACCAACGAATAATCGACCTTATTATCGGCCATGGTTTTTGTCAACAGATCGAGGCTGTCTTCAAGAGAAACCACACGGTCTTCATGGTAGTTATTGATATGGGTATGGACGTCAATGATCATAGTGCTTTTTGTTTTTAATGTAGATTAACAATATCGAGAATTTAGTTGGTTGTTATTAGTTGTTAGAGGGGAGTTGATGGAGTTATTAGTTGGTAGTTTTAAAAAAACTTGATAACTTATTTTCAACTACCCTCTAAAAACTACCCTCTTAATTTATGAATCAATAAAATCCTTGTAATCTTCGAAGAACGCTTCAAAAAGAGCCATGTTCTCATTGAAAAACTCCATCACATCTCTCCAAGTATTCTTGTTGTGGATGGATACTTTCTGATTTAAGGGAATATAGATTCTTGAGATTTCTTTGCCATTTTCTAAGTGGTACTCTTCTTTAAAAATCACTTCATGAAGGAATTCTTCCGTTAAAATGGCTTTTAAGGATTGTAGTTTGTCCCAATATTTAATGCGGTTTTCTAAATCATCCTCAAGATCTAAAGTTACTAATGCTGATTTGGTGTCAAAATGGAATTTGAAGGCAAATCCTTTTAATTTGGTATCGTAAAGAATCCATTTTCGAGGAAAGGACTTCCCAAAACTGATCCAAAAATCTTCTCTTAATTGTCTTGACTCTTCTTTGCTAAACATAATATATCCCGCGAAGACGGGAATCTTTTAATATGAAATTGAAATTAATTTAGATTAACAGCATCTTAATAGATTTCATGGAATTGTTGTTTTACTTTACATCACAGATTCTCTATCATACTTCTTAAATCAAATAGGCTACGAAGATACCTAAAGCGATGACAATAAGCTTAGAAAGATTAAACCTGTGGTTTTCATTGCTTTCAAACAGAATAACTGTTGAAATATGAAAAAAGATGCCAATTACTATCGCGTTGATAAAAAACAAATAATCGCCAACAAATGGAACGGTGTTGGAAATTAAAGTTCCCATTGGCGTCATGAGTGCAAAAGTGGCCAGAAATCCAGCGATCTGTTTTTTTGTAAATTTTGATTGTACTAAATACGTTGTAATCAAGGCAGCAATTGGGATTTTGTGGATGAGGACGCCGTAAACCATATCATTATGTTGGTGGATGGGAAAACCTTCCAAAAAGCTGTGAATGCATAAACTAATAAACAGTACCCAAGGAAATCCTTCTTCTTGTTCGTGGATATGAACGTGCCCGTGTTCTGCACCTTTAGAGAAAAATTCCAGCAAAATTTGGAAAAGTATGCCTAACATGATGAACAAGCCAGTTTGTTTAGCATCTAAATGCTGATAAACCTCAGGCAATAAGTCAAATAGGGTCAATGCCAATAAAAAAGCACCACTGAACGATAATAGTAACTTGGTATACTTGGGTTTTTTATTTTTAAAGATAAGCACCAATAAAACACCAACAACAACTGCTAAAAAAGGTAGAAGATACTGGATCATTTGAAGATCATGATTAACCGTTCTGATGTGCCTTTGTGGAATTTACGCAATTTATAATCGCCAAAAACATCCAATAAATAGACGCCTGCTTCTTCAAAAAGTTCTTCGAAATCCGCCAAAGTTTTTGCTTTGACACGTTCTTGAAAGTGATAATCCTTTCCTTTGTCCGTAAAATGGATCTCTTTGATAAGATACCCATCTTCAACATATCTTTTCTGATGAAAATCAATACCGGCAACGGTTTTAACATCTTCTGGAACTAAGTTTTCGATTACAACATCAACATTCATAAAATCGATAACACCAAAACCAAATTCATTTAAATCATCTCTAATGGCTTTAATGGTGTTGAGATTGTCTTCTGACTTATCAAAATACCCAAAACTTGTAAACAGGTTAAATACCGCATCAAATTGTTTATTGAAGGGTTTGCACATGTCGTGCACTTCAAAATGAAGGGTTTCGTTTTCGTATTGTTTAGCATAGGAAATGCTGTTTTCTGAAAGGTCAACACCAGTCACATCGTAGCCTAAAGAGTTGAGATAGATGGAATGGCGTCCTTTTCCGCAAGCGAGATCGAGTATTTCACCTTGTTCTGGCAGGTTCAAATACTGGGTTAAATTATCCATGAATTGGTGTGCTTCAGCATGATCTCTATCCTTATAAAGAATGTGATAATATGGGGTGTCAAACCATGAAGCGTACCATTGTATTGTGTCTTTTGTCATTATAAATTCGTCTGACTGCAAAAATACTTTATTTTTGCAATCTATATCACGAGAATAATGGATAATAATTTTAACATGGTTGCCAAAACCTTATTTGGCTTTGAAGAGTTACTAGCTAAGGAGTTAACCCAATTGGGAGCTCAAGACGTTAAAATAGGGGTGCGAAATGTGAGTTTTGCAGGAGATAAAGGTTTCATGTACAAAGCTAATTTAGCACTTAGAACGGCCATTAAAATTTTAAAACCCATCCATTCTTTTAGAGTGAATAACGAAAAGGATTTGTATGACCAAATCTATAAAATGGATTGGGCGCAATACCTCAAACCAACAGGGACGCTAGCGGTTGATGCGACTGTGCATTCACCTTTGTTTACGCATTCTTTATATATAGCTCAAAAAACTAAGGATGCAGTCGTTGATAAATTTAGAGATACGGTCGGCGAACGACCTAACGTAGATTTAAAGTTTCCTGATATTAAAATCAACGTCCATATTGACAGAAACACCTGCAATATATCATTAGATTCATCTGGAGACTCCTTGCATAAACGCGGGTATAAAATTGCCACCAATATCGCCCCTATCAATGAAGTGTTGGCTGCAGGATTGATCATGTTGTCGGGTTGGGACGGGCAAACTAATTTCATGGACCCGATGTGTGGTAGTGGAACCATTTTAGCGGAAGCTGCTATGATTGCTTGTAATATTCCACCAAATTTGATGCGCAAGGAATTTGCTTTTGAACGCTGGCAGGATTGGGATGTAGAATTGTTCGAGAAAATTGAGGAATCGCTTTTGAGTAAAACGAGAGATTTTCATCATCGAATTATAGGCTATGATAAATCGCCAAGTGCGGTAGAGAAAGCTAAAGAAAACATCAAAAACGCACAATTGGAAGATTTTATAGAAGTGCGTCATGAGGATTTTTTTAAAACTCAAAAAGCAGGTGATGAGAAGTTGCACATGGTGTTTAACCCGCCATATGGTGAGCGTCTTGATATTGACATGGAATCTTTTTATAAAAGTATAGGAGATACTCTCAAACAAAATTATCCTGGCACAGATGCGTGGTTCATTACCTCCAATCTTGATGCGTTAAAACATGTGGGTTTGAGACCTTCTCGAAAAATTCATCTGGTAAACGCGAAATTGGAAGCGCGATTGGTGAAATATGTGATGTATGAAGGCAGTAAAAAAGGAAAATATATGAACTAAATTATAGTTTCAATAGTGGTTTCTATTGTTTCTATTTTCATTTCTTGATAATATCTTATTAACTATTAAAGATTTAAAATCTCCGATTATCTATTAATCTGAGATTTTTTTATTTAATAATTTATAAGAATCAACCGCAAATAACTTCCAGCTATATCTTGGAGTATTGGCTTTAAAAATGCAAAGGGTTTTAACTAACCTGAACTCATGAAGAACGGGTTGGTTAAAGCCACCTATTTTTTTAGTCTTCAGCCTTGAACTTCTTAAGTTCCTCCAAAGGTTCCATAATGTTGTACGCTTTCCAAAGGGATGGGTCGTACTGTTTTAACTGG
>JBDTKP010000035.1:0-11363 GCA_039935255.1 Gelidibacter sp. | reverse complement strand
CTAATTTCTTCACTTGAGAATTCTTCATACTTTTTAAAGTTCTCTCTGAAAGCATTGCTCAATTTGAAAGCTGTAGTATAATATGCTTGGTCATCATTCCAAGTCGTTCTTGGGCTTAAAACTTCTGTAGGCACTCCTGGGCAAGACCTTGGTTGCGCAGTTCCAAAAACAGAATGGATGTGGTAATCTTCGTAAGTATAATCTTTTAAATCACCATTCAACACAGCGTTGATCATGGCTCTGGTATATTTTAATTTCATTCGGGTACCTACACCGTAAGGACCACCAGTCCAACCTGTATTGACCAACCATACCTTAACGCCAGTTTCTTGCATTTTATTGCTTAACATTTCCGCATATTTTGCAGGATGTAACGGCATAAAAGGTGCACCAAAACAAGCAGAGAAATTTGGAACAGGTTCTACAACACCGGCTTCCGTTCCCGCTACCTTTGCAGTGTAACCAGAAATAAAATGATAAGCAGCCTGACTAGGTGTCAATTTTGAAATTGGAGGTAAAACCCCAAAAGCATCAGCCGTTAAAAAGAAAATATTCTTCGGGTTTTTACCTATAGAAGGCACTGCAATGTTATCAATATGATTAATAGGGTAACTCACACGTGTATTTGGCGTGATAGATACATCTTCAAAATCAACAACTCCATTGGCATCTAAAATGACATTTTCTAAGACGGCGCCTTTCTTTATTGCAGCAAAAATATCAGGTTCGTTTTCTTGGCAAAGATTAATAACCTTGGCATAACAACCACCTTCAAAATTGAATACGGTATTTTCCTTCGTCCAACCGTGCTCATCATCTCCAATCAATCGTCTATTAGGATCAGCAGATAGCGTGGTTTTTCCAGTTCCTGACAGTCCAAAGAAAATTGCAGTGTCATCATCCTTACCTATATTAGCACTACAGTGCATTGGTAAAGTATCTTTAAAGACGGGCATAATAAAGTTCAAAGCAGAAAAGATGCCTTTTTTAATTTCTCCTGTATACCCAGTACCTCCTATTAATACAATTTTACGAGTAAAATCTAAAATAGCAAAATTGTGTTGGCGTGTGCCGTCTACTTCTGGATCTGCCATAAAGCCTGGCGCATTAATAATGCTCCATTCAGGGGAAAAATTTTCCAATTCTTTTTCCGTAGGACGCAAAAACATGTTATTTGCAAATTCATTGCTCCATGCATGTTCGGTAATGACCCGAATATTCAGCTTGTAATTTTCATCAGCACAAGCGTAACTGTCTCTTACAAAAACTTCCTTTCCAGAAAGGTAATCGACTACCTTGTCGTATAGTTTCTGAAAATCGGCAGGATCAAACGGAATGTTGACATCTCCCCACCATACTTGATCTTTGGTAACCTCATCTTTTACAATAAATCGGTCTTTTGGTGAGCGTCCTGTAAACTCTCCTGTATTAACTGCCAACGCACCAGAAGAAGCTTCCACACCTTGCCCTTTGGCAATAGTTATTTTATGAAGTTCTTCTGAAGGCAATTGATAATGTACTGTGGCATTTTTAATACCATAATCATCTAACGAAATCGATTTCGTAGTTTGGGCGTTATTGGCCATAATATTAGTGTGTTGTTTGTTGTGCAAAATTAAACATTATTTTAAAGTATGTGTCCTTTTTCAGGAATTATCCCGTGTCACTTTTAAAAAATTTATCATCATGATAACCCAAGCAATTATAAGAAGCATTCCACCTATTGGAGTTACAAAACCAATGCTCTTAAAATTGATTTCAGTAATGTCCCTTGTGGACAGACCATATATAGAACCTGAAAAAAGCACGACGCCTACCAGGACTAAGAGATAGATCGTCTTTTTTGATTTCTCAGTCAAAAATGTCGTTCCTCCAACAAACAGCAACATCAGTGCATGATACATTTGATATCGCACTCCTGTTTCAAAGGTTTGTTGCGCTTCAACAGAAATCAGTTCCTTTAAACCATGTGCTCCAAAAGCACCAAGTGCAATGGCAATAATTCCTAAAACTGATGCCGTAATCAAAATTGTTCTATTCATATCTTTATATTTTTGACCTCAATAACCGAGAGTTATTTAGTAAATTCGTGGTTATATAAAGTAAAACTACTCAACAATTCCCATTATGCGAAAAATTTTAGTGATAGGTTCAGGAAAATCGTCATCCTACCTAATTAAATATTTATTGGACAAGTCAGTCGAAGAAAATTTACATATTATTGTTGGTGATATTGACGTCCAAAATGCACAGAAACTCATTAATAATCATGAACATGGACAGGCGATTACCTTAGATGTATTCAATAAAAAATCTCGAAAAAATGCCATTGAAAACGCGGACATCGTGGTGTCGATGCTCCCAGCGAGATATCATATTGAAGTAGCGAAAGATTGTATCACATTAAACAAGCATATGGTGACTGCCTCTTATGTGAGCAAGGAGATGGAAGACCTTGACAAGGTTGCAAAAAATAAAGGCTTGGTTTTTATGAATGAAATTGGGGTCGATCCTGGTATTGACCATATGAGCGCCATGAAAGTTATTGATAGTATCAGAGCAAAAGGCGGCAAAATGGTCTTATTTGAATCGTTTGCCGGCGGATTGGTTGCTCCTGAAAGCGATAATAACCTCTGGAATTATAAATTCACCTGGAACCCTAGAAATGTCGTGGTTGCAGGCCAAGGGAGTGCTGCAAAATTTATTCAAGAAAACAATTATAAATATATTCCTTACCATCGTTTATTCCGACGTACTGAATTTTTAGAAGTGGACGGTTACGGACGTTTTGAAGCCTATGCAAATAGAGATTCTCTAAAATATCAAAGTGTTTACGGACTTGATGAAATTAAAACACTGTATCGCGGCACCATGCGCCGCATTGGTTTCAGTAGGGCGTGGAATATATTTGTCCAATTAGGAATGACAGATGACAGTTATACTATTGACGACAGTGAAAACATGAGCTATCGCGACTTTGTGAATGCTTTTTTACCGTATAGTCATACCGACTCTGTAGAACTTAAATTCAGATTATCGCTGAAAATTGATCAGGACGATATTGTTTGGGAGAAGCTCGAAGAACTGGATATCTTCAATGACACCAAGATGGTAGAACTTAAAAAAGCAACTCCCGCAGAAATACTCCAAAAGATATTGATGGACAGTTGGACGCTTGATGATGATGATAAAGACATGCTCGTCATGTATCATAAATTCGGTTATAAGCTCGACGGAAAAATGTATCAAATTGATTCCACCATGGTCACTATTGGCGAAGATCAAACGTATACAGCAATGGCAAAAACTGTTGGTTTACCTGTGGCCATGGCTACTCTTGCCATTTTAAATAAAAAAATTACCACACCTGGAGTTCAAATACCGATTACTAAAGAAGTTTACGGTCCTATTTTAAAAGAACTGGAGGAATTTGACATTATATTTACTGAAAAAGAAGTGCCTTACTTAGGATATAATCCTTTAAACATGTAAAAAAGTGGATAGTAGGCAGTAGTTAAAGATTTAAATTAAGATTCCGCCTTCGTGGGAAATGAACATGAAAATAGTCAATCGAAATATTCAAATTGACGGTATCGATAAAAAGATCCTCCGTGCTTTAATGGCCGATGCCCGAACACCTATTTTGCAAATCGCCAGAGAGGTTGGCATTTCCGGTGCTGCGATACATCAACGTTTGAGAAAGCTGGAAAAATCAGGTTTGATATCCGGATCAAAATTTGTGATCAATCCGAAGGTATTGGGTTATACGACTATGGCTTTTGTAGGTATTTATTTGGATAAAGCGATGAGCAATCCTGAAGCTGTGAAGCAACTCCAAAAAATACCTGAAGTCTTGGAATGCCATTATACAACAGGAAACTGGAGTATTCTAATAAAAATTCTCTGCAAGGATAATGAGCATTTGATGCATTTACTTAATAAGGAAATACAATCTATCGCTGGCGTATCGCGCACAGAAACCTTTATATCTTTAAATCAGCAGATTGATAGGCAGATTGAGGTTTAAATCGGTTGGTGGTTGTCAGTCCTTTAACTCCAATCACTTGTATCCGTAGGACTCAAAGATTCTTAAGTCGGGATGGACAGAGTGAATTTAAACATGATAAAGCCAAATCTTTAGAGCTTAGCTATTTAAAACAAAAAACTCCTGAAAATTTCAGGAGTTTTTTGTTTATTTCATTGGGTTGAACTTAACGGCGAGACATAAAAATCCGAAGTACATACCAGAATAATAGCATTAAGGAAGCAAACAAGCCTAATGCCGCAGGGATATAATCATCCGTTGAATATTTGTTTACCAAGTTAGAAGTTTGGTATAAAATAGAACCGCCTGCTAAAAGACACATGCCAACGGAGAACCATAATCCTAAATTAAATCCGAATAGGGTTCCAGCAACAATTAATCCTATAGCTATAAAAAAACCGACGGTCAAACCTGTTTTAATGAACGAGAAATCCTTTTTTGTGACAAATACAACGGCAGATAAACCTGTAAACAATGCTAAGGTTACAATGGCGGCTTGATTCAAAATCTCAATACCAGAATCCATGTAATATATAGCAATGTAAATTAAGGGAACAAAAATAAACGCTTGTGCCAGAATGTAGAGTCCGAAGGCCAAATATTGTTTATTTTTATCTCCCGATTTCATGGTCATTCTCTCAGCATAACTCATAATAAACATGAAACCTCCCAACATGATCAGCCATTTGTAGCCTTCAGTCATTGACAACATAAAATTGACAATAGTTTCACTCTGGAGCAATAAATACTCAAAAATAATGAAGACCAACACGCCACCAGCCACGTGTCCATAAGTCTTTTTATAAAAGTCCACGCGCTCAGCGTCTGTGGCCTGCACCAATAGTTTGGTATCAAAACTATTAAAAGATCTTTCAGTAGGTTGTTGTTCCATAAGTCAGGTATTTAGTTAAGGGTTAAAATTAGGCAAATAAATAGACCGAACAACAAAAATAGCTATCCGGTCTGAGTTTATAATAATATTATATAATTAATCTCTTCCTCCAAAAACTTGCATTGCCCAATACAACAAGGACGCTAACGCACCGATAGCCGCCACCAAATAGGTTCTTGCTGCCCATTTAAGCGCATCTTCTGATCCTGCATATTCTTCTGGAGTCAGCATGTTTTTTCCTTTCAACCAAGCCAAAGCTCTGTTACTCGCATCGTATTCTACTGGCAAGGTTACAAAACTGAACAACGTTGCGAATCCCATAAATACCAACCCAGCGATTGCAACATAATAACCAGTTCCAACTCCTGCTGCTGCCCCAAGAACTAAACCACCAATAACTAACCACTGTGACATCCCCGAAGTTACACTCACAACTGGCACTAAGGCTGATCGTAATTTTAAGGCGCTATAAGCTTGTGCGTGCTGTACGGCATGACCACATTCGTGGGCAGCAACTGCAGCGGCAGCAGCATTACGCTGATCATAAACAGCTTCACTTAAGTTAACCGTTTTATTTTTAGGATTGTAATGATCGGTCAATTGTCCTTTTACAGAAATAACTTCCACATCACGAATGCCATTATCAGCCAACATTTTCTCAGCGATTTCTTTTCCGCTCATTCCATTTCTTAAATGGACTTGCGAATATTTTTTGAATTTGCTTTTTAATTGATTGCTTACCAACCAGCTGACCAGGGCAATACCTCCAATTAAAATCCAATAGCCCATTCCTATTCCCATGTTTATTCTTGTTTTAAATTCAATCTAAATATAACAAAAAGTAAGCCAATTTCATGTTATGAAATTTTGTCAGTTATTCGCTGTCAAATTAAAATATGAAACTTATACATTGCTGCTAAACGTTGAGATTGCTTCACTGCGTTCGCAATGACATTATCCCACGATATTCACAATTTTCCCAGGAACGATGATCACTTTTTTGGGTGTGCGCCCTTCCAAATGGGCGATAGTCTTTTCGTGAGCCATCACTGTTTTTTCGATGTCGTCTTTACTCATATCCATTGGTAACTCTAAAGTGAATTTCATTTTCCCATTAAATGAGATTGGATAATTCTTGCTGCTCTCAACCAAATGGCTAGCGTCAAATTTAGGGACTGGCGCCGTTGAAATGGATTCTTTATGTCCTAATTGATTCCATAATTCTTCTGCGATATGTGGTGCATAAGGCGATAACAAAATCAAGAAAGGTTCCAAAATAGATTTACTCGTACATTTTTGAGCGGTCAATTCGTTGACCGCAATCATAAAGGTAGATACGGAGGTATTGAATGAGAAGTTCTCAATGTCTTCTTCTACTTTTTTGATGGTTTTATGAAGTGTTTTTAAATCCTCCCCTAACCCCTCCAAAGGAGGGGAACTGTTGACGTAAAAACTGCCGTCAGCTCCTTGGTGGTATAATTTCCAAAGCTTTTTAAGAAAACCGTTGACCCCTGTAATCCCTGCGGTATTCCATGGCTTTGCTTGTTCTAAGGGGCCGAGGAACATTTCGTATAAACGCAGACTGTCTGCTCCGTAATCTTTAACTATTTCATCAGGATTGACAACGTTTAACTTGGACTTTGACATTTTATCAACTTCACGACCTACCTTGTAAACATCATTATCACCTTCTATAACCTCTCCCTTTTCTCCGATAAAAATAGCATGTTTGAAGTCATTTCCAAATTCATTATCATTTTTCAAACCTTGAATATCTATCTCATCTGATCCATTCACATATTGAACTTTCACGTGAATTGGCGAAAACTGAAGTCCTTCAACAGTAGACCCCATATTCTGACTATAAATATCTTTCTGAACAGATTCAAATAGAACAGAAAAATTATTTATAACGCTTTTCTGGTCTTCGTCTAAAAAATCAAAAAACACAGTGTCTTCAATTACACTCGCCAAACCTCTAGTAAAACCGTTACCATTTACAAATATGTTCTTATCGCTAGCAGAAATTTTAGAATTCAGTATAAAATTATATAAATTTTCAAACTGTTTGAAGGTATTGTAAGAAATGTAAATAGGCTTATCTAAGATTGGATTTTTGAAATCTTTTGAACTTGATAATGAAGACCCCAACATTAAATCTGTTCTATAAACCAAAGCACTCGTCCCCAATATCATCCCTTGGTTAATCAGCTTCTTAAAAGGTTCCTCTATCTTCACAAACCCTCTATCCTTCAAGAATTTCACCCAAAAACGCGAGTAAAGCAAATGCCCTGTCGCATGTTCGCTTCCGCCAATATATAAATCGACACTTTCCCAATAGTTTAAAGCTTTTTCACTAGCAAAAACCTCCTCATTAAGAGCGTCCATATATCTAAAGAAATACCAAGAACTTCCTGCCCAACCTGGCATCGTGTTCAATTCCAGTGCGAATACTGTTTTATTATCAATCCAGTCATTACTGACCACTGCATTTTTTTCTGTATCCCAAGCCCAAACATCGGCACGTCCTAAAGGTGGCTCGCCAGTTTCGGTAGGTAAGTATTTTTCAACGTCTGGTAAACGGATCGGCAAATGTTCCTTAGCGATCATTTGCGGCATGCCATTCACGTAATACACTGGGAATGGTTCGCCCCAATAGCGCTGACGTGAAAAAACGGCATCACGCAAACGGTAATTGGTTTTACCCTCACCTTGATTTATTTTTTCAAGTTCTGAAATAGCCTTTTTAGTAGCTTCCTTATAAGTTAAACCATTGAGGAAATCTGAATTTGCAATGATCACATTTTCTTTAGAACCATAGGCCTCTTCAGATATATCAATCCCCTCAAAAATATTAGGAATAGCAATGTTAAAATGTTTCGCAAAGTCATAATCACGTTGGTCACCACAAGGCACAGACATCACTGCTCCTGTTCCGTAACCAGCTAATACGTAATCACCAATCCAGATAGGAATCGCCTCTTTTGTAAATGGATGTTCAGCATAAGCGCCTGTAAATACTCCTGAAATCTTCTTGACATCGGACATGCGGTCGCGCTCGCTACGTTTTGCGGTGGCTTGGATATAAGCTTCGACTTCGGATTTTTGTTCAGAAGTGGTTATTTTCGATACTAGGTCGTGTTCTGGTGCCAATGTCATAAACGAAACACCAAAAATGGTATCAGGTCTTGTAGTAAAGACAGATATCCCCCTAACCCCCGAAGGGGGAACACTGTACTCTTTTAAATGATTTTCAATTGTTTTTAAAACTTTATTACAATCCTCAAATACTTCTTCATTTCGAAACCTTATGACCTCAAATCCTCTATCATTTAATCGTTTTGTTCTTTCTTGGTCTGCTTCTATTTGAGCATCATGAATGGATCCATCAATCTCTACAATTATTTTTTTTGAAAGACATACAAAATCAACAATGAAATCATCAATTAAATGCTGTTGTCTAAACTTATCACCAATACCTTTAGATTTTAAATGTGTCCAAAGAATCTTTTCAGCATCTGTTGGGTTATTTCTCATCGTTTTTGCTTTATCCAACAAAAGATGCGAATTATTCCCACCAGTCATATATCCAGGCTTATTTGTCACGCCAGATTTCTCTTCCCCTTCGGGGAAGGATAGGATGGGGAATGTTACAGTTGCTCCAATCGATTTCCCAATCCAATTACGCTGACTTTCTTTTAAAGATTCAGTCCAGTCGATGGTATCCAGACCTTGAAGCAAGCGTTCCGCATAAGCTGAAATTCGCATACTCCATTGGGTCATTTTCTTTCTGATCACTGGATGACCACCACGCTCAGAAACACCATTGACAATCTCATCATTTGCCAAAACAGTTCCTAATCCAGGACACCAATTGACTTCTGTTTCGGCTAAATACGTAAGTCTGTATTTTAAAAGAATTTCTTGCTGTTTTTCTGAAGAAAATGCATGCCATTCTGATGCAGAAAAATTTTCGATGTGATCATCACACACTGCATTAACATTTTTGTTTCCTTCCGAAGAAAAAATCGAGATCAACGTGTCGATAGACTCCGCTTTGTTCGTATCGTTATTATACCAAGATTCAAACAATTGGATAAAAATCCATTGCGTCCATTTGTAATAAGATGGATCAGAAGTTCTTACTTCACGGCTCCAATCAAACGAAAATCCAATCTGATCCAACTGACGGCGGTAAGTTTTTATATTTTCTTCAGTAGTTAATGCTGGATGCTGACCTGTTTGGATCGCATATTGTTCCGCAGGCAAACCAAAACTGTCATAGCCTTGGGGATGTAATACATTAAATCCTTTGTGACGCTTGTAACGTGCATATATATCGCTGGCAATATAACCTAATGGATGTCCAACATGAAGTCCCGCCCCACTTGGATAAGGAAACATATCCAGAACGTAATATTTTGGCAGATCACTATTGTTCTCGGCTTTGAACGTTTGGTTTTTAGCCCAATAGTCTTGCCATTTTTTTTCTATCTCGTTGAAATTGTAGTACATAAAAATTGGTGTTGTTAATCTCTCGCAGAGCTGCAGAGCCGCAAAGCTTGTTTTTAAAAAAATTGCATCTTTGCTCCCCATAGCTATCGGGATTGCGAGCATTATTCAGAGCGCAAATTTAAACTTATTATACCACTATTAAAATTTAAACGTTGTAAACCCTAAGGGAATAGATTTCTTTCATATTTTTACAGCTTCAACTAAAATTTTATGAGTTCATCTTTTGACAGATATCAAAAACGCAAATTAATTTCGTCGTACTTTTCTGTGGTTATCAGCATTGCTCTCGTGCTATTTCTATTGGGTTGTTTGGGACTTTTGGTTTTAAATGCCAAAAAAGTGGCCGACCATTTTAAGGAACAAGTGGTGGTCACAATATATTTAAATGATTCTGCAAAAGAAGTTGAAGTGAACCAGCTTGAAAAAAGCCTGGCCATGGCTGAATACACCAAAAGCACCGAATATGTCTCCAAAGAAGCCGCAGCTGAATCAATGAAAGCTGAAACTGGCGAGGATTTCATGGATTTTGTAGGTTATAATCCCTTGCAAAATTCCATTGATGTCCATTTGAAAGCCGATTTTGTCACTACGGAAACCCTCGCCTCCATAACTGAAGAATTGTCCAATAAAAAATTCATTGAAGAAATTCGTTATGACAGTGATTTAGTGGAATTGATGAATGACAATGTTAAAAAGATCACGTTTTGGGTATTGGTCATTAGCGCCATTTTTACATTGATCGCCGTTTTGCTGATCAACAGTTCTATCCGACTGGCCGTCTATTCGAAACGTTTTATCATCAAAACGATGCAAATGGTCGGCGCTACCAAAACTTTTATCCGCAGACCTTTCGTGTTTCAAAGTGTAAAGCTGGGAATTATTGGTGCGATTATCGCGCTAATCGGCATGGGCATCGTGCTCTATTATCTTGACCAAAGCTTTGTGGAATTGCAATTGCTTTCAAACCCTATTCTAATTGGCGTTTTATTTGTAATGATTTTCCTTTTAGGAGTTGTTATAACTTGGGTCAGCACCTTTATTGCCACACAGCGTTTCTTGAATTTGAAGACGGATGCTTTGTATTACTAACACTTCGAAAAGCTCAGCAACCTTATTTCGCTTTTAGAATTAGGAACCAAGACCTGTTTTTGACTAATTCATAGAAAGAGTAAGTTTTTATACTATTTTGGATTCATTTTTCATCAACCACCTATCGTCCAATCATCGGAAAACATTTAAGCCGAATCGGTATTGACATTTTCAAATTCCTCAGCAAATCCAAACTATTTAGATACTCTTAACCAAAAGGTTTAAATAAAACCGTTAATTTGCAACCCATTATAATTTGAATCATCATGTCAGGAAAAAAACATAAAGAAAGCGCTAATAACAACTTCATTTTCGGGAAGAAAAACTATATGTTCATGCTTATTGGCTTGGGTATTATCGCACTCGGATTTATATTAATGTCTGGTGGCGGTAGTGACGACCCGAATGTTTTCAATCCTGACATCTTTAGCTGGAGACGCATCCGTCTGGCACCTACATTAGTACTGATCGGTTTTGGCATTCAAGTATACGCTATTTTACTGAACCCGAACAAAGACGCAACTCCAAAAGTTTAAATTCCAACATTAAAACACCAAATTCCAATAATTCATCTTCTAATTATTGGAATTTGGTGCTTGAATATTAAAAGTTTATTTTACGCTATGAATGTAATTGACGCTATTATTTTAGCCATTATTGAAGGTCTTACCGAATATTTGCCTATTTCCTCTACGGCGCACATGGGTTTTACGGCAGCTTTAATGGGTTTACCTGAAGGAGAGTTTTTAAAAATGTTTCAGGTGTCTATTCAGTTTGGGGCCATTTTATCGGTGGTTGTCTTATACTGGAAAAAGTTTTTCG
>JBDTKP010000034.1:0-9576 GCA_039935255.1 Gelidibacter sp. | reverse complement strand
TTGGCGACAGATGGTTTGAAGATTCAGACCGTTTATGGTCATGGGGATTATTATAATCGCAAATGGAAGCTTTCATTTTTAAAGAGTTAGAAACAAATCCACAGGAATTTTTTGAGATTCTTCCTCAAGATTGGCAAGATGAAATCGTTCCTTTTTGGAACGATTTTACAACTGATGCTAAAATTTATAGCCTTGAAGACAACACTAATATTATTGGAGGTGGAATCGTTTTTTACAAATCTCCGCCCAGTTTTAAATATTTCGAAAGCGAAGCCAAGGACTGGTTTGATAAAGGGTATTTGTACCTCGGATTTATATGGATCGCAGAAGAGCATCGTAATAAGAATTTAGGCAGCTTTTGGTTGGACCAATTGAAAACCCAAAATATTAACCGCCACTTTTTCTTACTTACAGAAGAAGATTATTTGCAACATTTTTATGAGAAAAACGGCTTTATTCGTGTTAAGTCAGTTCGAAATGAAGATTATGAGGAATCATTGTACATAACAAAAAACGAAGTAAACTAAGAGATTCAGAATATAAATCATATCATTTCATGAATTGTGATATTAAGACTCAAAGATCTCGAAGATGTTATTTTAAACAAACCGCTTTTTAAATTACTATAACCTTAGCAACCAAGGATACGTTTTAAAAAAATTGTTAAAAAGTCGCTATTATAGGATATCATGGGTATTTTTGCATAAAATTTAAGAACCCATGTTTACACTGTTAAAAAGCTTTAAAGCTGTTGCCATTTTAGAAGGTATTTCCTACTTGGTATTGTTTGCTAATATGTTATTTATCAAACCTTTTTATTTAGAAACTTACCAAATTTTAAAATATCCAATTGGTATGGCTCACGGTCTTTTATTTGTAGCCTATGTGATTTTAGCACTATTGGTTGGATCCAAACTAAAGTGGTCTTTTAAAACACTTGGTATTGTTTTGTTAGCTTCATTGCTTCCTTTCGCTACATTTTACATTGAAAAGAGATATTTAAAAACCGCAGTATAATGTCGGAACACGGCCACTATTTTTCGGATTATTTTGTCAAGCTAGGTCTTTCTGATCAATGGGCAATATTCTTAAATATGCTGGCGCTACTTTTCATCTTGTGTGTCATTATTTTGGTGACAGATGCAATATCAAGGAATATACTTGTTAAGACCTTCACTAAATTTGCGGCACGGACAAAAACCGAGTTTGATGATTTTTTAGTCACTCATAAAACCCCTCGAAACATTGCTCATTTGATACCTTTATTCTTTACGATAAAGTTATTTCCAATTGTATTTAGCGATTACCCTAAACTAGAAGCTTTTTTCCTCATTATCATCAAAGTTTATTCGGTTCTATTGATCATATGGATCTTAAGAAGTCTGCTCCGAAGTTTAGAATCTTATTTTAAGACTTTACCGCGCCTAAGAGATAAACCAATTGACAGCTACATTCAAGTAGTCATGCTTTTTGTTTGGGTCATCGGTGTCGCCTCATGCCTTGCGGTACTTATAGACCTGTCATTTTTAAAATTCTTTACGACCTTAGGTGCAGCCTCGGCCGTTCTTTTATTAATCTTTAAGGATACGATTTTAGGGTTTGTTGCAAGTCTGCAAGTGGCCATCAATGACACTTTGAGAATTGGCGATTGGATCACTATGGATAAATATGGTGCCGATGGTGACGTGATTGAAATCAATCTCTCAACTGTACAAGTGCAGAATTTTGACAAGACCATTACTACCATTCCAACTTATGCGATTATTTCTGAGTCATTCAAGAATTGGAGAGGGATGCAGTCATCTGGAGGGCGGCGTATTAAAAGATCTATTTTGATCAAGTCGAAAAGTATCCATTTCCTTAAGGAAGAAGAAATTGAAAACTTAAAAAAAATCCAACTTATTACGAGTTATCTGGAAGGTAAACAAAGAGAACTCGAAAAGTATAATAACACTAGTCATATAGATACAAGTACATTGATCAACGGTCGTAACCTCACCAACTTAGGTGTTTTTAGAATATATATACAAACCTATATAGAGAATCACCCTGGTATCAACAAAGACATGAGCTTAATGGTAAGACAATTACAGCCGACTTCTCAAGGCATACCATTAGAAATCTATGCGTTCAGCAATGACATACGATGGGTTAACTATGAAGATATTATGTCTGATATCTTTGATCATATATTTTCTTCCATCAATTATTTTGATTTGGAACTTTTTGAATTGACGCCTACAGTTTTCGACGCAACTAAAAATTAAGTCAACGAAAAAGCAGTCTAGTATATTAAATAAGACGGGACAATTTATTCTGTAATAATCAGTTTTAAATGATCTGATTTTATGTACTTCTTTTTTAATTCGTTCATAGGCTATAATAGTGAACTTTGCACGTCCGTATTTTTCATTTTTACCGCTCGGCTATGATCATATTTAGGTTGACTAAGATCGATAAGCGTAACAAAGAATAATGACTTTCATATTAAACAACTAGAACCAAACTTAAAGGACTTTCGATTGGAATTTACACCTTCAAAAACCACAATCCTTCGGTTATAAATACATCCTATCTGTTATCATTCATCATATCTTATCCTATATTAACTACTTTAATTTTAAATTTTTAAAATTGATTTATAAACTTTTTTGTGCTCCTAAATTTTAATTAAAAAAAAAGCAGCCTTATTATACAATAAGACTGCTCAATTTATTTTGAAATAATCAGGAATTAATTACCTGCATTTTCCTTTGCTTCTTTTTTCATCTGGTCATTGGCAATAATAGCCAACTCAACACGTCTGTTTTTTGCACGTCCATCAACTGTGGTGTTATCATACTTAGGTTGATTAGGTCCGTACCAGTTTGTTGTAAAACGACCTGAAGAGATGCCTTGTCCAGACAAATAAGAAGTTACTGCTTGGGCACGTTGCTTTGAAAGCGTCATGTTAAAATCAGTTGGGCCTGTACTATCTGTATGACCTTCCACCAAGATGTTAGTATCTGGATATTCTTTGAAAATACCTGCCAACTTCTTCAATGTTGCGGATGACGCACTGTTGATATTATGTTTGTTAGTATCAAAATAAACCCCACTGCTTTCGTCGAACACAACGTTTATACCTTCACCAACACGCTCAACTTGAGCTCCAGGAATTTCTTCTTCAATACGTTCAGCTTGTCTATCCATGCGGTCACCAATATAGTTACCGGCAACACCACCTACAACAGCACCGATAATGGCACCTAGGGCTGAATTACTTTTACTACCAACGTTATTACCAATAACGCCACCAATAACAGCACCACCACCAGCACCAATTACAGTACCTTTTTGCTTACTATTTGCGTTTCTTGTAGCATCGCAACTGACTAATGCACTTACCATAAATAATAGTGCAATTGTTTTTATCGTATTTCTCATAATCTAAGTTTTATAAAGTTGTTCTTGTAAAGTTTAAGTTAATATTAAAGGGTTTTCCTTCAAATTGAATGGTTTGTGTAATTTGCATACTGTTATCATCCAAGTATTTCAAATTCATTCTATAGCCTGTGTTTTTCTGGAAATCATTCTTCTTTGCATCGGTAAATTTCATGGTAAAATCAAAGTTACCTGAGTTTTTTCCTATTTCATTTGCCGCCCATCTAAAGTTCCTTACTCCTGTTGAACAATCTGGATTTATGACGTCATAAGTCCCTGTACTGTTGTTAGATCTAAAGAACCATTGACTATCCTTAAAACAGGATGCTGTGGCATCATCAAATAATCGTGTATTAAAAACACCTTGTGCATCATAAGTCACAGAGTTTAAATTCCAGTTGCCATCAACTGTTTTTCTCGCAGATTTTTCAACCTTTGAAAGTGAACAGGACATAAATAGCGTGGCTATAAGTACTGTTAATCCTAGTTTTTTCATTGTCATAAGTATTATATTGGTTTGTAATAAATATACGATTATTACTACAATTTGGTTGTTAATAGTTTCTTATAATTTGTTAAGAAACCCTAAATTAAAACATTTACTTTAATCTATCTTTAACAAATTCTGTTGTAGTTTTTCCATGCGGGGTGGGCTTACCGTCTTCTCCTAAATTGACCATAATAATATTATCTACGGTCAATATCGTTTCTCGGGTCATCATATTTCGTGCTTCACATTTTAGAATTAACGAAGTATGTCCGAACTTGACAACTTCCATCCCTATTTCTATAATGTCGCCTTGTTTCGCCGAACTCATGAAATTAATTTCAGACATAAATTTTGTAACAATCCTTGGGTTTTCTATTTGTATCACGGTATATAAAGCCGCTTCTTCATCAATCCAAGCCAAAAGCTTCCCTCCAAATAGTGTGCCGTTAGGATTTAAATCTTCTGGTTTTACCCATTTTCGTGTGTGAAATCTCATGTGCCTTTTTTGTTGTTTTTCATAATTAATTAAAATAATTCAGGAGTGTCATCTTTGTTCGGTATTGTTAAATCCATTCCCAAGTCGGCATTTAGTTTTTTAATGAAATAGGCGGCGAGCAACGGCGATTCCTTTTCGATATTTTGATGCACAAAAAAATCAATTTCCTTTATGCCTTGTTGTTTCCATTCTTTAAGACGTTCCACCCATTGATCAAGTCTTGAATAGTCGCTCTCGTGGTTTGCGCCAACATATCTAATAAATGCGGTTCCATTTGTTAAACGCATGTGCATTAAATCACGTCTTCCGGCGGTATCCACAATGACGTTTGAAATGTTATGCGTTTGCAATAAATCGTATAAGCGTTCCGCTACGACCGCATCATTATACCAATCTGTATGTCTAAACTCAATAGCCAGCGGAATTTCTACTGGCCATAACTTTACAAAGGCCTCAACCCTATCAAAATCTTTAGGTGCAAAATTGTTATGCATTTGCAAAAATACGGTTCCTAATTTGTCTTTTAGGTTAGCGGCACTGTACAGATAATCATCCACCACTTTTTCTACACCATTCAAGCGTTTCCAATGGCTAATTTCCTGAAAGAGTTTTGGAAAAAACTTAAATCCAACAGGTGTTTTTTCATGCCAGGTAGAAAATGTATCAGGTGAGAAAATACGGTAGAACGTAGCATTGAGCTCAATAGCATTAAACTGCTGTGAATAATAGGACAACTCATCTTTAGTTCCCTTTGGATAAAAGCCTTTTAAATCTGCCTTGCTCCATTTGGCACAACCAACATAAACATCAATTGATTTTTTGTTTTTGAATGTACTCAAAACACCAGCGGTATCCTGATGGTCAAGTGGTAGCGTAAAGTCGATATCTTGAGGATTAGCCACACTTCCGAATTTCATACTCTTAAATTTTTAACTTCACGTCAAAGATACTCCAATCCTATTAAAATTCCTTTATAAACAGGGTTAAACCAACGATAAAAAAACTTAGAAAAAACATATTTGTTAATAAACCCGTTAACAACATCTCTTAGATTTTCTTGTTAAGAAAATCATTATTCCTATTTTTAAGCAAACTTAAAGCCATGAACACTAGAACAGATGATTTACTTCGCATCAGACCTACCATTTCCACTGCTTTAATATATGATGCGATGAGCAGTGAAGAGCGCTTTCAAAACACCACTTTAAGACCATTATTGATGCTCCAAAATGAACTTCTTATTGATGTGCTTAAAAATTATTTTGCGAAGCAGAAGAATACCTTTTATGAACTACCTTTGCCAAAACAATTAGACTATATAGAAAATGTCATCCAAAAGGATATGAAATTTAGAAATTCAATTAAAGGAATGATCATTGGTCAATTTACAGTTGAAGAGTATGCCATTTATATTCAAAATTCATCAGCTCTAAATAAGCGGATGATGCATTTGGTGAAAGAGCGTTTCATTAGTCAAATTCAACTATTTGAGCCACACATGGCAAAAGTTATATGAAACAAAAAAGTGATGTTTTGCAAGCTTGTTATGACTACGCCAATAAGCGCATTTCCAATTATAAGAATGAGATTGAAACCATTAAAGAATCCATCGAAAGCAATGATAAAAGTGGGGACGATAATGATGATTCTGGAAACGGAAGACTGATTAATGATCTTGAAAAAAACTCTCAGTATCTCACAGATGCCCAGAAAATGTTGGACAGTCTAAAAACGATCAGTCCCAAAATGGTGTCTGACACTGTAATGATGGGAAGTTTAGTAAAAACAACCACTAATAACTTTTTCATTTCCATCAGTGCTGGAAAAATTGACCTAGAAAACATGAGTGTGTTTGCCATTTCATTAGGCTCTCCTATTGGATTACTTCTTAAAAATAAAACAAAAGGAGACCAGGTTGAATTTAATGGCAATACTTTTACTATTACAGAAGTTATATAAGCGGTTCTCCATTAATATTCGTTGTCAAGACGCTACTCATATAATCAAAATAAGGCCTAATCGCTTTAAATGCTGCATTGACGTCCTCTATAAAATTGGGAGAGATAACCTGCTCATCGGTATATTTCTTGGTGAAAATAAATTGTTTTTTGCGGATTAAATCTATGGCTTTGTGATCTTTGTCAAAACCTCTTGGTGCTGTTTTAAGTTCGTCACCTGAAAAATCACCCCAAATGGCTTTGAAGCTCTTATCTTTAATGATAGATCGAATTTCCTCATCATTCATCTCAAATTCTTTTCTGATTCTCAATAAATCTTCTTTGGAAGGATCCCAAAATCCAACAGCAATAAAAGATTCATTATGAGGCTGAATATGTAAATAATAACCACCTCTCAACCCTGGTTTCCTTCTTGTAAAAGATCCGCTAAAATGAGTTTTATAAGGTGCTTTGTTTTTTGAAAAACGCACATCTCTATAAATACGAAACATCTTTACGCGATCTAAGTCATCGTAAATTTTTAGAGCATCAAATAATGTATTGAAGTTCTTTTTCGCCTCCGTTTCAAGCTTCTTAAATTCACTTTTATGATCGTTGAACCAATCTCTATCATTATTTTCTTTTAACAGTTTTAGAAAATTTAATAAATCATTGGAAAATGCTTTTTTTTCGGACATGCTTAAGTTTGTTTTAATATTTTAAAGGTACAAAAAGGACGATGAATACTGCTGTTTTTATAGCTTCTTTCAATGTTTTTGAATCCCATTTATCTCACTTGTATTTAATGACTCTATTAATAGTGAAAGAGCAAAAACATTATTAAAAGTTAGTCAGTTTACGCTATTTTATAGAAACTGATAAGAAATATTGGAGATGATTATTAACAGATATTAGAGCCATTTCTTTTTTCTGAAATAAACTAACATCATCAAAAAGATGAAAACCATAATGCCCAAAAGAATAAAATAACTGTACTTATAATGCAATTCAGGCATGTTATCAAAATTCATCCCATAAATTCCTGCAATGAAGGTTAATGGTATAAACACTGTGGCAATAATGGTCAGCACCTTCATCACTTCATTCATCTTATTGCTCATGATGCTCATATACATATCTAATAATCCCCAAACCATCTCCCGATACATTTCAATGCTTTCATTAACCTGAACAATGTGATCGTATAAATCCCTTAAAAAGCTATGTGTTTTCTCATCAATAATGTGATGTTCAAGTTTATCGAGATGGTTTATGACTTCTCGCAAGGGGAATACCGAACGTCGGATTTTTAAAACTTCTCGTTTAAGCCCCTGAATATTTGTAGCCGTTTCATTGTTGTCAGAATTACCTTCAAAAACGCGATCCTCAATATCTTCAATTTTATCGCCAAAAGCTTCAATAACGGTTAAATAATGATCTACCACAGCATCAATAATGGCATACATCAAATAATCAGAACCCGAATTACGGATACGGCCTTTGCCTGAAGAAATACGCTCTCTTAGATCATTGAAAATATCGCCATCAGCTTCCTGAAAAGTCAATACATAATCCTCTCCCACAACCATGCTCACTTGCTCATAAACCAATTCGCCTTCATTCTTAAAATAGAGCATCTTTAATATGATGAATAAATAGTTGTCGAATTCATCTATTTTAGGACGGTGGGTAGTATTTACAATATCTTCTAAAGTCAATGGATGCAAACCATAATGAGTGCCCAATTTTTCGATTTCAGAGGTATTATTTAATCCATCGACATTAATCCAAGTCACTTGGTCATTTCCCTTAAAATGGAAAGCCTCCTCAACATTTTGGGTGTCAATTTTATTATAGGTTTCTTTGCTATAGTTAATGATATCAATAGCCGTTACAGCAGATTGCTTTTTACCTTTATAATGCACCGTGCCTGGAGAACGATTAATAGTTTTATAGGATTTTCTTTTCTTTTTAGATTTCATTGGTGATTGCTAGTGGTCAAGATTGGTTTAAAAGTAAAAAAACTTTTCCGTATAGTATAGTTCAATTTATGAATATAAAATTACTATCACTTAAAGCCCCACCATACTTATAAACGACCTATATTTGAAAAATTCAATTAAGGTTTGCTTTTTGACATTATTTTGTCTAATATGCGAGTTAAATCTTTACAAATAGTTAATTAAAATGGGAAGACCACCTACAAGACCAATCAAATTTAGAGACGGTTGGTATATAGAAATAAGAAATAAAGGAAAAACTACTGGAATCAAGATCCATAGAGACACCAAAGAACACATGCTTCGTACAATTAAAGAGTACGAATTGACAAAGGAAGTAATCATTTTGGGTGAATCTAAAAACGGGAAATTTGTAAATAAAACTCCCGTGCTTCATGTGGTAGAAGAAAGCTAAATCTTTCTACCCAGTAACCTCTTAAGAATAGTTGACTGTTCCTAAATAAAAAATTCATAAATTGTTGTGTTTTTAACTTATAAAACCAATGATTTATGAATTTTTCTTCTAAAAATAATCTGCCGCTTTACTTTTGGGTTGTGAGCATTACATCATTTATTTGGAATGCTTTTGGAGTTTACAGCTATCTTATGGAGGCTCTTTCCATCTCAGGGCAATTAGGAGAACTCTCTAGTGGCCGTCAAAATTTTGACGCCAACTTACCTGCTTGGTATATCTCTGCCTTCGCCATTGCTGTATTTGCTGGATTAGCGGGATCTATAGGGTTATTAATTCGCAAAAGATGGGCTTATATTGTTTTTATCATCTCTTTTCTTTCCACTGGAATTCAACAATTCTATGTGTTGACAGAGATCAATCCGCGCGATATTTTTCTAAGCTTAAGTGCAATTGTGATTGCGGTGTTTCTAGTCTGGTTTTCAAAGCGTGCTGCCGCAAGAGAATGGCTCAAATAAATAGAGGCGTTAAAAATCATTTGGTACTCATTCAAATTCCACAGTATTTAAAATCAATCCGGAAGCAGGTGCAATATAATTCATGACTTCCGTACTTTCTGGTTGGAGACTTTCAGCGAGATAGTCTAAGGTAATTTGGTTTTTACCTAATTTCACAAGTGTTCCCATCATGGTTCTAATTTGATTATAACCAAAACCTTCTCCCCTGACTTTAAGGAGATAGGACTCTTTTGGAAAAAAACTCGCGCTAATCATGTTGTTTTCTATCAAATCACAAGACTCAACCGAACGTATATACAA
>JBDTKP010000033.1:0-4128 GCA_039935255.1 Gelidibacter sp. | reverse complement strand
GTTTCGGAAGCCTTAGTGAGATTTTAGATGATTTGAAAACACATTCTGAAGATGAGGTTATTCAACTGATAGAAAAGCGCCGTAAAGGGCTTTCTTTATTGCGTCAAACATTATCTGATAAAGCCATGGCCTATCAGCAACATGGCGGCTATGAATTATTTTATGAGAACGATCTTGAGGGTTATGAGTATTGTATGGCACACATGGATTCTGTTAATATGCTATTAAAACCTCATTTTAAAGAGATTGTTTTTAAAGTCAAAGAAAATCCTTACCACTTTAAATACATACAGGAACACCTTAGTTTTACACCCTTTGAAGGTCAGATTGATACCGGTAAAATGATGCGATCACTAACTGATTTGGTGTTGAGCAAAGGTGTTTTAATTCTGAATTCTGTTTTGGTAGAACATTTCGAAGCCTTAAATGACAACGTCCAAATTAAGACGGATCAATTTGAATTTAAAACGAATCACTTGCTAATTTGTACGAATGGGTTCGCATCGAAGTTACTTAATATTGAGGTCAAACCCGCCAGAGCACAAGTTCTGATTACCAAACCGATTAAAAACCTTCCTATTAAAGGAACGTTTCATCTGGATAAAGGGTTTTATTATTTTCGTAATGTTGATGATCGAATTTTATTTGGAGGAGGACGTAATCTCAATTTTAAAGCTGAGGAAACTACCGAAATGGGTCAAACGGAAATCATTCAGAATAAATTGGAAGAACTGTTGAGAACGACCATATTGCCCAACACGTCTTTCGAAATCGAGCATAGATGGAGTGGGATCATGGGAGTTGGTAGCAGCAAAAAACCAATAGTAAGACAATTGAGCTCCAAGGTGTTTTGTGGCGTAAGATTAGGAGGCATGGGTATTGCTATTGGCAGTAATGTCGGTCGGGAACTGGCAGATTTAATCCCATAATGAGCCTTTTTTATTGCTAATCTCTTTGCGGAACTTTGGGTGTACTTTATGTAACTTCGCGTCACGGTCGTAAAGTTTTTTTTAACGGCTCATTGAATTCAAATTGAACGCTATTGCTAAATATGATAAAAAGACTTTTCAAATTTTTCTTGAAGCTTATTTTATGGTTATTGGCCATTCCCATTATTGCCGTGATCATTTTCAAATGGGTTCCAGTACCAGCAACACCTTTGATGCTTGTCAGGTACTTTGAGCAAAAGAAATCCGATAAGGAAACGGTTTGGAAACACGACTGGGTTTCTCTGGAAGAAATTTCTAAAAATCTGCAATTGGCAGTGATTTGTAGTGAGGATCAAAACTTCCTAAAACACAACGGCTTTGATATGAAAGCCATTGAAAAGGCCTATGACAGAAATAAAAAGGGTAAGAAAATAAGAGGAGCCAGCACTATTAGTCAACAAACGGCAAAAAATGTATTTTTATTCCCACACCGTAGTTGGGTTAGAAAAGGATTGGAAACTTATGTTACCTTTTTTATTGAGTTGATTTGGTCGAAAGAACGCATTATGGAAGTCTATTTGAACAGCATTGAAATGGGCAACGGAATTTATGGCGCTGAAGCTGCCTCTAAATATTGGTTCAAGAAATCAGCATCAAATCTGAGTAAGAGTGAAGCTGCAGCAATTGCAGCGATTCTTCCCCGACCTTTAAAATATCGAGCCAATCCACCAACAGTTTATATTGCGAATAGAAAATTGTGGATCATGAAGCAAATGTCATTTCATGGAACCTTAAATTACGATTCTAAAGATGAAAAGTAATTTGGAACTCAAAGAGCAGCTTTATAAACAATGTGTTGATTTTGTGGAAGAACGACTTTCAAACATCCAGAATCAAATTAAGGGAATCCAGGAATCACTCACTTCAGAAACTAAGAGTAGCGCCGGAGACAAGCACGAAACAGGTCGCGCCATGCTGCAATTGGAGCGTGAAAAAGCGGGGAAACAATTGTCAGAAGTAGAGAAGCTGAAAGAAGCCTTGTCCAAAATTGACGTGGAGAAGACTTCTGAAAGCATAGGATTGGGAAGTGTTGTTTTTACAACAAAAGCGAATTATTTTCTTGCAATAAGTGCTGGACAATTTGAGGTTGGATCTGATCAGTTCTTTGCTATATCTCCAAATACGCCTATTGGATTGTTGTTGATGGGAAAAAAATTAGATGATAAAATCACCTTTAGAGAGCAACATTTTTTCATTGAACGTGTTTTTTAAAGACCTCACAGGTTTCCAAAACCTTTGAGGTCTCAAATGTTTAAATCGAAAACGTTATTTTTATATTCTTTTATCCTGATCTTTTTTTATCCAAGACGTATTCTTCTATCAATCACCATTCAGAATACATTATATGGTATTAACACGTCAATACTTGTCTCGAAGCTGAATTCATCCATTTGCTTTGGGTATTTGCGCGAATTTTCAACAAAAGAGACATAATTTAAGTAAATAAGAACATTGTAATGGATGCAATGCGTGTATCTTTAATAAAATTTATTTCTAAATAACTCTTGGTGTCTTTAAAATCTTGTTACGATGTGATTATTATTGGAGGCGGATTGGCTGGTCTTTCAGCCGCTATTCACTTAAGAAAACATGATTTTAATATTTTGCTCATCGAAAAAAATGAGTATCCCAAACACAAGGTTTGTGGCGAATATATTTCAAATGAGGTGCTCCCATATTTGAATTTTTTAGAGGTGGATGTCTTTGCATTGGGAGCCAAGAATATTACAACGTTTCAAGTGTCAAGTGTGAAAAGCAAACTCATAAAGGCAGATTTGCCCTTGGGTGGATTTGGCATTAGTCGCTATGCCTTGGATTATGCATTGTATATAAAAGCCAAAAACGAGGGTGTCTTTTTCGTTCAGGACACCGTCATGGAGACGCAGTTTTTTAACAATGAATTTGCCGTTGAGACGAAAGCAAATGGGCGTTTCAAATCAAAAATTGTCTTAGGTAGCTATGGAAAACGAACAAATTTAGATGTTAAATTAAATCGGAATTTCATCAAAAATAAATCCCCTTATTTGGCTGTAAAAACTCATGTTAAGGGGAGTTTTCCTGAAGATTTGGTGGCTTTACACAATTTTGAAGGTGGATATTGTGGAGTTTCTAAAGTTGAAAATGACAGCATTAATCTGTGTTATATTACCAATTTTGAAGCATTTAAAAAATATAAGGATATCGACGAATTCCAAGAAAAAGTGCTATTCAAAAACACCCATTTGAAATCTATTTTCAAAAACACCACGCCTGTTTTTGAATCGCCTTTGACGATCAGTCAGATTTCGTTCGATCAGAAATCGCCCGTAGAGCAGCACATACTGATGTGCGGCGACTCTGCAGGAATGATTCATCCACTTTGTGGCAATGGCATGAGTATGGCCATTAGAAGTGCGCAAATAGCATCAGAGCTGATAATTGATTATCTTAATAAAAAAATAACCTCAAGGGAGGTATTGGAAGCGTCTTATCAAAAAGCGTGGAACAAAGCGTTTAAAAACCGTCTGAAAGTTGGTCATGTCATCGCCAAGTTATTTAATAATAACGCTTTTGCTGAAATATCACTTTCCGCGCTAAAATTAATGCCTTTTTTAATGCCTATGATTATCAAACAAACCCACGGAAAACCTATGATCGTAAAATGAGCTTTCTAGTTAATACCAAATATAGGACTGAAGCGGAAGAAATCATGGATGATTTTTCAATTGAGGGGCCTCTTCTTAATGACACGCTTGATAAATTGGCGACTATTAATAAGTTGTTGGGTGGCAATGTTGTGATACTTAAAGGACTTCAAACGCTTTTAAAAAATCATTCTAAAACGAAACTTATAACGATTATCGATCTAGGTTGCGGTGGGGGTGACATTTTAAGAGCTATTTCAAAATATGGTCATAAGCAAGGCTACAATTTTAAATTAATCGGTGTAGATGCCAATAAGAATGCGACTGTTTATGCAGAAAATTTATCTAAAGCTTATGAGAATATAAGTTTTGTACATGCGGATGTTTTTTCTGATGAATTTAAAGTCTTGGAATATGACATTGTGTTGGCCACCTTATTTCTGCATCATTTTAAGGAAGAGCAATTATTCTTGTTATTGAATCATTTGTTGAAAAGAGCAAAAATAGGCCTCGTC
>JBDTKP010000032.1:0-18601 GCA_039935255.1 Gelidibacter sp. | reverse complement strand
ACAATCATGTCATAACGTTGGTCAAGAAGATGCCATATTTCACCGGCATCAGACGATGCAACACCATTACCCACAATGACCGCTATTTTGGGCTGCGTTAAAGGTCTAAACATATCACTTCCTAAATTAATGCCCTCTGTTAAACCTGTGGATACTGCATCTATTTGCACATGACCTTCTTTTGCCAATACATTTAAAAGTTGATAGATTTCGTCAGCGTTTTTTGATTGGTTTTGAATGGGGATCAAAATCGTGCCATAATCATAATCTTTACCGTTAGCGCGAAATTGTTTCATGGCTACCTGTGCTCTTAAATCATTTTTGAGAATTTGATTCAATACTTTTGGGGAATAATATTCATGCCACTCCATTAAGTAGGCGTACTCGCTTTTTGAATTTACCTGTCCGACTTTCATTTTTAAATCCAAAACCTGATCGCCCATATGTGAAGCTGGAATCCCTTCAGCATAATCTAAGTTAAACGCCAAGGGCAGTGTCCACGCAGAGATATCATAAAACAAACTGTCGGCGAATGTGGTGCGTTTTTCAAACATCGCGTTGATCAACCGCGTATTTTTCTGGTTTTTTGGTACAACATAGCTATACCCTTTTTTGAATTTTTTGCCTTCTATCGTGGCGTCATCTTTAAGTTCGTATATTTTTATCTGATGCCTTCTTAGTATCTCGGCGAGTTCGAAGGTTTTAGCGGCATCTTTCGAATCTCCAAAAATGATGTTTTTTCCTTTTTCCTTACTGCCTTCATTGCGAGCATTCTTAAAAAAGTCTTGCTGGTATTTTAAAATTTCTTCACGCATATTATAACCAGCATCCAAAGTAGATAATGCCGCCGTAAACTGATTTCGGATGGTAAAAGGGAAAGTTAAGATTCCATTGGCACTTTCTTGAACATGCCCTCTGGAGCTGGCTTGTTCAAACAGGATGCCGATACTCCCGTTGATGTCAGGAAAGGTGGAGCCTTTTCCATAATAGAAATCATCAAAACTCTCTTCGGTATAATAGAAGGAACCGATTTTATCAAAAGCTTTGGCGTGATAATTACCAATTTTCTTCGTTAAGTCTTGATTCAATTGCGGCGTAAGGGGATGGGTTCTACTTGGAATGCCTGGTTGAAAAAAGAAGGACGCGTTGGTGCCCATTTCATGATGGTCGGTCAAGATGTTTGGCAACCATTTATGAAAGGTTTCTAATCGTGCTCTTGATTCTGGCAATTGTACTGGCAACCAGTCTCTGTTCATATCAAACCAATAATGGTTGGTTCTGCCTCTCGGCCACACTTCATTATATTCCCGGTCATTCGGGTCTGGATTTAAGTTTTTACTTTTATTGGAGTTTGCCCAAAAAGCAAAACGCTGCAACCCGTCAGGATTGAATGAAGGATCGAAAAGTATGATCGTATTGTCGAGCAAATCTTTAACAGCATCACTTTCTGCGGCAGCGAGATAATAGGCCACTAAAAGTGCTGCATTGGAGCCGCTGGGTTCATTGCCATGAATGGAAAAGCCTTGATTGACCACAATAGGCATAGTGCTTGTGTTTACTGATGAATTATCTTCAGTAGCGGCAATATGTTGCTGACGGATGGCGTCAATGTTTTGATGGTTTTTTGGAGACGTAATGGTAAGCAGGATTAAAGGTCTGCCTTCATAAGTTGTACCTCTATTTTCAATAGTAATTCTGTCTGAACTTGCCCCCAATGCCTTCATGTATTCTACCAACTTATCGTGTGTAATGTGCCACTCGCCAACGTCGTGCCCAATCACCGATTGCGGGGTGGGAATCGACTTGTTATAGGTAGTGTTTTGTGGTAAATAGTAGTCGAGCTGAGTTTGATTTTGTCCAAAAAAGAAACAGGACGTTAAAAGAAGGAGGGTGTTTAAAAGTCTCATAAGTGCTTAGTTAAGCTATAAATATAAAAAAAACCGCTACTCAAAGTAACGGTTTTAATAATATTTTAAGTGGTATTCGTTTAAATGTCTTCAAAATTGATGTCGGTAAAGCTTTCTGTAGTTGTAATTGGCTCTGAATCAGAATGATTATTTTCCGAGTCAAACTCTTCTTTTTTGAAATCTTTTTGATGGCGTTCACTGATAACTTCATCACCTTTTTCATCAATCACATAATCGATCATTTCTTTCAAAATCTCATTGAATTCACTAAAATCCTCTTTGTACAGATAAATTTTATGTTTTTTATAATGGAAAGAACCGTCGTCATTCGTGAATTTTTTACTTTCTGTAATAGTAAGGTAATAATCTCCTGCTTTTGTTGCTCTAACGTCAAAGAAATACGTTCTTCTTCCTGCGCGTAATACTTTAGAGAATATTTCCTCTTTCTCCATCATTCCGTGATCACTCATATATTTTTATTTTAATTAGTAACAGTTTACGTACCAAAAATCTAAAAAAAAAGAATAGTAACCAACATTTTCTGATGTTTCTTTTAACGAATGCTAAAGAATCATCTGACAAGCGTCCATCGGCATGCTTTTTATATCTGTAAACAATGGGATTAGAGTGGGTTAATTGATCTATTTTGGAATTTTCCTACTTTTCAGAATCCCGTTTTTATTATTTTCTGATCTGTGACGAATGCATGATTTTGACTTTCGAAAACTGGAGTTAGTGGTTTTCTGTAAGCTGTTTTATATAAAGTTCTTTGTAATAGCCATCCACATCAATCAATGTGCTATGAGAGCCTCTTTGGATGATTTTGCCATCATCAAGAACAATAATTATATCGGCGTTTTTGGCTGCAGAAATTCTATGGCTGACGATAATGGTGGTTTTGTCTTTTGTTACGGTTTTGAGATTATTAAGAATTTTTTCTTCGGTTCCCGTGTCAACAGCTGACAGACAATCGTCAAACAACAAGATTTGCGGTGCTTTGATAATGGCTCTTGCAATAGAGATGCGTTGTTTTTGTCCTCCAGATAGGGTAATCCCTCGTTCACCCAAAATGGTATCATAGCCTTTGCTGAACCCCTTAATGTTTTTGTGTACGTCGGCATTTTTTGCAGCAGCGATAACTTCGTCATCAGTAGCGTCCTCTTTACCAAACATGATATTGTTTTTTATGGTATCTGAAAATAAAAAGGCCTCCTGAGGAACATAACCAATATGATCCCTTAAACTTGTTAGATTGAGATCCTCAATGCGTGAGCCATCAATTTTCACCTCTCCCGAAGTGACGTCATATAAACGACCTATTAAATCTAATACGGTTGATTTTCCAGAACCTGTTTTACCGATAATAGCCATCGTTTCCCCTTTGTTGAGGGTAAAACTGACTTTGTCTAGTGCTTGGATATTGGTGTCAGGATAGGTAAAGGACACGTCAATAAATTCAATATTACCTTTAATTATGGACGGTTCTGGGTTATTGTTTTTTATGGTGGGCTCTTGTTTTAAAAACTCGTTAATCCGTTTTTGAGAAGCTTCTGCTTGCTGTATGACTGAAGTTACCCAACCCACAGTGGCTACAGGCCACGTTAAAAGGTTCACGTAAATAATGAATTTAGCAATAACGCCCAAGCTTTCAATTTCACCATCCATATATTGTTTACCCCCAATGTAAATGACAATGATATTACTTAAACCGATCAAAAAAATCATCAAAGGATAGAACAAGGCTTGGATTTTGACTAAATCAATATTTTTTTGTCTGCTTTCCACAGAAAGGTTGTCAAAATCGGCATTCGTGCTATCTTCAATACCATAAGATTTGATCACGCTAATACCACTAAATGTTTCCTGGGTAAACGTGGAAAGTTTAGCCAGCCATTGCTGAACAATCGTACTGCGTCTATGAATTTGTTTACTTAAAATATAGATAAAGTAAGAAAGGATAGGTAAGGGAATAATAGTGTAAAGCGTCAGGGTTGGCGCTGAGCGGAACATTAAAATAAGTGCAATGATAAATAGCGTGACGGTGTTGATGCTGTACATCAAAGCAGGGCCTGCATATTCTCTCACTTTACCCACGTCTTCACTAATACGGCTCATCAAGTCGCCTGTTCGGTTAGATTTATAAAAATCTAGAGATAAGCGTTGGTATTGCTGATACACTTCGTTTTTGAGATCAAATTCTATTTGTCGGGAGACGTAGATAAGAGTCTGACGCATTAAAAAAGTAAAAATTCCACCAATAATTGCTGCACCAATAATATAAAAAATGTTTACGAGCAATTCACTCTTCACGATGGCGACATCGGTAGTAATACCTTTTCTGTAATTGTCAATCACATCGACTGAATTGCCAACTAATTCTGGTGTAAAAAGAAGAAATATTCTTGCAACAATAGTAATTAAAATTCCGGCGAGTAATTTATATCTGTATTTGTAAAAATATTTGTTGACGTGTTGTAATTCTTTCATTTATTATTATTGATCGCTTATTCTTTAGTAATTACATGATTGGCGACTATAGCTTTGTTATTACTCCAATGCTGATTTGTTTTTGAATATAGCTTTTAGATATTTTAAAGCAAACGTTCACCTTATTTCAATCTTATGGTTTCAAAGTCATGTGTTCAAAAGAACTTTTAAAGGTAGATCCCGTTTTTGGAGAAGTTTCTTTTGATGACCAAGAACACATTGTTTTTGCAACGACAAAGATAATGGTTTAAAAGCAATAATTGGTATTCATAATACGGTTTTAGGACTAGCTATTGACGCATCCCGCAGTAAATTTTAGCATGCAAGATGTCATCCGTAAAACAGATATTATAGGCCATGTCACTTTAGAGATTTTTGACCATACTGCAGCAAATGACAAGACACGAAATGCGGCTGCCTTAAGTGTTGCTAAAGAACGCATTGAAAATTGAAAATCAAAACAATCAGAATAAGGTGAAGATATCCTTAGTGTTTTGCTTTTGAAGTTATAAATTAATACTATTTTTGCAGGCGAAAAGATACAAAGCTTTTCGTCTTTTTTAATTTAATAAGTTCTTACAAATGCTAAACAGAAGACATATTCGTATAAAAGTCATGCAAACCCTTTATGCGTTTGGTGGAGGAGAAGGTGATGATTTTAAAAAAGACCACAAATTCTTGGTCGAAAGTCTTGAACATATGTATGATTTGCATCTCTTGATGTTGTCACTTTTAATTGAGGTCCAAAAAAGAGCCGAAGATTATCAAGGCAAATCTCAAAGGAAAATTTTAGCAACACAAGAAGAAAAAGATCCCAATAGAAAATTTATCAACAATCAAGTATTACAAATCTTAATTGAAGACGGAACGCTTCAAAATGAGATTGAAAGACGTAAGATTGATGATTGGTATCTCGATTTTGAATATGTCGATATCATCTTTAAAAGCATTCTTGAAAGCGAACTTTATAAAGACTATATGTCCAATAGAGTTTCTGATTTTAACGAAGACAAGAATTTCATTTGTGATGTCTTCACTGAAATCATAGCGCCAAATGATAAACTCTACGCGTATATTGAAGATAAGAAATTAACCTGGTTGGACGATTTGCCCGTAGTCAATACCGGAATTCTTAAGATACTCCGCAAGGTGAAAAAGGAGAATAAACACAATTATTTCACGCCCAAACTGTTTAAAGATACTGAAGACAAGGAGTTTGCAACAGCGTTGTTCCAAAAAACCCTATTGAATAAAACGAAATTCAATCAGGAAATTGCCGCAAAAACCCAAAACTGGGATGCTGAACGTATTGCTAATTTAGACGCTATTCTGCTTCAAATGGCCATCTGCGAGTTTCAGAAATTCCCGTCAATCCCAGTCAAAGTGACTATTAACGAGTATCTTGATATCGCCAAAGAATACTCCACCCCAAAGAGCAGTTTTTTCATTAACGGTATATTGGACAAAATTGTTAAAGAATATACTGAAAAAGGCGAGTTAAATAAAATAGGGAGAGGGTTGATGTAATAAGAAATTATCACTATTTTTGCATCCTCAAATCTATTTTTAATCGAAACATTTTAATCAAAAAAATAATACAATGAAAAAATTAATGTTGGGTATTTGCGCACTTTCTTTAGTAGGCTTCATGTCATGCAAAGAAGATGCTACCGCAAAAATTAAATCAGAAAATGTTGCGGATGCAGCAGAAAGAGATTCGAATGCAGGAAGCTTTGCAATGGTGTCATTTGAAGAAGCAGAACACGATTTTGGAACCATAAAAAATGGCACGCCTGTAGAAACTATTTTTAGATATAAAAACACAGGAAGTTCCCCATTGGTAGTGAGTAATATTCAAAGTACTTGTGGATGTACAGTACCTTCAGATTGGACAAAACAAGTTGCTCCAGGAGAAACGGGTGAAATGAAAGTGAAATTTGATGGAAGAGGAAATGGCGTTGTTACTAAATCTATAACCTTAACCACCAATACTGAGCAAGGTTCGGAGACGGTTAGAATTAAAGCAACGATTGAGGGAGATCCAAATGCTCAACAGCCAATGGTTCAACAACCAGCAGCAGGAGCACAATCAATTATGCAGCAACCTGTTCGAAAATACAGCACACAACCTGGTCACGAAGGCCATGATCACGATTAATAATAAATAAGAATTGATGGAAGGAATAAGTTCATTTTTACCCTTTATAGCGATGTTTGCTGTAGTGTATTTCTTTATGATTGCACCACAAATGAAACGTGCTAAAAAAGAAAAGAAGTTTTCAAGCGAATTAAAAAAAGGTGATAAAGTCATTACCAAAAGCGGCATGCATGGTAGAGTAGTTGACTTTAATGATAAAGACAGCAGCTGTGTAATTGAAACTATGTCAGGAAAGATCAAATTTGATCGTTCTGCCATTTCAATGGAAATGAGCCAAAAACTCAATACTGATCCTGCGACCACAAAATAAATCGTTACGATTGAAATTTAAAAAAGCCATTCTGAAAAGAATGGCTTTTTTTGTGGCAATAAGAAACTATAATTTTTTAAAATAATTTTTTTTTGACCCAAACATGTTTCACGCCACGAAAGGCATTCATTTTTTTATTTAAAGAACCATCAATCCAAAAATCTATTGATCCTTTGGTGATTTTTTTAAAAACATGGGTAATGTTATAAAGAGCTGCCAACATTAATGATGACCTATTTCTTCAAAGCCGCCAATTCTGCAATTTTGCAAATTACTTCTGTGGCCTTAATCATACTTTCTACAGGAACATATTCATAACGCCCGTGAAAATTGTGACCGCCTGCAAAAATATTAGGACAAGGTAATCCCATAAAGCTTAATTGTGAACCATCTGTTCCGCCTCTTATGGGTTTGATGATAGGGGTAATGTTCAGTGCAATCATTGCTTCTTCGGCAAGATCAACAATGTGCATAACTGGTTCAATTTTTTCCTTCATGTTGAAATATTGATCTTTGATTTCGATAGTTATAACCTCCCGTGCGTATTGTGTATTCAAATCGAAGGCCATTTGAAGCATGGCTTCCTTTCGAGCATTAAAATGGTCAAAATCATGATCTCTGATGATATATTTTAAGACTGTTTCTTCAACCAGGCCTTCGATGCTTGCCAAATGGAAAAACCCTTGATAATCTTCGGTATGCTCAGGCGTTTCCAACATTGGTAAAGAGTTGATGAACTCAGTAGCAATATACATGGAATTGATCATTTTACCTTTAGCATAACCTGGATGTACGATTTTACCCTTCACCTTTACGGTGGCTCCTGCAGCATTGAAATTTTCATATTCCAATTCGCCAATTTGGCTGCCATCCATGGTATAGGCCCATTCGGCACCAAACTTTTCGACATCAAACTTGTGGGCTCCCCGTCCAATTTCTTCGTCTGGGGTAAAGCCTACACGAATTTTACCGTGCTTGATTTCAGGATGTTGGATAAGATATTCCATCGCTGAAACAATTTCTGTAATCCCCGCTTTATCATCCGCACCTAAAAGTGTGGTACCGTCTGTAACAATTAGGGTTTGTCCTTTATATTGCAACAAATCGTCAAAAAGATCAGGAGATAAAATGATAGCTTCCTCAGCATTTAAAATAATATCTTGGCCATCATAGTCTTCAATGATCCGCGGTTTAACATTGGCGCCCGTAAAGTCAGGGCTCGTGTCAAAATGAGACACAAATCCAATGACAGGTACGTCATGATCCACATTGCTTGGTAAGGTTGCCATAATATAAGCGTTATGGTCTATGGAAACCTCTGTCATACCTATGGTTGTGAGCTCTTGCACTAGGGCATGTGCCAAATCCCATTGTTTCTCAGTACTGGGCGTAGTTTCAGAATTTGGGTCAGATTCTGTATCAATCGTTACATAGCTTATAAATCTATCAATAATGTGTTGTTTGTCAATCATGTCTTTTTCTTTTATTATACAAAATACGGCATATTCAGAGTAACAATAAAATTGTTAAATGAATATTTGTTAAGCATTGTGGTCATAACCTAATGAGTTATTGTTTAATTTAAAGGTTATATTTTAAAATATTTTCTTACATTTGAGTGAAAAGTATTCTTTAAAATGCTCTTTTGGAACGAATTAATGCAATTGCCATTTTTTTGCCCGTTTAAATTGATTACTTGCTTTTTGGTTTATTAGCTAAACTTGAGCAGTTTTTTTTGCGATTTATACCCCACTTCTTTTAATCCTACAACACGCGTAAACTTTCGAGTTTACAGAGTTAGAAATAGAACCTATAGGTATTTAATTATCAAATATGAAAGGTTACAAGATACGCGCTATAGTTTAATTGTGCGAATGTTAGGACCAGTTCAATTTTTACAATTATTTTAAACAAGTGATATGACAGTTCATTCTATTTAATGCTTTGTTAATTACAACTATTTAATCCATTCTTAAAACCCTTTATTATGAAGAAAAATTACCTGTTATTTTTTTTAATTCTGTTTTCATATTCAATTTACGCTCAGAAAGTTTCTGGGGTTGTAAAAGATGAAAACAACGAACCATTGAGTGGTGTAACCATTGTGGTCAAAGGCACTTCATCAGGGACTATTACCGACTTTGACGGTAAATATGAGATGAGTGCTGTTTCAGGAAATACCTTAGTTTTTTCTTATGTTGGTTTTGATACCCTTGAGAAAATTGTAGAAGGAGCAACGCTAAATGTGACTATGAAGCAAGGGGTTTCTTTAGGTGAAATTACGCTCATTGGAAGCAGGAATCCCTCCAGAACGGCCGTTAATTCTTTGTCTCCAGTTGATGTGATTGACGTTTCGGAACTTACAGCAAGTAGTCCACAGGTAAATCTAAACCAGATTTTGAATTTTGTGGCACCTTCATTTAGCTCAAACACGCAGACAATTGCTGACGGAACGGATCATATCGACCCCGCATCCTTAAGAGGTCTTGGGCCAGACCAGGTATTGGTGCTGATTAATGGAAAGCGACGTCATTCGTCTTCACTTGTTAACGTTAATGGAAGCTTTGGTAAAGGGAGTGTTGGAACAGATTTAAATGCCATTCCTACCGCATCTATTAAGAGAATCGAAGTTCTGAGAGATGGCGCTGCCGCTCAGTATGGTAGTGATGCCATTGCTGGTGTTATAAATATCGTGCTGGAGACTACAACAGATGTGCTCAAGTTCAATGTCACTACCGGTGCCCATTTTAGTAAAAACTCTAATGAACAAACTGGCGGCGTTGATGGTGCGACTACCAATATAAGTGCCAATTATGGTCTCAAACTTGGAGACAAAGGTGGCTATATTAACTTCACGGGAGATTTTGATTATAGAGACTCTTACAACCGTATGAAAGAATGGGAAGGTAAAAATATTTTCAATAATTACAATACTATAGAACGGGTGGCTTCAAACGCTGGTTACGATATTTCCAAATTATTAGACGATGACGTTAGTGATGTGATTACATATGGAAATTTAGCAGGATTCAACTTAGATCTCAACGCTACAAAAGCCGAGCTTCGTACCATACTTTCTGCAGATAACACCGACGCTGAATTAGCCAGCAGAAACTTAAATAGGTCAGATTTTAACATGCGAGTTGGTCAATCGGATGTAAGAGGCGGTCGGTTTTTTGCCAACTTTGCTATGCCTTTGGACGACAATGGCTCTGAGCTTTACGCTTTTGGTGGGCTAAGTTCTCGTAAGGGAAATTCTGGAGGATTCTACCGCTTTCCAAATGAAAGTAGAACCTACACACCAGCCTATATTAACGGGTTTTTACCTGAAATAAATTCCAAAATTTCAGACCAATCCCTCTCTGTGGGTGTTAAAGGTAAAATAGGCGATTGGAATGTTGATTTTAGTAATACTTACGGTAAGAATACTTTTGACTATACGATTGGAAATACCTCCAACACGTCCATGCAGAACGCCTCACCAAAGAGTTTTGATGCTGGTGGGTTTAGTTTTGCGCAAAATACCGTAAACTTGGATGTAAATAAGTTTTATGACGCTGTTTTTTCTGGTCTAAACGTTGCGTATGGTGCTGAATATCGTCTTGAAAATTATGAGATATTTGCAGGACAAGCATCCTCTTATATGCGATATCAGGCTAATGGCGATGCCATTACTTCATCAACTCAGAATCCAGCTGAAGATTTCTTTGGAAATGCGAGACCAGGTGGAGCACAAGTGTTTCCAGGATTTAGTCCAAATAATGAGCTCAATAGAGATCGCAACAGTGTTGCAGGGTATATTGATTTAGAAGCGGATATCACGGAATCATTTTTATTGAGTTTTGCAACACGATTTGAAGATTATTCTGATTTCGGATCGACCATCAACTTTAAATTGGCATCACTCTTAAAAGTAAATGATAAATTAAATCTGAGGTTAACAGGAAATACCGGATTTAGAGCACCTTCTTTACATCAGCAGTTTTTTAATTCAACCTCCACTGTTTTTGATGCTACAGGAATTGCACAAGAGGTGGGCACGTTTTCTAATGAAAGCCGAGCAGCTGAATTATTAGGTATTCCAAATCTGAAAGAAGAAAAATCCAGAAGTGTAAGTTTAGGAGTGACGGTGAAATTACCTGAAGCTAATATGAATATTACGTTGGACGGTTATTGGGTAGGCATTGATGATCGCGTTGTTTACACAGGACAATTTGCTCCAAAACGGGATGGGAACGGAGTTCCTATTGATGCGGCAAATGCCGAATTAGCAAATTTATTATATCAAGCCAATGCAACCGCAGCTGCATTTTTTGCCAATGCCATTGATACTGAATCCAAAGGACTTGATTTGGTAGTAACTCACAAAATGAATATTGGAACTAATATGGTGCTAAAAAATGATTTGGCTGCCACCTTATCAAAAACCAAAAAGGTAGGCCCTATTAAAGCGTCCCCAATTCTTGAAGGTGCAGGTCAGGTAAATACTTATTTCCAAGAAGATAGCCGTATTTTTTTAGAGGAAGCCGTTCCAAGAACAAAAGTCAACTTGTCTAATACGTTAAGCACTGGGGCTTTTAACTTTTTCTTGCGTAATGTTTATTTTGGAGAAGTGACCGAAGCGACTTCAAACCTTGCCAATCAACAAGTGATGAGCTCAAAAGTAGTTACGGATCTTTCGGTAGGTTATAATGTGTCAGATAGTTTCTTGATTACCGTTGGTGCCAATAACTTATTTGATCTCTATCCTGACAAAACTATTCCAGAGAATCGCAGTTCTGGACGATTCGATTGGTCAAGAAGTGCACAGCAGTTTGGAGTAGGAGGACGGTTTTTATTTGCAAGGTTGAGTATTAACCTTAAATAATAAGATTTAAAATAATTGAAACTAAAAACTACCCTATATTTGGGTAGTTTTTTATTTTTGACATCTATGTATAAATCCGTTATCCGCCCATTGTTTTTCAGCTATGATCCTGAAAAAATCCATCATTTTACTTTTTCTTTGATTCGTTTTTCTAACCAGATTGGTTTAGGAGGCGCTTTCCGAAATATCTATAAATTGGAAAGTCCAAAACTGGAGCGCGAACTCTTCGGACTTAAATTTCCTAATCCTGTTGGATTGGCTGCTGGTTTTGATAAGGACGCAAAACTCTATAAAGAACTTTCAAACTTAGGTTTTGGTTTTATTGAAATAGGGACAGTTACTCCAAAACCACAAGAGGGAAATGAAAAACCGCGTTTGTTTCGATTAAAGGAAGATGCCGCGATCATTAACCGAATGGGATTTAACAACGGTGGCGTGGAAGAAGCGGTACAACGATTGAAAAACAATCCTGTTCAAGGCGCTAAGAATCGGGTTTTAATAGGTGGGAATATCGGTAAAAACAAAAACACGCCCAATGAAGAAGCTGTAAATGATTATATCATCTGCTTTGAAGCGCTTTTTGATTATGTGGATTATTTTGTGGTTAACGTAAGTTCACCTAATACACCAAACCTTCGAGCGCTACAGGAAAAGAAACCATTAACGGATTTGTTACAAACACTTCAGGACAGGAATAACTTAAAAGAAAAACGCAGGCCCATTCTTTTGAAGATTGCTCCCGATCTTACGGATGAACAATTACTGGACATTATTGAAATTGTTTCCACCACAAAAATTGACGGTGTTATTGCCACCAACACCACCATTTCCAGAGAAGGTCTAGAAAGTGAAAACAAAAGCGAAATGGGTGGTTTAAGCGGAAAACCGTTAACGAAAAGGGCCACGGAAGTGATCCGTTTTCTTTCAGAAAAAAGCAATAAAGCATTTCCCATCATTGGAGTGGGAGGCATACATTCTGCTGAAGATGCCTTGGAGAAAATAGATGCTGGAGCGAGCTTGGTGCAATTATATACCGGTTTTATTTATCAAGGTCCTGGTTTGATTAAAGAAATCAATCAAGCGATTTTAAAACGGACGTAAGATCGAATGATTGAAAGCTTATAACGATTTTGAATGGTCAATGTTTAATGTCTGTTTCTGAAAATCACACCTATTAAATTTTACATTTATTAGTTCTATGTTACAATGTTAGAAACGCTCATCTCTTTTTCAGTAGCCACGTTAGCCCTCGCCATTGCTCCAGGACCAGATAATATCTATGTGCTCACCCAATCTTTGGTGAATGGGACTAAAAGTGGAATCGCGACAACAGCGGGCCTTATAAGCGGTTGTATTGTGCATACCACTCTTTTGGCATTCGGAATTTCGGCAATAATTACGGCTTCGGGAGAACTTTTTTATGCGATCAAAGTTCTGGGCGCTTGCTATCTGCTCTATTTAGCCTACAAGATTTACAGGAGTGACGACCATATTTCATTGAATGAAAACGCACCCAAGAAATCCTATTTACAACTTTTTAAAACTGGAGTTATCATGAATATGGTGAACCCGAAAGTAATGATTTTCTTTTTGGCTTTTTTCCCAGGTTTTCTTTGGGATAAAGACGGAAATACAGTGTCGCAGTTTTACATTTTAGGAATTACATTTATGATTATTTCCTTCCTCATCTTTAGCGGCATCGCTCTATTAGCTGGCCGCATTTCAGAATTTATTTTAAAAAGAAAGGGCGTTGGAGTTTTCTTGAAATGGCTTCAAATAGTTGTTTTCGTTGGCATAGCAGTTTATATCATTGTTGCTTAGTGATGGTTTATACACATTGCTAAACTTCTATAAATCAAATCTTCACTTTTTTTTGGCACTTGTAAATTATATTAATAAATGTAATTTAGCAGTTAACCAAAATTTAGTTTTATTATGAAAAAAACGTTATTTCTTACAGGCATAGTCTTTTTGATGTTCTCCTGTAACTCTGGCAGCAAGGAATCTTCAGAAACTACTGCAGATGGGAAAACTAAGAAAGTGAGTAATAAAGACAACAGCAAATCTTACGATTGTTTAAAAAAGTTTGAGGATGATTACAGTTTGCTTCTAACAAAAGAAGAAATGACTTCCGTTTATCCAATAAATTCCGATAAGATCAAAACACAATTGCGTTCTGGCAGTTATGGCGAACATATGTATCAATGGCCAAGTGATCGCCCTACTTTTTTTATGGAAATATCTGGAATGAAAATGGAGCTTCCAGATCAAAATACAATGGGTGTAAAAAATCTTTCTTTTTATTCCGACAAGAGTGAGATGAAATCTACCATTGCAACGTTTAATATGGCCTACAAAGAATTATCTCAAGAAGAATTAGATAGAATTCAAGAGAGTCTAGCCAAACAGAAGGATGAGGTAAAACAGACCGGTGAAGACCTCATGAAAGTGCGGGCTAAAAGAAGTTGGGTTTTTGTGGACGGATTAGGCTCGAGCGCTTGGTACAAATGGAATGAGCAATGGGGTGGAGAATTGGTTGTACTTGCAGGGAAAGCGAATTTTAGCATCATTACAAAAATCAGTAACGATCCAGAAGAGAATCGGGAATTAGCAAAAAAATTGGCGGAAAAAGTTATCGCAAAATGTAAGTAATCACAGAGCGGACTTTTAAGATGATTCTCTTAAAAGTCCATTACTTAAAATGAATAGAACGATATATAAGTTTTATTCTTGGATTATCTGTTTAGACCTTCTAAATTCGTGTTTTTTATAAACGAAAGATTTCTGCCTGCGCAGGAATTCATATCTTTGAGCCAATGCAACAGGTGAAAATTATCGAATGTCCACGGGATGCTATGCAAGGCATCAAGGACTTCATCCCTACTGAAAAGAAAGTCCAGTACATTCAATCTTTGTTAAGGGTTGGTTTTGATACTATTGATTTCGGGAGCTTTGTGTCACCAAAAGCAATTCCGCAGATGGCAGATACTGCTGAGGTACTTTCAAAGCTTGATCTTTCCAATACCAAAAGTAAACTTTTAGCCATTATTGCCAATACCAGAGGTGCCGAAGATGCTGCCATTCATCCTGAAATAAATTATTTGGGTTATCCTTTTTCGATATCAGAAAACTTCCAAATGCGAAATACGCATAAAACGATTGCACAATCGGTTGTGGCTTTAAATGAGATTTTGGAAATTGCCGATACAACGAATAAAGAAGTCGTGGTTTATATTTCAATGGGATTCGGAAATCCTTATGGCGATCCTTGGAATGTTGATGTTGTAGGTGATTGGACCGAGCGTTTAGCAAAAATGGGCGTAAAAATTTTGTCGTTAAGCGATACGGTTGGCACATCCAATCCTGAGAATATTGAATACCTTTTTTCTAATTTGATTCCGCAATATCCGCAAATCGAATTTGGTGCTCATCTTCATACCACGCCAACTTCCTGGCACGAAAAAGTGGATGCAGCGTATAAAGCAGGCTGCAAACGGTTTGATGGCGCCATTCAAGGTTTTGGCGGATGTCCCATGGCAAAAGATGAATTGACTGGGAATATGCCCACCGAGAAATTACTCTCCTATTTTACTTCAAAACAAAATAATAATCTTAATTCATTGAGCTTTGAAAGCGCCTATAATGAGGCCACCAAGATTTTTAAAGCGTATCATTAAAAACATTTTGTCAAATTGGTTTCAACGTTGTATGTGTCTCTTTAAATACGTGTGAAAAATGAAATATTAATCTTCATTTTGTGATTTTTCAAACTAAATCTGTTTTTGTTTTAATTAGCTGTAGCGCTACTTGGTTGACACAAAGCGACTTATCTTCATGTTTAATTCTTTATTTTAAATTAATCTAAATAAGCTTTGTTGTTTTTATATCATGTATTACTTTTGTGGAAACAATCAACAATTTAAACTAAGTCTAATTAAAGATGAGAAAAATTTTATTAGGAATAGCAATTACCTCAATGCTATTCACATCATGTTCAAGTGATGATGACAGTACTAATCAGAACAATTCAGTAGAAGCGCCAGTAACTTATAAGTTTATGAGGGACGGAAAATCGACCGTGAGTTTTGCAGGTCAAACGACCAGAATTAAAATGGCAATGGAATTGCGCTCAGCCTTAGGTGATAATTCAAAAACAGCTGCAGACCTACAAGGTATGTTTGCACACATTGAAGGTAAAAGTGATTTCTCTGATGCTGATTTGAACGCATCTGATAAAAGTATACGTAGTAAAGTAGGGGCTTCAAAGGATTATTTTGCTGCCAATACCACAGGTTCAAATAAAATCAAGAGTCTGATGGATTCTTGGATTGAAGAGCAAGCGACTACCGTATTTGCAAGTTGGAATGCTATTGCAACTGCTGGGACAGCTGGTCAATTGCAACAAGCTGGTGGCGGTAAAATGAGATATGTGAATGGCAAAGGTCTTGAACTGGATCAAGCTGTTTCAAAAACATTGATTGGCGGTTTGATGATTGACCAAATGTTGAACCACTATTTGAGCACTTCTGTTTTGGATGAAAGTTCAAACATTGCAGACAATGATAACGGTGTGCTTAACGAAGGAAAGTTCTATACCACCATGGAACACAAATGGGATGAAGCTTATGGGTATTTGTATGGAAATGAAATTGATCCATCAACTCCCATTCTCAATGCTGATAGTTTCTTAAATACCTATTTAAAGCAAGTGGATAGTGACGTTGATTTTGCTGGAACGGCATCATCAGTTTACGATGCCTTAAAACTCGGTAGAGCTGCAATTGTAGCAAAAAACTATAAAGTAAGAGACGAACAAATTCAAATTATCAGAGAAAAAATTAGTAAAGTCCCTGCCGTTCGTGCCGTGCATTATCTGCAAGAAGGGAAGACAAAAATGGCAGCAGGAGATACCGCAGGTGCTTTTCATGCCTTATCCGAAGCCTATGGTTTCATAAATAGTTTGCAATTTACAAGACAACCTAATGATAAAGTGCCTTATTTCACACATGTAGAAGTGACTGCTTTTATGGAGGACTTAATGGCAGGTAATGGATTTTGGGAGGTCAAGCCTGAAACTTTGGATGCTATGGCTTCACTTATTGCTGCAAAATTCGGTTTTACTGTGGATGCGGCAGCTAATTAATACTTATCAATGATGACGTAGTGATTGCATTATTAGGAATGCGATCACTGCTTCTTTATCTTTGCACACTTTATAAATAAAATCAACAACATGATTAAAAAAATAATTTTATTTTCAGTTTTGACACTTATTATGGCCTGTAGTTCTTCGGATGATTCCAAAGGAGGATCTACTGATGATTTCAATCGTTCTGCCTTATTAATAAATCTTGCTGATAATATTATCATTCCAGCTTATAAAGATTTTGGACCAAAACTGACCACATTAAAAGATGCTATTGAAGCATTTGTGGAAACACCAAATCAAAGTAATTTAGATACTGCCAGAAACAAGTGGCTTACGGCATATAAAGCATGGCAACATGTTGAAATGTTCAATATTGGAAAAGCTGAAAGCTTGAATGAATATTATTATTTCATAAATATTTATCCTGTAACTGTTTCAGATATTGAAAACGGTGTAACTACCGGGACTTATGATTTAAATACACCTAATTATCATGACGCCCAAGGTTTCCCAGCTTTGGATTATTTGTTGAATGGCGTTGCAACTGATGATGCTGGAATTCTAGCAAAATTCTCATCAGATGCCAAGGCTCAAGGTTACAAGAAGTATTTGACGGATGTGATCAATCAAATGGATGATTTGACGCAACAAGTGATTGCAGATTGGACATCAGGCTATCGTGATCAATTTGTGAACTCTACTCAAAACACAGCAACCAGCTCACTGAATAAATTTGTTAACGATTATATTTTCTATTACGAAAAAGGCTTACGTGCCAATAAAATCGGAATTCCTGCAGGTATATTTTCAACGAATCCTTTACCGGAAAAAGTTGAAGGGTATTATAATCAGGAGGTTTCGAAGCTATTGACTCTTGAGGCTTTAAATGCAGTTCAAGATGTATTCAACGGAAAAGCTTTTAATGGCTCTGAAACAGGAGCTAGTTTTAAAACTTATTTAGAATATTTAAAAGTTGATAGAGATGGAAAGAATTTGAGCGCCATCATCAATACGCAGTATGACCTGGCGAGAACTAAAATTGAAGGATTAAATTCGAACTTTAGTCAACAGGTGATTTCTGATAATTCGAAAATGACCGAGGCTTATGATGCCCTACAAAAAGCGGTAGTCTATTTAAAATTAGATATGGTTCAAGCATTTAACATCAGTGTGGATTATGTTGATGCCGATGGCGATTAAATTTTTAGTAAATAATAATTATACAAACTGAGAAGATTCTTTAAGTAATTTAGAGAATCTTCTTTTTGGTTTAATGAACACAAATTGCATCACATATCTCAAGAAGAAAACGCATCCAGCACCTTTGGCCGTGCTCCGCATTGGTTTTGGCACTATGATGTTGATCAGTATAGTACGTTTTTGGTTGAATGGATGGATTGAAACCCTTTATATTGAGCCCAAATTCCATTTTTCATACTACAATTTTGAATGGATCAAACCTTTAGGGAGCTACACGTATCTCATTTTTGCAATCTGTGGCATTTCAGCATTTTTTATAGCGATTGGATTTAAATACCGGATCGCCATCATTGTGTTCTTCTTGAGTTTTACGTACATCGAACTCATGGACAAAACCACCTATCTCAACCATTATTATTTTATTAGTGTGTTGGGATTTTTGATGATTTTTTTGCCTGCTAACGCGTATTTTTCAGTAGATAATCTCATCAAGAAAAGCGCATTCAATGCCATACCAAAATGG
>JBDTKP010000031.1:0-32318 GCA_039935255.1 Gelidibacter sp. | reverse complement strand
TGCTGTTCCTAGTAGACTATGGACATGTTGTTCTACCAAATTTGAAAAAATCAGCATGATCATCAAGCCAAACATTTGCCTAATGTGGAATAATGTAAATGGATTTCGTTTTTCTAAATTCAAAATGATGGCTATAATCAGTCCTATAAAAGTCAAATAACTAATAATGGCCAATTTCTTGCCGTCTTTAATCGTGGAGTCTTGCATATTAATTTAGAACCAAGTAATTGTTTGAAAAAACACCATAAACCTTTCCTTTTAGTTGATGGTTTTCAAAGATGGCATTTTTTGAAGTCGAAAGAATCATTTCCTTCTTAAATGTGTAAGTTCCATTAGGATTAAATAAGGTCAGTTTAGCATTGTTACCAACTGCAATTGGTGTGGGATCAATCCCGAAACGCTCTTTGCCTTTGGTCAATAAATCGATGGTTTTTTTTATAGTAAAAACCGTGTTTAAAGCACCAAAAGCGCTCTCTAAGCCGATGCTGCCGTACATGGCATAGTCAAATTCTATTTTTTTGTGTTCAATATCAATAGGGTTGTGATCACTAGTTACCATATCGATAGTACCATCTTTGAGACCTTCAATGAGCGCGTCACAATTTGACTGCGTTCTTAAGGGCGGTAAAACTTTAAAGCGGGTGTCAAAAGTTGTTAAAACGTCATCTGTCAAGACCAAGTTATGTATGGCCACACTGCAGCTCACATCCAGTTTTTTAGCTTTTGCAATTCTAACTAATTCCACAGATTTAGCAGAAGAAATAGTAGGAATATGCAGTTTTCCACCGGTATATTCCAATAAAAATAAATCGCGAACAATCTGTAATTCTTCAGCAAGTGTCGGGTTCCCTTTTAGTCCCAACGATGTACTCATGACGTTTTCATTCACAACACCAAGTCCAGATATTTTAGATTCCTGTGGAAACGAATAAATCAAGCCTCCAAAATTACTGGCGTATTGCAGTGCTAATTTCATTAGATTCGGATTCCTGATGGGTTTTTGGTAATCATAATAAGCAATGGCACCAGCATTTTTCATGTCGAAGAGCTCTGCTAAATCTTCACCTTCACTATTTTTTGTCAATGCACCAATAGGGTAGAGGTTAACAGGGTTGCCTTGAGCTTTTCCTTTTAAGAATGAAATATCGGCGTAACTATCAATAACAGGATTTGTGTTGGAATTTACGGCAACATCTGTGAATCCTGAAAGTGCAGCTGTTTTGAGACCGTTTGCAATAGTTCCACGTTCTTCATAACCAGGTTCTCCAAAACTCACGCTGCTGTCAAACCAACCTTGCGAAACATGAAGATTATCCAAGGTTATTTCTTGGACTTTCGACGGGTTTTTTATCTGTTTTGAAATGTGGGAAATGACGTCTTTTTCTATGAGGATATCACAGGTTTGGTTGTGAAAATCGCTTTTAGAGTCTACAATGGTGGCAGATTTTATCAGTACGTTCATTTAAGAAATTTTAAGATGAGCATTTCAATAATTAAAAAAGCTATTGCAAAAATAACAAACCATTTCCATAGCTCATTAACATTTGTGGTACTTTTTATAGCATCTAAGGCAGAAGCGACAGAATTGCTTTTTATACTGTTTTCTACTTGGGAAAGATTCATATAATTAAGATTGCTTTCTTTTCTATCATAATTATAACTGAGGTGGCGTATCACATTGTCCTTGTTCTTAACTTCAAAAATTCCTGCCGTATTGGGGTAGTCGTCCGTCGTCAATTGAACCTTATGGCTGTAGGTTTGTTGCAAAGGTATGACTGAAGTTTCTGCGTTGCTCAATTTTAAAATATCATCTTGAAGTAAAGTCGTGTTAATGTCAATGCTGTTTTTTGTACCGATTGTATAATACAAACGCGGTAATTTTAAGCTTTGTTTTCCAATATTATAAAGCACAGGTACAATCAATGGTGAGTTTTTAAAATTTGAATTGCCCTCGCTTAAAGCTGCTGAAAAACTGTATACATTATTAGACTGGGTCAAGAAGGCTGCATTATCTTCGAAACTCAAAATGGATGCGCCGGCTGATGTAGAAAAATTATAAAATGAGCTGACTTTTGGGTATTGAAAATTATCTACTTTCTTGTCAAAGACATTAGTTAAAAGGGGATGGGAAAAATTAATTTTGGTAATGAGTTTCTCTGTTGATGTTCTAATAGAGAAATTAGGTAGTGAAAAATTGTTAAACAATTGATTGTAAGTATTTAATTCAGATTCATCTGAAGGAATGATTAAAATGGTCCCACCATCATGATAGAAAGAATTTAATGAGGTAATCAAGGCGTTAGGAATGTTTTTTAACTCATTGAGGATAATCAAGTTTTGATCAATTGTAGTACTGTAATTCAGTTCGTTATAGTTGACAATCGTTAATTCAAATTCATCATTCGTATAAAGTTTCTTTAAAAAATCAGCATTGGCATCATTAATAGCTAATACTTTTATGAGTTCATTTTCATCTAAATTAAAATGCAATGTATTGTCATAGTTTAAGTTAGCGTCATCAATGGTAATCTTTCCTTTAAAAGCTTTGTTGTTTGGGATGGTGAAGATGGTTTCAGAATTATGATCAAGAGCTACTGCACTTTTGGCCATGAGTTTATTGTCGTCAAATAAGGAGACAGACAGCGCTTCAATAGGATTACCTTGGTTACTCAAATTGACCGTCAGTTCTAAAGTTTCCACATTGGTTTTAGAGATATATAACGAATCAATACTAACGTTAGTTATGTTTTTTGGTGGCAATTGAACCAATCTATAATTGACAAGACTATCCTTTTTAAGAATTAAGGCCCCATCTTTTTGTTGAAAATCGGAAATTATAACCAAATTTTTAATGCTGCCTTTGTCCTTAGAAAATGCTTTCTTTCCTTTTAAAATAACAGTCTCGTAATCTAATTGATTAGAGGAATAGGAGAGTTGTATCAAGTCATTTTTTATTGCTTTTATGCTCGTGTTTGGAAAATTGAAATCGTTGGTGAATATGTGGAGCGTTTCATTTTCATCCACATGTTCGATCAGGTCTTGAATAGCGGTATTTAATAGCGTTCCATTAGTTCCTTTGGCTTGCATGCTAAAAGAATTGTCTAAATAGATAACGGTCTCGCTTTTGGTATTAAAACTTTTGGTATGAGACTGAAATGGTTGCGCAAAGGCGATGATGATACAGGTTAAAAGGAACAGACGCGTCAATAAGGTCAACCATTTTTTGATTTGTGAACTTTTACGTGTTTGTAAAACGATATTTTTAAGAAACTGAACGTTTGTAAAAGCTACTTTTTCGAAACGTCGCAATTGGAATAAATGAACGATGATAGGAATAATAAGGAGCAGTAACGCATAAAGAATTTCGGGGTTTTTAAACTGCATTCCTTTTTCTGGATTTAAGAGGGCGAATAAACGGATCAAATATAAAAAATACAAGATGATTAGCGCATTCTGATTTTGAGAAATTTAACGTTTATAACTTGAGATTGCTAACAAAAAAAGAAATAATCATGGGCTTTTACCAATTGTTGGTTTTCCAAAATATTTCTAATTTTTTTCTGTGCTGTTTTATTTGCCACAGTAATGATTACTTGCGGTGCGATCAATTCACTTAAAGAAGCGATTGAATCAAGTTCTATGGTATAAATATGCTTTCCAATTTTCTTGGGGTTATTACAAATCCATATAAACGGTACTTTATTTTTCTTTAATAGTTTGGCAGAGAACTTTCCCTTAAAACCTGCGCCCCAAAGCACTAATGGTCGACTAAAGTCGTAGTCGAGTTCCATGAAATAATTCATTTTTAATTTTAAAAAACGATTATCGGCGTAGTTTTCGTCAGTTCTTGAGGTTCGTGTGTCATAATCTCTCCAGTGATGGAGAACATGACCTGATGGGATGCATTTTAAACCGTGCTTGTAAAACCTGAACGCTAAATCATAATCTTCGGGATAAGTCGTATGGTCAAAAGCGCCACAGACAACTAAGTCCTGGCGATGTATCATCCAGCATGGTGATGGGATCACACATTCCTTATAGATTTCAGTATAATTAGTGCCAGTTTTTGTAAGGTTGTTGAGCCATTTCTCATAATTGGAATAGCCCTCACCGAGCGTGCCTTCATGAAAGTAGTTGACCATGCCTAATGCTAAGAATCCCTTTCCATGAGTTTTTAAGTCTTCAGACATAATTTTTAACTTGTCAGAACCCATAATGTCATCGCTATCCATCCGTGTTATCAGTTGTCCGGAGCTATTCTTAAAAGCCAGGTTTAAAGCATCTATAATGCCCTTGCCCGTGTTTTTTAGTAATTTGATACGCTTGTCTTTTTGAGCAAATGAGGCGACCAACGCATAGCTGTCATCGGTGGAGTGATCATCTACAATTAGTAGTTCCCAATGCGAATACGTTTGGTTTATTATGGATTTAAGACATGCAGTTAAAAACTGTGAGCTATTTTTAAAAGGTGTTAAAATACTGATCATGGGCGGCTGCATAATTGTTGAATACTTCATCGTCATAAAGTGACTCTGATGAACTATGTCGAAAAAGATTAAGTAATTAAAGTTTGGAATAAAAAAAACCTGAAGAAATTAATCCTCAGGTTATTTTGTCTAATATTTTGCAGCCTTTCCATTAGGTGCAGAGTCTAGGATGAACTGCCTTATATCATCTGTGGCAGTTTTTAAATCTTCTTTTCTTAAGTACATCATATGACCACTTCGGTAGCCTTTAAAAGTAATCCGATCTTTCATTCTACCACTCGGATCCATTTGTCCCACGGTGTATTTTGCAGCGAAATAAGTGGTTGCGCCGTCATAATAGCCCGACTGAACCAAAACTTTCAAATATGGGTTTTGAGCCATGGCTTGGCGTAAATCGTCACGTGTACTATCATATTGTCTGTCCCAAGGATGCACATCACCAAACATATTGTATTTAATATCGGTTTTAAATTTAAGCTCTTCTCGAATGTAATAATTGATAGCAGGTGTAAATGAATGTAACCAAGAAGTTAATTCTGCATTATAATCAGGTGAATCTCCAGCATTCATTTTATCTATCCCTAAATATCTTGAATCTAATCTACCGATGGTGTAACCTTTGTCGCGTAACAGTTCTTTCCAGAAAAAATTTGTTGGGATGTTTAAATTATGATCAATAATCGCGGATTTGTCTAATCCAGAATAAAGGCTCATTTTTTCGGCAACCTGATTTCTTTCTTCCGATGAAATAAATCCACCTTTTGCAATGGCTGGCATCACTTTATTAATGGTATAAGTTTCAACCTCAGGTAAGATATCCAGTAAATCTTTTTGTTGTAGATCAGGAGAAAGTGCCTTTTGGTGCCATGCCGCTGCAGTAAAATAAGGTAAATTTAAAGCTGAATAAATGGGCTGATCGGTAGAGTAAATTTTGTAATCGGCAGGAGATACTAAAATGACACCGTTTAAATACATCCACTGTCGGTTTTGCAATTCCTTAGACAATCCCATAACTCTCGGCCCACCATAGCTCTCGCCAATTAAATATTTTGGTGATTCCCAACGGTTTTTTCTAGAAACGAAAGTGTTCATCCATTCTGCTAAGTATTTAATATCGGCATTGATGCCAAAAAAGGTCTTTCGGTCAGGTAATTTTCCATCTTTATCTTCTACCATTCTCGAATACCCGGTATTAACAGGATCGATAAAAACAATATCAGCCACATCTAAAATAGAATAAGGATTCGCTTTAACGCCATAAGGCTGCACAGGATACCCTTCATCGTCAATATTTAAAATTACAGGACCTGTATAAGCAATATGCATCCATGCAGAGGCAGAACCTGGTCCGCCATTAAATGAAAAAACTATAGGTCGTTTTTCCTTTTCGCTATTGCTTTTTTTATAATAGGTATAGAATAAAGTGGCAATCGGTTCTCCTTTAGCGTTCCAAACGGGTTGTGTTCCTGTTGTTGCTTGATAGTTAAGGTTCGTTCCATTAATGGCTACGGAATGATTGGTGACAACCATGGTGTCTAAAGGGATTTTTTGGACTTGAGAAAAGAGCAAGCCCGTAGAAAGAGCAGCACATAGTAAAAAGAAGTTTTTCATGCAATTAGAATTTTAACCTTTAAAGATAAGGTGTTTTATTGAAAGCTGTTTTTAATATAGGGCTAAAGTTAAAAAAACAAAACTATTTATGAAAATGCTTAAACAATCGGTTTGCACTTAACTATTTGGCTAAAGTAAAGGTGAATACACTTCCTTCACCTAATTCTGAGTTCACACTAATATCACCGCCCAACTTATTGACAAGGTTTTTTATGGTGCTTAAACCAATACCAGTGCTGGGTTTTCTGTTTTCTTGCGGAATAGTTGCAAATAATTTGAAAATAAGATCCTGTTTGCTTTTCGCAATGCCAATCCCATTATCACTCACTGAAAATTTATGAAAAAAGGGTTCCTCAAGATATGATATTTTGACAATGCGCTGATGCTGATCATTGTATTTCAGTGCATTATCAACAAGGTTCATAAGGATTTGTATTAAGGCAGACTTGTTGATGTTTTTAATCAAATCTCCACCAGAATAAGAGAGAATATCGTTTTTTGATAACAGTAATTGCTGAATATCCTCGGATATTACTGAAAGATGGACATCTTCTTTTTGCGCCATAATAAGTTCGTCAGCTTTATAATGAAGCAGAAGACCATCAATATAATCTTTAAGAATGGATGCCGATTCTTCTATATGATCAAAATACACTAAAGATTCGCTTGAAATAACGTTACTCAAATCATCTTTTAAAAGTTGGGTCAAGGAAATAATATTAGCCAATGGAGATTTTAAATCGTGGGAAACATGGCCAGCAAATTTCTTTAACTCGATATTTTGCTGAATTAATATTGCTTTAGTAGCTTCCAACTTCAAATTTTGTCGTCTTAACTCCATTGAAATGACCACTTGTTTTCCTAAAGTAATCAGAGCTTGCTTTTGTAGAGATGTTAAGTTTCGAGGTTCATGGTCAAAAATACATAAAGTACCCAAAGCGTAACCCTCGGGAGTTACTAAAGGCACGCCAGCATAAAAAATAGCCTTTGCGCCATCAATCAGAGGGTTATTAATAAAACGCTCATCTGATCTGGCATCTGTAATAATAAAAATGGGATCATCACATAAAATGGCATGTCCGCAAAAAGAAATCTCTCTTGGTGATTCCTGAAACGGTACCCCGTAGTGTGATTTAAAAAAATTACGATCCTTATCGAGCAGCGTAATTAAGGAAACAGGTGCATCACAAATAGTGGCCGCCAGGTTTGTTATATTATCATAATCTTCCTCCGGAAGGGTATCGAGCAATTGGTATTCCGGCAGCACGTTTAAGCGCAGGAGTTCATTGTCAGGAAGCTCAGGTATTTGCATGGTATTGTTTTTTAATTATTCTAAATCTTTAAAGGTAAACTCTATTTTTATAATTTTGAGAAGTCTTCAAAGACTCCCAGACCAAATAGGGCGAAATCGTATTTTACGGGATCATTTTCATCCAATTCCCTTAAAGCCTTATCAAGTTCGTCCAAAGCTTTGGCATCATTTTGTGTTCTGTTCAATAATCCTAATGAGCGCGCCACATTGCCTGAGTGTACATCGAGCGGACAAGACAACTGGGCAGGAGAAAGTTGTTTCCATATCCCAAAATCGACCCCATTATTATCATCTCTTACCATCCATCTCAAAAACATATTGATACGTTTAGCAGCGGAGTTTTTTAATGGATCACTCACATGTTTTTGGGTTCGTTGCAAATGCTGAATCTCAAAAAAATATTTTTTAAACTGATGAATGGATTTTTGGGTTGAAAACTCTTCAGAATGTTTTGAAAATAAGGCTTCTAAGCCATGGTGATGTGTGTAAATGTGATTTAAACTTTTTATGAATTGTATGAAATCGTCGTCGTTGAAGGTTCTGTGTACAAAAGATCTTAGCTTTTCTAAATCTGATGGCTCATGATTTTGCACAAAATCGTATGGTGAATGGTCCAGCATAACCATCATTTTAGTTGCATTGGTAATGATGCTTTTTCGATTTCCCCATGAAATGGTTGCCGTTAAAAACCCAGCAATCTCAATATCTTCTTTTTTTGAGAATTGATGGGGGATTTGGATAGGGTCACTTTCAATAAAACGCGGATGGTTATACTGTACAACTTTGGCGTCCAAAAAGTCTTTAAGCTCTTGTTTTTTCAATGGTTTTAGCAAAATTTATATTTAATTGAATTAATGATTTATAGGGTAACAACTTCTTGCCACAAATTAAATATTTCTGAAATCAATTTGCAATTGTATGTATAATGAGTTTAACGCAATCACAATTATTTTAACCTCAATTGGGAATTATGTTTTGGGTGTCCTTAAAATTAGCTAAATTGGATTATTACATTAAAAATTTGACACTAATGAAATCTATAATAAAATTCGGATTAAAATCAGCAATTGCACTTTTTGCCATAGGCGTAGGGACGAAACTAGGAAAGGATGCCATTACTGATTTAAAACAATTTCAAGACAAACGTAAAAACTCAAACGATGGACGATACTAATGACATTCTCGATTCAACTTTAAACGTTGTAAGCAACTCCATAACTAATTTTGACAATGTTTTAGGTCATGTACCGCTTTATAAAAGTGGTCACAAATTAGGAAGCGCAATCAGCAATTTAATTGATACTGTTGTGGATATTATTCCAATTATGAAATAAGTCATTTAAACGATTTTTCCGTCGACCATAACCAACTTTCTGTCAGCCATGTCTGCCAACTCTTCGTTATGGGTCACGATGACGAAAGTCTGACCGAATTCGTCACGGAGTTTAAAGAAGAGATTGTGCAAGTTTTCGGCACTTTCACTATCTAAATTCCCCGATGGTTCGTCAGCAAAAATCAATTCCGGATTATTGATGAGGGCTCTGGCTACAGCAACACGTTGCTGTTCTCCACCCGACAATTCTCCAGGTTTATGATGGTATCTGTGGTTTAAGCCTAAAAAGTCCAATAATTCTTTGGCACGTTTTTCAGCCGCATTTTTAGAGGTCTTTTTTATAAAGGCGGGAAGACACACATTTTCCAACGCTGTAAATTCTGGTAATAATTGGTGAAACTGAAAAATAAAACCGATATGCTCATTTCTAAACTTTGCAAGGCTCTTATCCGTAAGGTTCATAATATCAATTTCATTGATGTGTAGAGTGCTTTTTTCCTTAGAAGAGGCTCTGTCCAAAGTGCCTAAAATATGTAGTAAAGTCGTTTTTCCGGCACCTGAAGCACCTACAATGGAGACTATTTCGCCTTTTTGGATGTTGAGATCTACACCTTTTAAAACGTGCAGGTCATTGTAATATTTGTGAATGTTGGTCGCTTTTATCATAGACTAAAAAATGAAAGCAAGTTAGCATTTTGTTTGTTGTTGTACAATTTTGAATTAGGATTCTTCTATAAAAACAGTGCGACCTTCTTTATTATAAAAAAAATTACAATTTAAGTGAACACATGTTTTATATCCAGCAGAAGATTAAAAACTTTGAGCGACGAGTTTTGAAGCAAATACCCACTTATTTCTGTTAGTTAATCATAATCAGAGAAGCGGATAGGGTAATGGCTATTCATAATATATTTAAAAATGAATTGCTTGTATATTAGGTTTATGCATTCAATTTTCATTTTTATGCTGTATTTTTATAAAAATTTAAAAAATAAAAAGATGCCTTACGAACATTTTGAAGAATACGATATTAAAGTCACTGAAGCGATTGAACAAAGATATAAGCACATCATTGAAGATCTTGGAGAGGATGTTAGCAGAGAAGGTTTGTTGAAAACCCCAGAACGTGCTTCAAAGGCGATGCAGTTTTTGACGCAAGGGTATCATCAAGATGCTGCTAAGATTTTGAAAAGTGCGATGTTTAAAGAATCCTATAATGAAATGGTCATTGTCAAGGATATTGAGGTATATTCTCTTTGTGAGCACCATATCCTGCCGTTTTTTGGAAAGGCGCACATCGCATACATCCCCAATGGACATATTGTCGGCTTGAGTAAATTACCAAGGATTGTGGATGTATTTGCGAGGCGCCTGCAAGTTCAAGAACGCTTAACAAAACAAATATTGGATTGTATCAATGACACCCTGCAACCGCAAGGAGTGGCAGTGGTTATTGAAGCTTCGCATATGTGTATGATGATGCGTGGTGTGCAAAAACAAAACTCTGTGACCACTACATCAGGCTTTAGAGGTCAATTTGAACAAAGCGAAACCCGTAATGAGTTTTTAAAATTGATCAGTAATAAATTTTCTTAAATTTTTTTTGGTATATTTTTTGTTATAATAAGTTAAATTAATTTTTATATAATGAAATTAGAAAGCTTAAGCAAAAATAAAAAGTTAGTCCTAGGCATCGTTTTTGACGTCATTGGGATGGTCACTTTTATTGATATTATTTGGGCACCTGTTTCAGGTCTTTTAATGTCAAAAATGTACGCGGGCAGGAAAGGTAGAGTGGCAGGAATATTTTCTTTCATTGAGGAAATATTACCTGGCTTTGATATTATCCCGTCCTTCACAATCATGTGGTTTTACACGTATGTATTCAGTAAAAAACCTAAACTAATAGAATTAAAATAAAAAAAATCCCTTTCAATTGCTGAAAGGGATTTCTCTTTTAAAAGCTAGAAGTGTTCTCAGGTTTCAAGGGCCGGAGATCTATATATTGAATCATAAGTTATAGGTCAGACCTACATTTATATTTCGGCCGATATTGTAAATACTTTCTGATTTTAGACGTGACAGATGGTTGATATACGTTTTATCAGTCAGGTTACTTCCCGAAACTCTGATATCCAGATTGTTTTTAAAGAGATTGACCGTACCTCCAAAACCAGCGCCTAAAAGATTATAACCATTTGTTGGCGTTTCAAACGCACTAATATTCGATTGTTTGAAATTAGTATTCAGTCTCACAAAAGCATATAATTTTTTTAAAGTCTTGGTTTCGAATTCAACCCTAAGTGTATTGGATAAGGAGTTGGAAGGAATGAGCGGCAAATAGCTTTCATTTTTTTGTTTTCCGGTGACTGTTTCAAAACTACTTTCCAGGTGCAGCCAATCTAGAGGGTGCGGATGGATGTGCAATCCAATCTCGCCACCATACAAATTGGCATCTTCTTGTAAATAATTATAAACTGGCGTGTTTTCAATAAGTTCTCCGTTTGGCGAAATAAAAATATAATTATTCACTTTATTGTAGAAAGCGTTGGCGAAAACTTCAATATGCTCATTTTTATATTCTAAAGCTAAATCTGCCTGAAAATTTTGTTCATTCTTCAGATTTTCATTTCCTATCTCATAACGGTTAGTGCCTTCATGAGTACCATCAGAAGTGAGTTCCGCCAAATTTGGAGCTCTATAGCCCGAAGCAAAATTAATTCTGGCAGTGATTCTTTCAGCAAACGTTGTTTTATAGCCGAGGGCGCCGTTAAAGCTTGAGAAATCTTTATTTAATCCAGAAATCACGGCAATTGTTCGGTGATCAAAGCGTGCTCCGATTTGAATATCAGACTTTTCAAAATGAATGTGTGAGGTGGCCAAAACTCCAAAATCGTTGGTTGTAGCATCTGGGATTAATTGTTCCTCACCGTAATTGGAGTTGCTCTGGGTCATGCCCTGAACGCCAACAATAGTTTCAAACTTGCCAAGAGTTGGCAAATTGTATTTCACATCATAATTAAAGGTCTTTAATTTCATGTGTAGCGCTGCTTCCAATTCTACATGATCTTCATCATCATGGTCCCCATGGTCGTCATCGTCATCATGATGGTGGTTTTCAAACTCCTTTCTATCATTATATAGTAATCCTAAATTGACATCCAAACTGGAGTTATTCAAAAATACGGTCGATTTTGAGCTTAATACATGATTGGTAATCTCTTGAAAAGGCAGTAATGGTGTTTTGCTTGTCGTCTGTTCACCAAGCTCATCAGGAATACCGAGTTTAGAATTATTGACATTGTAGCGAACTTCGGTTTTGAAATTTGATTTTTGAAAACCTAAACCAGTTTTAAAATCCTGTTCTCTGAATCGGCTGTTGGTTACTCTGTAATCTGCTGTGTTGTAATCGGCATGTTCTGCAAGACTTCCTCTGAATAAAAATTTAAAATGTTCTCCAGAAGCTTTATAACCTGCATCCGTGTTAAAACCCTTGGTGCTGCTAAAATAGTTAAAACTGGCATCTGCTTTGTCAGTGTTTGACTGGGCGAATCGCTCCGGGTTTAAATAAAGGACACCGCCAAGTGCATCGCTTCCATAAAGTAGGGAAGCAGGGCCTTTAATGACTTCCACACTTTCAATTCCGGCATCGCTCAATCCGAGGCCATGTTCATCACCAAATTGTTGATTTTCTAATCGTACGCCTTGCGTGTACACTAAAACCCGATTGGAGCTTAAGCCTCTAATAACTGGTTTTCCGATACTAACACCCGTGGTGATACTTTCCACTCCAGCAATTGTAGTGAGGCCATCTGCTAATGTTACAGCGCCTTTCGATTTTAAGTTAGCAATGGTTTTACGTTCTACCTTCATCACATTTTCACTTTGTAATTTATGAAAAGGTGTTGAAATGATGATTTCCTCCATTTCAATGGCCGATGGGACCAGTTCGAAGTTTAAATTATCGGCAAAAGGGAAGTTGATGTTTTGCGAAAATGTCTCATATCCGATTATTGAAACGACAATGGCATACGCGCCCTTTGGAATATTGGTAAGCGTATAATGACCATGGTCATCGGTTGTCGCTCCTTTTTCGAGTTGTGGCAAATAGATATTTGCGAAGATGAGAGGTTCTTTTGTGTTTTTGTCTACCACGCTACCGTTTATGGTATTTTGGGCATAAATGGATGATATTGCTAATAACAGCAATATATTGAATATATGTTTCATAAATTTTTTGAATTAATTTAATACAGATGACATCTGAATTTCGTCATAAAAAGGATTCTGTATGAATTCATAAAGAGATTCTGTATGAATTCAGCAATAGTTTCTGAATTGATTTCAGAATATTTTAGCTTAAATTAATTGAGGAGGCCCTCGAAGTGAAAAGTGAAGTCTTTGATAGTCGCTAAGAAAGCTGTAATCTTTAGTTGGGGCATTATTAATCTCAATATTTGGGATTAAAAAAGTAATTTTTTCAGGAATTATAAATGGAATATTGAGTTTAAATTTGTAAAATTCGCAATCAATATCGAGGGTATGAAAATGCGATGCTGCTTCGCCATAACACACTTCATGTTGATGTTTTTCAAAAATGTGCATAAATTTAACGGCAGAAGGCAAAAGAAGTGTCACCACAATAATGAGGGTAAATGCTTTAAATACGATATGTTGCCTTAAAAAATTCATTGATCTATAAACTTTTTTAATCCGAATCTACTCAACATTTTCTTTTCAAATTCCCAGAAAAATTTGAACTGGCCAAATAGCCATCCAAAAAACACAAGTAAAATTTGGTAGAAGACTAATCCAACAAAAATGTATAATGTCCAATAAACTGCGGTGTTTAGGTTTTCTTTTGTAATTCCGATGAGTGCCATAACGGGTTTACCAACAAATACTGAAGAAGAACCGGTAATAGAAAACACAATAAATACCCGAATCATTTCCCATCTGTACTCTAAGATCCATTTGCGTTCTAACTTTTTAAATAGAAACAAAATTAGTTTTAAGAGCAAAGTAAATATAACGACGGATCCTATGAGTACCAAAAACAAATTAATGTCGCCGACAATGACATCAGCGAGTCTATAGGAGCAATACGCTAAAATAAGAATACCAAATACTGGAAAAAGCAATTGCCAGTTCTGTTGGATTTGCCAGTTTTTTTTAAAATTATCCATCACACAAATTTGCCGTGCGAAGATACTTCAAATTTCCTTTAAATGCGAGGAACAAAAGTTCCTAATCTTTGCTTGTAGGTTAACTGAAAGTAAATGAAGTAATTGTAAAGCTTGTAATTGACTTCATAACCATAATCCACATTGGGTTGATAATCAATTTGAAGTTCATACAGATTGCTATTATAGCGTTGTGGTTGTAGTACGCGTTGGTTCCATTCCATAACATATTGAATATTTCGTGTCTCCATATATGACTGGGAGTAATATCCTTCTGGTTTGGCGGTAGAAGCAAGCCAGGAATTGAAGCCTGGTTCAATAATGAGGATTTCGTATTCCAATGAATCATTTGCAATTCTGACCGTATCTTGAAGCGTGGTATTGCTGTTCGATGTTCTATTTACTGCGGATTTAGAACTGCCGCAAGACACAATGAGCAATCCCAAAAATAGAAGTCTCGCAATTGATTTCATGATTTTTTATTTACAAAATTTAGTACAATAATTATGCCTATTAATTCTCGTTGTATATTTTATTAAACAAAAAAAGCCATGCGCGAATAGGCCTAGCTTTTTCCAAAATAATGAATCCTGTTTTACAGCTTAATTTTTTCCACCGAACAAACCTCCAATGATGCCTCCCAGTCCGCCTTTCTTTTTATCGCCTCCCATGATCATTCCGGCAACATCGTCCATTATGCTTCCATCTTTATTGGCATCAAGAATAGATTCTAAGAAACTTTGGTCGTTTTTTTTAGAACCTCCGCCTAAAAGACCGCCTAATAGGCCGTCCAAACCGCCTGGGCTATTAACATTTTGCTGTTTGGCTTGATTGCCCAACATGCCCATTAAAATTGGAGCTGCAACTTTTAAAATTTGTGCAACAGAAGCGGCATCGATTCCAGATTTGAGACTTATAGCTTTTTCTACGTTGCCTTGCTTGTTGCCAAGTATATGTCCTAATATTTTGCTTCCATCAGCGGTAACATTGTCGTCAACACCGCTACCAAATAATCCGCTAAGGTTATTCAGAATACTGCCGTCATGTTGATTTGTTATAGCATTTAGTAAACCTTTGGCGCCTTCTGGAGAAGAGACGTTTCGTTTCATGGCTGTCATTAAAACAGGTAGTGCCATAGATAAAACATCATGTGTTTTGTTTTGTGGCTGATTTGTTTGAGCAGCAACACCGCTAACCAAGGACTTTCCGAGTTCGCTGTTTAAGATATCTAATATTCCAGACATAAATAATTGATTTTAAATTTGACCAGTTAAAGTACAAAAAAAATGCTTAGAAACGAGCGTTTTTAAGCATTTTATTGGGGTATATGTGAATAACTTTTACACTTGTTCAGCTTTCAAAAAACTAACAATTTGTGAAGCTAGTTCCGTTCCAATCCTATCTTGGGCTTCATTTGTAGCTGCTCCAATATGAGGTGTTAACGATATTCTCCCATTCATTAACACTTGAATGGCGGGTGTTGGTTCACTTTCGAACGTATCCAATCCTGCAAATGCAACTTTTCCGGTTTCCAGAGCTTTTACGAGCGCGACTTCATCGATGACGCCTCCACGAGCGGCATTTACAATGCCCACGCCATTTTTCATTTGTTCAAATTGATCGGCACCAATAACATAACCGTCTTGCGCAGGTACATGTAACGTAATGAAATCAGAGTGCTTAAGGATGTCTTCCATTGATATGGTATTGATTTCGAAATCAACAAACTGTCCGTCGAAAAAATCAACTTTAATAGTTGCTTTATCAACAAACATATCGCTCGCAATAACTTTCATACCTACACCAAGTGCGATTTTAGCAACTTCTCGTCCAATACGACCAAAACCAACAACACCTAAAGTTTTACCTCTCAATTCGGTTCCTTTGGCATAGTTTTTTTTAAGCGCGTTAAATTTTGAATCGCCATCTAAAGGCATATTTCTGTTAGCATCGTGTAAGAATCTTACGCCTCCAAATAAATGAGCAAACACCAATTCTGCTACAGATTGCGATGAGGCAGCAGGGGTATTGATGACTTGTATGCCTTTGCTCCGTGCATAGTCCACATCAATATTATCCATGCCAACGCCACCGCGACCAATGACTTTAATGCTCGGGCAAGAATCGATAAGGTCTTTTCTTACTGTGGTAGCACTTCTTACCAATAACACATCAATGTTATGCTCATTAATGTAATTGCACAGTTGTTCTTGAGCAATTGTAGTCGTTATTACTTCAATTCCTGATGCAGTTAAGGCGTCAATACCACTTTGTGAAATTCCGTCGTTTGCTAATACTTTCATGAAAATTTATTTTTCATTCTCACGAAGGTGAGAATATTATTGTTGTTTTATAATTTCCGCGAAGACGGAAATTTCTATAATTTTAATATGTTTTTTAAAGATAATATTACTACCGACTGTTAGCTGCCAGCTTAGTTTTAAGCTTTTGTTTCTAATTCGCTCATAACTTCTACCAATGCTTTCACGCTATCCAAAGGTAAAGCATTGTACATTGAAGCTCTATAGCCACCAACGCTCCTGTGTCCGCTCAATCCACTGATTCCAGCTTCTTTTAACATTGTTTCAAACGTTTCTTTCAAGTTATCGTTAACTAAAGTGAAGGTTCCATTCATCATTGAGCGATCTTCTTTCGCAGCATAGCCCTTAAATAATGGATTCAGATCTATTTCAGAGTAAAGCACACGAGATTTCATTTCATTAACTTTTTCAATGGCTTTAATACCACCAAGGTTTTTCAGCCATTCTAAAGTTAGCATCGATGTATAAACTGCAAAAACAGGAGGTGTGTTGTACATGCTGCTTTTGTCGATATGTTCTTTATAATTCATGATGGAAGGCATCTTACGTGATACCTTGCCTAAGATCTCTTCTTTGACAACTACTAAAGTTGTACCGGCAGGACCCATGTTTTTTTGTGCGCCTGCATAAATAATACCGAATTTGGAGAAATCCAATTCACGTGAAAAAATATCACTACTCATGTCGCAAACCATTGGAACTGGCGAATTAGGAAATTTATTCATTTGTGTTCCAAAAATAGTATTGTTGGAAGTGCAGTGGAAATAATCATAATCCTCAGGAATAGAATAGCCTTTAGGGATGTAGTTGAAGCCAGCATCTTTTGAAGAGGCAACTTCATAGATATCATCATAAACTTTGGCTTCTTTAATTGCATTGGTGCTCCAAGTTCCCGTATTCAAATAGCCCGCGCGTTTTTCCAACAAATTTTGAGCAACCATTACAAATTGCATGCTTGCACCACCTTGTAAAAACAAAGCTTTATATCCTTTTCCTTCAAGTCCCATTAATTCCAGAGCTAAGGATCTTGCATTTTCCATAACATCGACGAAGTGTTTGCTTCGATGAGAAATTTCCAATATGGATAATCCAATATTATTAAAGTCAATAACCGCCTCGGAAGCTTTTTTTAGGACCTCTTGAGGTAAAATTGAAGGTCCGGCGCTAAAATTATGTATTTTCATTGGTTTTGGTTTTTTCAAAGATACAAAGGTGCTCAATTCAAAAGCAAATGAAGGTAATAAAATGATAATTTATCACCTACATTTTTAACAAAAATGCAATTGTATCAACATTGTCGGCATAGTCCCATAACTGTGGATGTTGTGTCTGTCCAAAACTCACAGAGTTCTCTGCAATCCCATTAGAAACAACACATTGAATATTATTTTTGTGTTCTATAAGTTGTTGTTTTAAGGAGTCGATATCGTTATAGTACTCATAAAATAGCGTCGCAATTGGAGAGCTGTAACTTGTGTCTTCTTTGATCATTAAAAAGCCGTTTTCTAACAAGTCAAATTCGCTCATTAGGTAAACAGCCTTATTGTAATCATAATTATTGGCGTATTTATTTTGATGGATGATAGGATGCCACTCATAAACGCCATTAAAGAAGCTATCAAAATTATAATCTTTTGGTACAAATAACTTAGATACATTCCTGCAGCCTAAACCATAATATCTGAAAATATCTTCTGAAAGCGACTTGAGTTCAGCGTCAGTTTCATCACCTGTCAATATGGCGACGGAATTCCTGTTTTTTCTTATAATTGAGGGTTTTCCTTTGAAATAATGTTCAAAATAACGTGCAGTATTATCACTTCCTGTTGCTATAATCGCATCAAACTCGGTTAGTTTTTCTTCAGTAAACGTAATTTTTCCTTTAAATGCGGGCTCTATATGTTCTAAATATTTTGCTAAATAAGGTAGGAGGTACTTATCATTTGAAGATTGTTTTACAATAACATCATGTCCAGAAATAAGCACCGACAGGAAGTCATGAAAACCTACCAAAGGGATGTTTCCCGCCATAATCACAACAACTTTCTTAGGTATTGTATTGCTGAAGTTATACTTTGATAGCCATTGATTAATGATCTTGCAATTCAGTGATTTAGACCAACCATCTAACGCGAATGCGATATTTTCTTTAGTAAACCAACCATTGTGTTCTTGTGCCAATTTGATTTGGTGCTTAAAGCCATCAAAAAACAGCGTGTTGGCATTGATATTATCATTTTTTTTAAAGCTTTCTGTTGAGAATTGCTGGATAAATTCTCCCAGTTTTACGAAAGCGTTAATTCTTTGTTGTAAATCCATTCTGTATTTGGTTATGAATAGTTTTGGCGTTATTTTTGCACCGCAAAGTTAGAAAAATGAAATGAACGAGATTTGTTTAAGTCTTAACTTTTTCTAAATGGTTTTAAAAAGTGTGAAAATCATATTAAAACCTATAAATTCTCATCATATTTTTCTAAAGTTTTAAATTTTTTAACGACTAAGATGCTATGGCAATTATAATAACCGATGAATGTATAAACTGCGGTGCCTGTGAGCCAGAATGTCCGAACACTGCAATATATGAAGGTTCAGACGATTGGAGATATAAAGATGGTACCAGTTTAAAAGGTAAGGTAGTGCTTCCAGATGGTAAGGAAGTGGATGCTGATGAGTCCCAAGAGCCTATCAGCGATGAGATTTACTACATTGTTCCAGACAAATGTACGGAATGTAAAGGCTTTCATGAGGAGCCACAATGTGCAGCGGTATGCCCTGTAGATTGTTGTGTGCCTGATGATGAGCATATGGAAACCGAAGAACAACTTTTAGGAAAACAGCGTTTTATGCATCCTGAAGGTTAATTTAACACAAAATATATAAATCAAAAATCCTGAGTTGAGCTTGGGATTTTTTTATGCAAATAATTCAGATAATTGACTAAATTTGCAGTCGCAAAAAAATGCGATTTATTTTTAATAAGATTCCTGCCGTTGTAGGAACGAAATACAAGTTTTTCAATGAAAGCCGGAATTGTAGGATTGCCAAACGTAGGGAAATCAACCCTTTTTAACTGTTTATCTAACGCTAAAGCGCAAAGTGCCAACTTTCCGTTTTGTACTATTGAACCAAATATTGGGATTGTCAATATCCCTGATCCACGATTGGAGCGGTTGGAGGCTTTGGTAAAACCTGTGCGTGTACAGCCTGCTACCGTAGAAATTGTAGATATTGCAGGTTTGGTGAAAGGCGCTAGTAAAGGTGAAGGCTTGGGTAACCAATTCTTGGCAAACATCAGAGAAACGGATGCGCTTTTACACGTTCTGCGTTGTTTTGACAATGATAATATCATTCACGTGGATGGCAGCATCAATCCAATTAGAGACAAGGAAACCATTGATATGGAGCTCCAATTAAAAGATTTGGAAACGGTTGATAAAAAACTTGAAAAGGTAAAACGCGCCGCCAAAACCGGGAATAAAGAAGCTCAAAAAGAAGAAGCCGTCTTATTAAAAATTAAGAAAGCCTTAGAGGCCGGAGTTTCTATCAGAGCTCTAGAATTTGACAAAGAAGATTATGACGAGTTTGTTGTTCCTGCACAATTCATCACAGATAAGCCAGTCATGTACGTTTGCAACGTAGATGAAGCCTCGGCAGCGACAGGTAATGCTTATGTGGATCAAGTAAGAGATGCGGTGAAAGATGAGAACGCTGAAATATTGGTATTAGCAGTTGGTACAGAGGCAGATATTAATGAATTGGACAGCTATGAAGAACGTCAAATGTTCTTGCAAGATATCGGCTTAGAAGAACCAGGTTCATCAAAATTGATCCGTTCAGCTTATAAGCTTTTAAAGCTACAAACATATTTCACAGCAGGCGTCAAAGAAGTCCGTGCATGGACCGTTGACGTTGGTGCAACTGCACCACAAGCGGCAGGCGTGATCCATACAGATTTTGAAAAAGGCTTTATCCGGGCAGAGGTTATCGCCTACGAGGATTTTTCAGCCTTAGGCAGTGAGGCCAAGGTTAAAGAAGCTGGAAAAATGCGCGTTGAAGGAAAAAATTATGTTGTTAAAGATGGTGACGTTATGCATTTCTTGTTTAACGTTTAGAAAGTACTTAGGGTTGACTTTTCGGAATTAGTAATTGCTGCTTTTTGACGCTGTCCTTAACAATACATTTATTGAGGCTTCAAGAACTGGCAATTCGTCACGCTTGCTGAAATTATAGGTATATTGTTTGATAGTAATTAAAAATAACATTATTCAGTAGTATCTGCAATAACATTATTTCATAGATATCAATTTTATGCTTATCTTTAAATTTGGATCAAAATTGAAACTTTATGAAAATTATATTATGGCTTGCCGCAGCAATTATCTTCTTTGTGGTACTTTTCTATGTATTTAAATTGGTGTTTATTACCTCTTTAATTATTGCATTGGCAATTCTTATTATTCCGATTTTGTATTTTACATTTAAAGGAAAAAGTAAAGAATAGAATTAAAATAGAAATTACTTAGTAGAGATAAAATAAAATCTACTAATTTACAACTCCCAAATTCAAGCCCCAAACATTAAAACCTTGTTAATTATTTTAGCACATTGCGGTTTTATGTTCTGTGGCGAAATGTTATATTAGCAACCTATCTAAATTTTTACCGCCTTATGTCTTTAGAAACCGACTATACCGAAGATAATATACGTTCGCTCGATTGGAAAGAGCATATCCGTATGCGTCCTGGGATGTATATTGGTAAGCTTGGCGATGGCTCCTCACCAGATGATGGGATTTATATTCTTCTAAAAGAAGTTTTAGACAATTCCATTGACGAATATGTTATGGGAGCAGGCAAGACCATTGAAATCTCTATTCAGGGCAATAAGGTCATTGTGCGCGATTACGGGCGTGGCATTCCACTTGGCAAGGTGGTGGACGTGGTTTCTAAAATGAATACGGGAGGTAAGTACGATTCTAGAGCCTTTAAAAAATCAGTAGGACTTAATGGGGTTGGTACCAAAGCGGTCAATGCTTTATCCAATTTTTTTCGCGTAGAGTCTACACGTGATAATAAATCCGCTTCCGCAGAATTTTAACAAGGTAATCTCACCAATCAAGAATTGTTGGATGATACATCAAGACGTAAAGGTACCAAGGTGTCATTCATTCCTGACGAAGCGATTTTTAAAAATTACAAATATCGCAACGAATATGTTGAGAAAATGCTTAAAAACTATGTGTATCTCAACACAGGTTTGACCATTATTTTCAACGGCGAAAAATATTATAGTGAAAATGGATTAAAAGATTTACTAGAAGAGAACATCAGCGAGTCCGATAGGACTTATCCTGTCATCCATCTCAAAGGAGAAGACATAGAGATTGCTTTAACGCATAGCAAAACGCAATATAGTGAAGAGTACCATTCCTTTGTGAACGGACAAAACACAACCCAGGGAGGAACGCATTTGGCGGCCTATCGTGAAGCTTTAGTAAGGACCATAAGAGAATTTTACGGTAAAAATTATGATGCCGCCGATGTTCGGAAATCTGTCGTTACTGCGGTTGCCGTAAAAGTAATGGAGCCTATTTTTGAAAGTCAGACCAAAACTAAATTGGGGTCGACAGATATGGGGGGCGACTTGCCAACGGTAAGAACCTTCGTTAACGACTTCGTAAAAACACAGTTAGATAACTTTTTACACAAAAACCCCGAAACGGCTGATAAAATACAGCGTAAAATTCTTCAGGCAGAACGTGAACGCAAAGAGTTGTCAGGTATAAGAAAGCTTGCAAAGGATCGCGCTAAAAAATCAAACTTGCACAATAAAAAACTGCGAGATTGCCGCGTGCATTTTGGAGATATTAAGAACGATCGGTATTTAGAGTCTACTTTATTTATTACGGAGGGTGATTCTGCATCAGGAAGTATAACCAAATCAAGAGATGTCAATACTCAAGCCGTATTCAGTTTAAGAGGGAAGCCCTTGAATTCGTATGGTATGAGTAAAAAAATCGTTTATGAAAACGAGGAATTTAATCTCCTCCAAGCCGCTTTAAATATTGAGGAATCTATTGAAGACTTACGTTACAACAATATAGTGATAGCAACAGATGCTGACGTGGATGGGATGCATATTCGTTTATTATTGATTACGTTCTTTCTGCAATTTTTTCCAGAATTGATCAAGGAAGGTCATTTGTACATTTTACAAACGCCGTTGTTTCGGGTTAGAAATAAGAAAGAAACCATTTATTGTTATTCAGAACAAGAACGTCGCGATGCCATTGAAAAATTAAAACCAAAACCAGAAATCACTCGATTTAAAGGTCTGGGTGAAATCTCACCAGATGAATTTGTCAATTTTATTGGAGAGAGCATCCGTTTGGACCCTGTCATGTTAGATAAAGATATGTCCATTGAAGCGATGCTTGAGTTTTACATGGGTAAAAACACACCGGACCGACAAGAATTTATAATTGACAATCTTAAAGTAGAATTAGATATAGTGGAAGAGGTTCATGAGAACTAATAATGCAAAGGTTAGAAATACTATTGTATCAGTATCTTTTATGCAGATGGTGCTTGCCATTTTGTTGACGACTTTATGCGGTTCCTTATATCAATTGACGCCCAATCTAATAGTGGTTTTTCATCTTATTTTAGCTGGGTTTATGAGTTTGTTTTTTTTTGTTCACGTTGTTTCAAAATATTTTGAATATGATAGTGATGGTGTAAAAGTCATCCTTATTAATAAAGGCCTTTTGTGGTTAGATCATTTCAATTACAGGGAATATCAAGTACAATTCTATAAATCTCGATTGATGGCCTTTAAGAGTAAGAATTATGTTGTCTATAAAAGTTTGACTCTTTTTATTAAAAGCTCGCAAGGTCATACAAAAAAGGACACCTTTAATGTGACTTTAGATAGTAACAAGAAAAGGTGTTATATTAGAGAATCTCTGAGTAAAATGATTAAAAAAATACCAAACCTACTAATTAATACAACCTACATTGGAAGAAGATCACTTACATAATGAAGATGAAAACATTCAGGAAAGCTCAAGTAACGGAACTATTACGAGGGTCAGTGGGATGTTTAAAGATTGGTTTTTAGACTACGCTTCATATGTTATCCTTGAGCGAGCGGTTCCTGCTATTGAAGATGGGTTTAAACCTGTTCAGCGGCGTATCATGCAGTCTATGAAAGACTTGGATGATGGGCGTTATAATAAAGTAGCCAATATTGTTGGACATACCATGCAATACCATCCTCATGGAGATGCTAGTATTGCCGATGCCATGGTGCAAATCGGTCAAAAAGATTTACTAATTGATACCCAAGGTAACTGGGGGAATATTCTCACGGGAGACAGTGCGGCGGCATCACGTTACATTGAAGCGCGCTTGTCAAAATTTGCTACGGATGTGGTTTTTAATCCAAAAATCACGGAATGGCAATCATCTTATGATGGCAGGCGAAAAGAACCAGTTAACCTTCCAGTGATGTTCCCGTTATTGTTGGCACAAGGCGGTGAGGGAATTGCTGTCGGACTTTCCACAAAAATTCTTCCTCATAATTTTATTGAATTAATTGATGCGTCAATAAAACATCTGAAGGGAAATAAATTCACTATTTATCCCGATTTTCCGACTGCCGGAATTATTGATATTACGGATTATAAAGATGGCTTACGTGGTGGAAAAGTGCGTGTGAGAGCGAAAATCTCACAATTAGATAGAAATACCTTAGTTATAAGTGAAATTCCTTTTAGTACCAATACATCGTCATTAATTGATTCTATTTTAAAGGCGAATGAGAAAGGCAAGATTAAAATCAGGAAAATTGACGATAATACCGCGGCTAAAGTTGAGATTTTAGTCCATTTACCTACGGGTATCTCACCTGATAAAACCATTGATGCGCTATACGCATTTACCAATTGTGAGGTGTCTATCTCGCCATTGGGCTGTGTTATTGAAAATAACAGGCCACTTTTTGTTGGGGTAACAGAAATGCTGCGTCACTCTACGGACAAAACCGTTCAGCTCTTAAAGCAGAATCTTGAACTTAAACTCGATGAGTTTGAAGAGCAATGGCATTTTGCATCCTTGGAACGCATTTTTATAGAAAACAGAATTTATCGTGATATTGAAGAAGAAGAAACTTGGGAAGGTGTTGTAAGTGCTATTGACAAAGGGCTTCAGCCCCATATCAAGCACTTGAAGCGGGCCATTACGAATGAAGATATAGAGCGTTTAACAGAAATCAGAATTAAACGGATCTCTAAATTTGATATTGACAAAGCGCAACAAAAAATTGATGCTCTTGAAGAGCAAATCGCCCAGGTAAAACACGATTTGATACATTTGATAGACTATGCAATTGCCTATTTCACAAGACTTAAAAAGGAATATGGTAAGGGCAGAGAGCGGTTGTCAGAAATCCGTTTATTTGACGACGTTGATGCCTCTAAAGTAGTCATCAGAAATACAAAGCTTTATGTCAATAAAGAAGAAGGATTTATAGGTACCTCACTGAAAAGGGACGAATACGTATGCGATTGCAGTGATATTGATGATATTATCGTTTTTACAAGAGATGGCAAAATGATGGTTACCAAGGTCGATGCTAAAACCTTTGTTGGTAAGGATATTATAAATGTCGAAGTATTCAATAGAAATGATAAGCGCACCATTTATAATATGGTTTACCGTGATGGTGCCAAAGGCCCTTCTTACGTGAAACGCTTCTCCGTTTTGGGCGTCACGCGCGATAGAGAATATGATTTGACTAACGGTAGTAAAGGCTCCACAGCTTGGTATTTTTCAGCCAATCCTAATGGAGAGGCAGAAGTGATTACTATTTTCCTTAGGCAAGTTGGAAGTGTCAAAAAACTGAAATGGGATCTTGATTTTGCAGATATTTTAATTAAAGGTCGAAATTCTAAGGGTAATCTTGTTACCAAGCACGCCATCAGAAAAATTGAGCTTAAAGAGAAAGGTATCTCTACTTTAAAACCTCGCAAAATATGGTTTGACGATGCCGTCCAGCGCTTGAATGCCGATGGAAGAGGCGAGCTGATTGGAGAGTTTAGAGGAGAAGATCGCTTATTAATTATCAATCAATCGGGCATTCTTAAGACTATTTTGCCAGAATTAACCTCGCGTTTTGAGGATGATATGATTGTTCTGGAAAAATGGATCCCTAAGAAACCAATTTCGGCCATTTATTTTGATGGCGACAAAGAACGCTATTATGTGAAGCGCTTTCTGATTGAACAAGAAGGCAGGGAAGAGTTATTTATCTCCGACCATCCTAAATCGCAGCTGGAAATTATTTCAACCGATTGGAAGCCGATGGTTGAAGTCGAATTTACGAAAGAACGTGGAAAGGACAGAAAAGAAAATTGGGAGGTAAATCTTGAAGAGTTCATCGCCATTAAAGGCATTGCTGCTTTAGGAAACCAATTGACTAAAGAGAAAGTCAATCAAATTAGTTTGATGGAGCCGTTGCCATATGAAGCCCCAGAAGAAGTATCAGCAGAAGAGATTGAAGTTGTGGATGAAGATGATATTTCTGGAGATGAAATTTCTGGAGTTCCTAAATCGGATTCGGTGGATAATTCTGATGATGAGGATCAAGAAGAAGGAAATGGACAAGTAACGTTATTCTAAATTGTTTATTTGTCATGTGTCTTAAGTTGCTTGATTAAAACAATTATAGATAGAAAAGCTATAGAATTATACAATGTCATCAAGAAGCATTACGGTCTATTATTTCCCAAGGTTTTAAAGTGAAATTTGAAGTCTGTGTTGTATATTTTCAGAAAGAAGTTGAAATTGTTATAAGTATTATTAGAAACCCTCCAAATAGAAAGAGAGAAATGCATCTTTAGTGACCTTCAAATGCAATAATTTCTCACCAACTGCTCGGTTTTAAACCAGCTTGATCTAGCGGTTTTATAAAAAATTCTTAAATCGTGAGGAATTACCCAGAGTTCTGGATTGGAGTTATAAAAAAGTTTAAAGTGTTATAGCCTAAAGTGTAGGTCATAGTGAAACTGGGCATTTCTTCCGCTAAAGACGTTTGTTATGATTCTATCTCGAAGTAGTTTCTTGCAAAAAGGAATTCAAAAAGAGCATTGTTAAAAAACTTTACAACATAACTGGTAACAAGCCCATTTTGTCACCTTTGATCGTTTTAAACCAATTGAAATATATGAGACGGTATAATAAATTGACGATGCCTGAGATGGCTTCTTAAAGGAGCTGGGCTAGGTTATAGTATTCTTTGTCAGAAGTAAATTCAATCTTCCTATCTTATTTTCTTCGCAGTCCCTTTTTCTATGTGTTTTTGCTGACTACCATGCTGAATAGCTAAGCTGTACTCAAAGGTATATGAGTCATCAGAAGTAGATAAAATTTTCATGTGGATGGCTTTTTCTTCACTCATGTTTTTTGGATTGATATGCTTCATGATAAATTCGCAATCGTTAATCCAGCGGATAGAAGCTGTGTCGATCTTATTTTCATAATAGTCAATATTGGTACTATCTGTTCTCACAAATCGTCCTGTTTTCTCAACACCATCCGTTGTGTAATTAAACTCAAACGTACCGGTTTTAAAATCTTTACACTCACGTTTTTTATTATAACAACTTGTTAAAAGGAGTAAGCCTATAAAAACTAACGGCAATTTCATATTCATAAGGTTTAGATTGCAAAACTAACCAAAAGAAAGTTATTCAAGATTGAAATTTCTAAAAGTTGATGAGTAGCTTTATTTGATGAAAAAACTAGTTTTTCACAAATTCTTCAAAAGTACCATCCTTATAAAAGATAACGATTTTATCAATTTTTTTCTCACCTTTTTGTATTGGCACATTTACTGACCGATCTAAAGTTCGAAAATCTTGTTTTTTCTCAACCGTAGTTTTTTGTGGTTCGGAGGGAAAATCACCTTTGCCATTCAGCAGCCAATAAAGTTCAACTTCCGGAAAGGAGGACAAAATTTTCATAACAAAATCTAAGCTAGGTTTATTCCGACCGGATAAGATATGCGAAATACTTGAACGCTGAACACCTATTTTTTCCGAGAAGGAAGAGGCAGTCTCTGCATAATAATCCATGACTTTTTGAAGTCGTTTCGTGAAATCATCACTGTTTATCATTGTAAACTCAGGCTTGCACTTTGTTGAGTTACAAATGTAATAAATACAATCTTCTACTGCTATTATTTAACAATTAAAATTTTATTTGCTTAAAGTTTTGGTTAATGTAATTGATTCCAATTGACTGATTTTAATAAGTTTAAACGTTTTAAATAGAAGTTAATAATTTTTACCTGTTACTAGAGAGGGTGTTGTTACGAACCGATGGTCGTTTGTATAGTCTTGTAAACAACAAACAGACATCGCTGTGTTTACAAATGTAAATAATCAATTGTTTACATTTGTAGCACAATTAATTTACATGAATAAAGGATACTTAAAAATCGATTATCAACACTACCACGAGTCGTCTCTTTTTGGACGTTATATTAATGCTGATCATATAAAAAATCTTCTCGAAAAACACAGTGGGCGTTTTGATATAAGTGTTATTGGAGCCTCGGTTTTGAACGAGGACATTCATTTTATAAAAATTGGGTCTGGAGATAAAAAGGTTTTTATGTGGTCTCAAATGCACGGAAATGAAAGCACGACCACTAAGGCGGTGTTTGATCTTTTGAATATATTGGCCGATTTAAAAAATGAAACTGTTAAAAAACTTTTGCAAGTATGCACAGTTGGTATTATTCCAATGCTAAGTCCAGATGGCTCTAGGTTATACACGCGTCTAAACGCAAATGGAGTGGATTTAAATAGAGATGCACAAAGCTTGACACAGCCAGAAAGCATAGTGCTTAGAGGATGTTTTGAGAGTTTTAAACCCGATTTCTGTTTTAATCTTCATGGGCAGCGTACCATTTTCAGTGCTGGCCCGAATAACAAGTCAGCGACGGTTTCCTTTTTGGCACCAGCACAAGATGAAGCGTGTTCGATTACGGAAACTCGAAAGAAGGCTATGGACCTTATCGTTAAAATGAATAGAAACCTCCAGGAGCAAATTCCCAATCAAGTGGGAGTTTATGATGATTCATTTAATATTAACTGCGTGGGGGATACGTTTCAAGCATTGAATGTGCCAACAATTTTGTTTGAGGCCGGGCATTATCCTGGTGATTACAATAGAGATAAGGTAAGGGGTTTGATCGTCCAGTCTTTATGGATAGGCTTGGTTGAGATTGCTTTTAATAAGTTACATGGAAAATATGAGTTAGAATATTTAAAAATTCCCGAAAACGAAAAGTTGTTTTACGACATAATTATCCGAAAGGCGAAGATTAAAAGAGGAGATACCTATCAAATATTGGATATTGCAGTGCAATACGAAGAAGAACTTGAGCAAAATCGGATCGTTTTTACTCCTAAAATCGAAAAGATTTTAGACTTAAGCTGTTTTTTTGGACACAAAGAGATTAATGCCCAGGAACAATTGGTGTATTTCAATGTCAATGAAGAGATAAATGAGGGTGACGCAATCGATTTCGTATTCATAAATAATGAAAAATACCCACTATTTGTGGAAACATTCTAGCTTTTGATGTATTATCTTCAACAAATTTCTATTATTTTTGTAAAAAATTTAATATTTTACAATAATGGGAAAGTTCAAGTTAGATGAAATTGATCATCAGATTTTAGACATGTTAATTGATAATACACGAGTTCCGTTTACGGATATTGCTAAAAAATTAGTAATTTCTGCCGGAACAGTTCACGTTCGCGTTAAAAAAATGGAAGAAGCAGGAATAATCCAAGGCTCTTCTTTGACTTTGGATTATAAAAAGCTTGGTTATTCTTTTATAGCTTACGTCGGGGTTTTCTTAAACAATACCTCTCAAACAAAGTTCGTCTTAGAGCGTATTAGTGAGATTCCATTTGTTACCGTAGCTCACATTACTACTGGGAAATTTAATATTTTCTGTAAAATTAGAGCGAAAAACACATCTCATGCTAAAGACATTATATTTATGTTGGATGATATTGAGGGTATTTACAGGACTGAGACCATGATTTCATTAGAAGAGAGCATAAATGATAAAAAACGATTAATGCATTCTATTTTCAACGAATTGTAGTTGTTTTTTAAACTCTAATAGCTATTTGCCCTTCTTTGAGTAATCAATTAAGGGTATTTTTATATTTAACAGTTTAAAGTAATGTGTATGACAAGTATTGAGCTCGATTCAAATGAGTATGATCCTTACTTTCAAGCCTATATTAATAGGGTTGGGATGAAGAACATAATGCATCTTTTAAAAGAAAGCCATAAATCGATAATCTCTTTTATCACAAGTATTGAAGTGGAGAAGCTTAGTTATCGTTATGCTGAAGGGAAATGGACCGTGAAAGAAATTATGCTTCATTTAATTGATACTGAACGTGTGTTTGCCTATCGAGCCTTGTGTATTGCTAGAAAAGATAAGATTGAGCTCTCTGGTTTTGATCAAGATATTTTTGTTGCTCATAGTGATGCGGATAATAGAAGCATTGATAGTTTGCTGTCAGAATATGAGAGTGTGCGAATGGCTACCATATCTTTATTTGAAAGTTTTGATCAAAAAACCTTGACCACAGTAGGCATTGCTAATAACAGCGCTCTTTCAGTAAGGGCTGCCGCTTATATAATTGTAGGACACGAAAACCATCACGTTCAAGTTATCAAAGAGCGGTATCTATGATTTGTAATATTCGAAAGCTTCGATAAGCAATTCGTTTTCCACCAAACAATCAATTTTCGGCACGCCAATATTTTCCAAAAGCACAAAATTGATGTTTCCATGTTCATTTTTTTTATCATATTTTAAAAGTTTGATAATAGCTCCATAATCTGAGGACGCTATGGAGATTTTGCTAAAGATTTTAAGAAAAGTTTCTTTTATGATTTCGAGGTCAGCTTTTGGAAAGGCTAATAACTCAACGGAAATATAAGTCTCCATTATCATTCCAATGGCAATAGCTTCGCCATGAAGCAGCTCTTGTTTGTCTGGTTCACTTAAAAAATATGACTCTATAGCGTGACCTAGAGTGTGTCCGAAATTGAGGGTTTTACGCACCCCCTGTTCAAACGGATCTTCTGTGACAATTGTGTTTTTTATTTGAATTGATTGATGAATTAAATCATCCAGATCATTTAAATCTAAACTGTTTAGGTCTAAAAACTTATTCCAATAATGTGCGTCATAAATAAGACCGTGTTTCAACATTTCCGCCAATCCACTTTTTAATTGGTTTTGAGGCAGTGTATTTAAAAAACTAGTATCCACAAGCACCATATCGCCTGATGAGATTACACCCACCTGATTTTTAAGTGCCGCCAGATCCACTCCGGTTTTACCTCCTACAGAAGCGTCAACCATTGCCAAAAGCGACGTTGGGACATTGATATATTTCAAACCACGCTTAAAGGTACAAGCTACAAATCCACCCAAATCTGTTACAACGCCACCACCCACATTAATGATGAGGCTTTTTCGGTCGGCACCTAGTTCTGATAATGCATTCCAGACGCCAACGCAGGTATCTATATTTTTATTGGCTTCACCAGCTTCAATTTCAATGATTTCACATTCCAAATCTGTTTCTAATTTAGCCATGAAATGAGGTAAACAATGGACATGCGTATGGTTGTCCACAATGATAAATATTTTTGAGAATCGATTGTTTCTCAAATACTTATTTAGTTCTTCATATCCTGTGGCATTAAAATGCACGGCATAGGCATTTGTGATAATAGAGGTCATTTATTTGATGTTTATAATTGAGGTTGAAAATAAGCAGTTTTAAATTAAATAATAGGGAATGAATGAATATATTTGATTTTTATTTCCCCAACTATGGCAATGACAGAATTATTTGAAAATACAGAAATCGCTTTTCGATTAAAAAGTGATTCAGAGCTAGAGCGCGCTTACTTTTTGTTTAAGATGATTTCCCATCAACCTTTGGTGAGGATAGGTACTGCAGCGACAAATTTTGCCTTAAAAGCTCACTTACCAGTAGAAGGCTTAATTAGATCAACTGTTTTCGATCATTTTTGTGGCGGTGTTAACGAAGAGGATTGCTTGCCAGTTATTGACAAAATGTATGCTAAAGGCGTGAGCTCCGTTTTGGACTTTTCAGTAGAAGGGAAAGAAACAGAATCGCATTTTGATGCCGCTATGGAAAAAACCATGAAAATCATCAATTTTGCGGATGAGAGGAAATCCATGCCAATTGCCGTATTTAAACCCACTGGTTTTGGAAGATCTTATTTGTATCAAAAAAAAGGAGAAGGGAAGCCGTTTACTGCCGAAGAGCAAGATGAATGGAATAGGGTCGTGGCACGCTATGATAAGGTTTGTAAACTGGCACAAGCGAAAGATGTTGAGATTTTGATCGATGCCGAAGAAAGTTGGTTACAGGAAGCAACCGATGATTTGGTTGAGGATATGATGCGAAAGTATAATACGGGGATCCCTATTGTTTATAATACCTTGCAATTGTACCGATGGGATAGGCTCGATTATCTTAAGTTACTTCATGAACGTGCGAAGACTAATAGTTTTACAATTGGTGTAAAAATTGTGCGCGGTGCTTATATGGAAAAAGAGAGGGATAGAGCCGAAGCGCAAGGCTATGATTCACCTATTTGTGCCACAAAAGAAGCTACTGATTTAACTTTTGATGAAACGTTAGAATATATTCTTAGAAATATTGCGACTATTTCCTTATTTATAGGAACACATAACGAACAAAGTTGCTATTTGGCAATGACTCTTATGGAGCAATTGGATATCGACAAAAACGACAACCGCGTATGGTTTGGTCAGCTCTATGGCATGAGTGATCATATTAGTTTCAATTTAGCTGCAAGTGGTTATAATGTTGCTAAATATGTGCCCTTTGGTCCCGTAAGAGACGTAATGCCATATTTAATACGGAGGGCTGAAGAGAATACTTCGGTTGCGGGACAAACAAGC